>JAAOMR010000053.1 GCA_018853935.1 Acidithiobacillus ferrivorans
GGTAGCTTTGGTGACGCCCATGCGGGCGGACGGCGTGGTAGATGACACTGCGCTCCGCGATCTGGTGGAGTGGCATATCGCCGAAGGGACGCACGCACTGGTCGCCGTCGGTACCACGGGAGAATCCGCCACCCTGGAAATGAGGGAACATGTGGCGGTGATTCGGACCGTCGTGGAGCAGACTAAAGGGCGCATCCCGGTGATCGCAGGGACCGGAGCCAATGCGACCTATGAGGCCATAGAGCTCACCCGGGCGGCCATGGAAGTCAAAGCTGATGCGGCCCTGCTGGTTTCCCCTTATTACAATAAGCCCACTCAGGAAGGCCTGTTCCAGCACTATTCGGCGGTCGCCGAGCAATGCCACTTTCCCATGATTCTCTACAATGTCCCTGGCCGCACCGCTGGGGATATATTACCCGAGACTGTAGCGCGTCTGGCGCCGCGTGCCGATATCGTCGGCATCAAAGAAGCGAGCGGCAAAGTCGAGCGGGTCGCTGAAATTCTGGCCTTGTGCGGGGATCAGATGCAGGTGTACAGCGGCGATGATGGTGCTGCCCTCGCCGCCCTGGCATTGGGCGCACGTGGCGTGATCTCGGTCACCGCCAATGCGGCGCCCCGGCTGATGGCGCGGATGTGTGATCTGGCGCTGGCCGGTGACTTTATTGGTGCCCGTGCGGTCAACGCGCAACTGGTGGGGTTACACCGGGATCTCTTTCTGGAGTCCAACCCCATCCCGGTCAAATGGGCCCTGCACGAGATGGGTCGCATGGGACCGGCTCTGCGTCTGCCCCTGACCCCTTTTTCGTCTGTTCATCATGAGCGTCTGCGTGAAAGTTTGCGTCGGGCGCAGTGTGTCTAATTATTCTCGCGCCTAGTCGCGTTTAGTGGAGTCTTGCATGCGCCGTTACGTAGCTCTTGCCGTGGTTGCCAGTCTGGGTTTGGGGGGGTGTTCCTACATCCCCTTCTTCAAGTCTAATAGTGGCCCGAAATACCAGGATTCCAAGGTGATGGAACCCCTGAAGATCCCACCGGATCTGCTGGCTCAGGCGCCGCAACCGGGAGTTACCATACCGGGAGGGGCGGTAACTTCCAGCGCGCTGTCGAAGTATAGCGCCTCCGGTGGTTACGGGTTGTTTCAGCCCCACGCGGCGGCTGGGCAGCAGCCAGTCGAAGAGAAAATGCTGCCGGGTGTGAGCGCGCAGATCCTGGGTACCGGCGCAGATTTGCGGTTGAGCACAACCGCGAAGCCGGCGCAGATTTGGGCTGCCTTGAAAGCGACGCTGGCAGCGGATGAGACCACGGTGGCGAAATTCTCTCCGCAACAGGACGAACTGGTCACCAACTGGCGGGATTTCCGCAGCGGTCTGGCCTTTGTACTGGGGAGCACCGTAGCACCTACCCATCGGGAGAAATACACCTTTCACCTGAATGCTGGCGAAAATGGATCCGAAATCCTGACGATACAGCAGGATCGTGTCTGGAATAACCCGACCGGCGGCAGCGTGGAATGGACGAAAGTGCCTGCCGATGCCGGGCACAACCGGCAGATTATGGAAGCGCTGCTAAAGCGTCTGAGCCATGAATCACTCGTCGCGGAAATGCCGAACATTAAGGTTACCCGTTACCAGGATAATCGCGGTCCTTATCTGGTGTTGAACGTGGTCCCCGCCAAGGCACAGGCAGCGGTACAGGTGGTTTTGCAGGATCTGGGTTATCCCGTGCAAAGTGCGGGCATGGGGGTATGGAATGTTCAGGTGCAGGAAGCTGGTGCACAGGCAGCTCAGAAACAGGGCTTTATCGGCGGCATCTTCCAGCGGACCTGGGATAATATCAAGGCTATCTGGAGCAGTCCGGAGAAGCAGAAACCCATCTCGGTGCGCGTGGCGCTGCTGCGCATGAAAGACAACGCGGGCAGCGTACTGGAGACGACACCGGGCGTTGGCAAGGATGCCCCCAAATGGTCCGCAGAGATTCTCGACAAGCTGCAGTCGGGTTTGTCTCCCAAAAATGGGGGTAAGGCATGATCGAGCGCTATACGCGCCCGGAAATGGGTGCCTTATGGACGCAGGACGCCAAATATCAGGCCTGGCTCGACGTGGAACTGGCAGCCTGCCGGGCACTGGCGGAGCGCGGCCAGATTCCCGCCGATGCCCTGACCGACATTGAGGCCAAGGCGGCTTTTGACAGCGCCCGTATTGAGGAAATCGAGCTGGAAGTTAAACACGACGTCATCGCCTTTCTGACGTCCGTGGCGGAGCATGTGGGGCCGTCCAGCCGCTTCGTCCATCTGGGCCTGACTTCTTCAGACGTGGTGGATACGGGTTTTGCGCTGCAATTGAAGCGCTCCGGGGCGCTGTTGCTGGAAGGGATGGATCGTTTGCACCAGGCCTTGGTAAAGTTGGCCTGGAAGCACAAGGATACGGTGATGATCGGCCGTTCCCACGGCATTCACGCGGAGCCCATCACTTTTGGCTTGAAAGTGGCGGTCTGGTGTGCCGAGGCGCAGCGCAACCGGCAACGTCTGGTCAGTGCCATCGCCACTGTGTCGGCGGGCATGTTGTCGGGGGCTGTGGGCACTTTCGCCAATATCGACCCCGGTGTCGAAGATGCAGTTTGTGCGGAACTGGGGCTGACCCCGGAACTCGCCAGCACGCAAGTCATTTCCCGGGATCGTCACGCCGAGTTTTTTGGCACCCTGGCGGTGATTGCCGGATCCATTGAAAAGATCGCCGTGGAAATTCGCCATTTACAGCGCACCGAGGTGTTGGAGGTGGAGGAGCCATTTAGCGCCGGGCAGAAGGGCAGTTCTGCCATGCCCCACAAGCGCAATCCCATTCTCTCCGAGAACCTGACCGGTCTCGCCCGCCTGCTGCGCGGTTATGCGGGCATGGCGCTGGAAGACATCGCCCTCTGGCACGAGCGCGATATTTCTCACTCCAGTGTGGAGCGGGTGATCGGCCCCGATGCCTGCATCGTCATGGACTTCATGTTCCATCGGGCGAGTGGTCTGTTGGAACGGCTGGTGGTCTATCCGCAACGGATGCTGGAAAACCTGCATAAAATGCACGGCCTAATTTTCTCGCAGCGGGTGCTGCTGGCGCTCACCGGGAAGGGCATGCTGCGCGAAGACGCGTATCGGGTGGTGCAGCATAACGCGATGCAGGTCTGGGAGGCGAATGCGGATTTTAAATCGCTGCTGGCAGCGGACCCACAGATTCAGCCTTACCTGAGCGCGCAGGAACTGGCAGCGTTGTTTGATCTCGCCTATCACACTCGCAATATTGACGCCATTTTCGCCCGGGTCTTTCCGGAAGGACAACCCCGATGAGTGAACGCACTGCCCTCTACGAGGGCAAAGCCAAGATCGTCTATGCCAGCGAATTACCCGATGAACTGGTTCTGCATTTCAAGGATGACACTTCGGCCTTTGACGGTGAAAAGGTCGAACAGCTCGCCCATAAAGGCGAGATAAACAATGCCTTCAATGCCTTCATCATGGAGTATTTGCAGGGTGAGGGGGTGCCGACCCATTTTATCCGCCGCCTCAATGCGCGAGAAAGTCTGGTGCGCCGTCTGGAGATGATCCCGGTAGAGTGTGTGGTGCGGAATCGGGCGGCAGGGTCTTTGTCCAAACGCCTGGGTATCGAGGAGGGCCGGATTCTGGAGCCGCCGACGCTGGAATTTTTCCTGAAGAACGATGCGCTGCACGATCCCATGATCAACACCTCCCATATTCGCACTTTTGGTTGGGCGACGGCAGAAGAAGTAGAGGCCATGCGCCGCTGGACCATGCGGGTCAATATATTGCTGTCCGCACTATTTGCAAAAGCGAATCTGATTCTGGTGGACTTTAAGCTGGAGTTCGGGCGTTTTGACGGTGAGCTTTATCTCGGCGATGAATTCAGCCCTGATGGCTGCCGACTCTGGGACGCCCGGAATCTGGAAAAAATGGATAAAGATCGCTTTCGTCGCAATCTGGGCGGGGTGGTAGAAGCGTATGTAGAAGTCGCACGCCGCCTGGGCGTGCCGCTCCCAGCAGTATCATAAGGTCGGTGTCTTTCCAGCGGGATAGCCTGTGGGCTCGTCCTGCCGCGTTTCTTGAATGAGGGATCATCCCATGCTGCTGCTTCGCGGCCCTGCGGCGCTGTCCGCTTTTCGTGTGCAACACCTGCTACGCACCCTCGTTGCCGGGGGGGTTCCCGTCCAGAGTGCAGTCGCTCAGTATATTCATCTGGTGGATCTCGGCGCCCCCCTGACGGCGGCAGAAACAGGAATACTAACGGCTTTGCTGCATTACGGGGAAGCAGTTGAAGGATATGCAGAGGATGCCGCGGAAGTTTGCGTGGTGCCGCGTCTCGGGACCATCTCGCCATGGTCCAGCAAGGCGACGGATATTGCCGGACACTGTGGATTGGGTGCAGTGCGGCGTATCGAACGGGGCGTTTCATATCACGTGCACAAAGTTGGCGATGCGGCCTTCAGCACAGCGGAGTTACAGGCGATGAGCCGGCTGCTGCACGATCCCATGACCGAGTCGGTGTTGCCGGACTGGGCGGCGGCAGAGGCACTTTTTGCCCACCCGGAACCCGCATCACTGATCCGCATTCCCCTGCACCAAGAGGGGCATACCGCTTTGCGTGCGGCCAATGCCAGCTTGGGTCTCGCTCTCGCCCCGGCGGAGCTGGATTATCTTTTTGATTATTTTTCCGGCTTGGGCCGTGATCCCAGTGATGCCGAGCTGATGATGTTTGCGCAGGCCAATTCCGAGCACTGTCGGCACAAGGTATTCAATGCGGCCTTCCGGCTGGATGGCCAGGATCAAGCCCTCAGCCTCTTCGCCATGATTCGCGAAACTCACCGCCTGCATCCGCAGGGCACGCTATCCGCCTATAAGGACAATGCCGCGGTCATGGCAGGTGGCGCGCTGAGCCAGCCTTTCGCGGTGGATGTGTCGGGAGCGTATGCCGTAGCGGAAGAGCGCACCGCCATTCTGATGAAAGTGGAAACCCACAACCATCCGACGGCCATTTCGCCTTTTCCCGGAGCGGCCACGGGGAGTGGCGGCGAGATTCGCGACGAGGGGGCCACCGGGCGAGGCGGCAAGCCCAAGGCGGGTTTGACTGGCTTCTCGGTATCGCATCTGCGGATTCCCGGCTATATCCAATCATGGGAGTCGAACCCTTACGGAAAGCCGGCGCGTATCCGTTCGGCGCTGGACATCATGCGCGACGGCCCCCTGGGTGCTGCGGCCTTCAACAACGAATTCGGCCGCCCGGCCATTGCTGGCTATTTCCGGGTTTTTGAGTGTGATCAGGACGGACTGCACCGTGGGTATCACAAACCCATCATGCTGGCCGGCGGCCTGGGTCAGATTCGTCCCCTGCTGGTGGAGAAGAAGCCCCTGCCGGAAGGCGCCAGGGTACTGGTTATCGGCGGTCCGGCCATGCTTATCGGTCTGGGTGGTGGTGCCGCTTCCAGTGTGGCCAGCGGGGCCGGGGATGAACAACTGGATTTTGCCTCGGTGCAGCGCGGCAACCCGGAAATGCAGCGCCGGGCCCAGGAAGTGATCGAGCGTTGTATTGCTCTGGGAGAGGATTCGCCTATTTTGTCCATCCATGACGTCGGGGCGGGCGGGCTTTCCAACGCCATTCCCGAGTTGTTGCACGATGGTGGTCGCGGCGGCCATCTGCAACTGCGCGCGGTGCCCAATGAAGAACAGGCCATGTCGCCCATGCAGATCTGGAGTAATGAGGCGCAGGAGCGTTACGTGCTGGCCGTGGCAGCGGCAGATCTGCCGCGTTTTACGGAGATCTGCACCCGCGAGCGCTGTCCCTGGGCAGTTTTGGGAGAAGCTACGGCGGGGGATGCGCTGATTCTGGAAGATTCACTGCTTCACGACCGGCCGGTGGATATGGCCCTCAGCACCTTGCTGGGTTGCCCGCCGCGCATGGAACGGGATAGTCGGCATGTGCCGCCCGATTTGCGGCCGCTGGACCTGTCTGGCGCCGACCTACGCGCTGCCGCCTATGCCGTCCTGCGCCACCCTTCGGTAGCCAGTAAGGAATTCCTCATCACCATCGGCGACCGCAGTGTCGGCGGCCTGATTCATCGCGATCAGATGGTGGGGCCATGGCAGGTGCCGGTGGCCGATTGCGGGGTCACGGCAGCGGATTTCTGGAATACCCACGGCGAGGCCATGGCCATCGGTGAGCGCGCCCCGGTAGCGGTGTTGAATCCCGCAGCCAGCGCCCGGTTGGCTATTGCCGAAGCCCTCACTAACCTTTTTGCCGCCGATATAGCCGCGCTGGGCGATATCAAACTCTCGGCCAACTGGATGGCGGCGGCAGATCATCCCGGAGAGGATGCGGCGCTCTATGACGCGGTACGTGCCGCGGCACTGGAACTTTGTCCGGCGCTGGACCTTGCCATCCCGGTGGGCAAAGATTCCCTGTCCATGCGCACCATCTGGCGAGAGGAGGGCGTGGAGAAGGCCGTCGTGTCACCCCTGTCGGTAATCATCTCGGCCTTTGCGCCCGTGGCGGATTTGCGGAAGAGCTGGACCCCTCAGTGGTCTGCGCAACCTGATACGGATCTCTGGCTGGTGGACTTGGGGCGTGGCCGTCTGGGAGCTTCCATTCTGGCCCAGACTTTGGGGCAGATGGGCGACAGTACGCCTGATCTGGATGCCCCGGAGTTGCTCCGCAGCCTGTTCACCGCATTGCAGACTTTGCGCATGCAGGATCAGGTGCTCGCCTATCACGACCGCTCCGACGGCGGCCTCTGGGCGACCCTCTGCGAAATGTCTTTCGCCAGCCGTTGCGGGGCGGACATTCAACTGCCTTCGGGGGCGGATAGCTGGTCCTTCCTTTTCGCCGAGGAGCCGGGAGTGCTTATTCAGACCCCGGCCGCCCAGCGCGCGCAAATCACGCAGATTTTTGCCGATGCCGACCTTGCTAGACGGGCTCAGGTCATTGGTCAGGTAAAGACCGACCACTGGCGTTTGCAAGTGCAACAGGGCGGCCAATCCATCCTGAACGAAGCTGTCGCTGACCTGCTGCGCACCTGGGCGGAGACCAGTAAGCGGATGCAGGCCCTGCGTGATGATCCGCTTTGCGCCCAAGAGGCTTTTGCTGTGGTGGCCGCAGAGGAAACGCCATTGTTCTCCCGTCTGACCTTCACCCCGCAGATGCCGATGATGCAAACCGGGGTCAAGCCCCGTGTAGCGATCCTCCGGGAGCAGGGTGTAAACGGCCAGATCGAGATGGCGGCGGCTTTCCATCGCGCCGGTTTTACCGCCGTGGACGTGCATATGAGCGACCTTGCGGCCGGACGTTATTGCTTGGGAGACTTCCAGGCGATGGCTGCTTGCGGCGGCTTCTCCTACGGAGATGTGCTGGGCGCCGGTGCGGGCTGGGCCAAATCGATCCTTTTCCATGATCGTCTGCGGGATGATTTTACCGCCTTCTTTGCCGATACCTCGCGCCTGGCCCTGGGCGTGTGCAATGGCTGTCAGATGTTGGCGGAGCTGCGCGACATTATCCCCGGCGCAGCGCACTGGCCGCGCTTCGCGCGCAACCGTTCGGAGCAGTTCGAAGCGCGGCTGGCCATGGTCGAGGTCGTGGATTCGCCGTCGCTGTTGTTCGCGGGTATGGCAGGCACTTACGCGCCCATCGTTATCGCTCACGGCGAAGGGCGGGCGCACTTCGCCGTGGATCAGCCTGGCTCAGGGCCTGTTACCATGCGTTTTGTGGATGCCAAGGGACAGCCCGCAGTGCAGTATCCAGCCAATCCCAACGGCTCCCCGCAAGGCGTTACCGGCCTCTGCAATGAGGACGGCCGGGTGTCTATCCTCATGCCGCACCCGGAGCGGGTCGTGCGCAGTTTACAGATGAGCTGGCGGCCACCGGAGTGGGGTGAGGCTACACCATGGATGCAGGTTTTTATGAACGCGCGGAAGGCGTTGGGGTAATGTTTGGAGCAAAATTAAGATATTTCCCTGTCTGGTGGTTTTCAGTTTACTACCAAACTATTCGCTGGAATGCTGCGAGGTAAGGAATCAGTGACGCTCATTGTTTTTTCGATTCACGACCTTTACGCACTGACTTCTGGCTTTTATCCCCCAGCGCCTTCGTTGCCTTTAGTACCCGGTCAAAGTCCGACTCGATTTTCAGTGTCCGGTTGAATTCTGCATATTCGGCTAGCGCCCTCTGGTCGGCCTGCGTCTTGCTGACGTTGCCCTTGTGGGTCAGCACCTCGTACTCATTGAAACTCAGGAATTTGTCCACGCTGGCTGCCATATCTGCCATGTTCATCTGGACGCGGTTTTCGATGATGTTTTCGATGTAGTCAAAAAAACTTGAAATGGTGCGCTCCAGCCGCTTGATCTCCGGCTCGGAGAGGTAATTCTTGGCGATGGTAACATCCGAGGCCAGAACGCGACCATGCGGGGCATTTTTCCAGGTAAGCAGGCCAGCATGCGGGGCGGTGTGGTCGGTTTTACTGTGGATAATCTCAGCGGCTGTTTGGCCCGTGATGGCATAGTGGAACTTGTTCTGCACCATGGCGTAGAAGGTCTGCGTGACGTCTGACCGGGGGTCGTAGTCCACGCTGCATTCAGCGAAAATATCGGTAATCTGCTGGTAAATGCGGCGTTCGCTGGCCCGGATGGAACGGACCCGCTCCAGCAACTCCAGGAAGTAGTCCTCGCCGAACACTTGCTTGCCTTGCTTCAGGCGTTCATCATCCAGCACAAAGCCCTTGCGGATATATTCCTTCAGAATCTGAGTAGCCCAAATGCGGAACTGGGTAGCACGCTTGGAGCTGACGCGGTAGCCGACTGCAATGATGGCATCGAGGCTATAGTGCTTGAGGGTGCGCCGAACGGCCCGCCCGCCTTCGTTTTGAACTACCGAGAAATCCTCGGCAGTTGCCTGTTCCGCCAGTTCGCCCTCTGCGTAGATGTTCCTGAGGTGTAGACCGATGTTGTCCGGTGTGGTCTGGAACAGCTCGGCCATAAGGCGCTGGGGCAGCCAGAGGGTTTCGGCGTGGATGAGCACGCGGACATGGACTTTCTCGTCATCGCCAGCGTAGAGCAGGAACGGTGCTTCAGTGCCTTCGAGGCTTTGCATTTCGACAGGGTTATCTTTATTGGTCATTGAGTTACCCCTTTAGTAGATGACCCGCAATCAGTCCTCTAGTTTCAGGCGGCCTCGTCCAACAACTGGTTGGCGAGGTGAATGAGTTCTTCGATGTCTTGCGACGGAAATAACGTTTCGACGCGACCGATACGCGATAGCGGCGGTTCGCTGAGTGCGGCACGAGTGATGCGGCCATGGCGCAGCACGGCGGCTTTTACTGCCCGCAAAAAGTTGAGTTGATTGGCGCGCAAGTAGCCATGCGCGCCAATGAAGGTGTCAAAAGCAGCATTGATGCGTTCTTCGCGGTTGGGCAGTTGCGCGTCTTCGCAGAGGATGTGGCGCAGGCAATCGGCCAATGAGGCGGCGGGTGCTTCAAAGGCTTTGCGCAAGGTGTCTTCGGTGACAAACAGATCGGCCTGATTCAGGGTTACGCTGATGTGGTCGATCTCTTCGTCGTTTAGGGTGCCGCCCTGTTTGAGTTTGGCGAGTTCGGGCAGTTGCTCGGCCATGCGGCGCACCAGAGCTTCGACCTGTTCACGGTAGCTTTCGGCGAATGCGCCTTCGCCAGTGGGGCCGTAGATGATCCAGCTGCGATGGGTAATGCTGTCGGGCAAGTTGATTTCGACGGTGTGGCTCGGTGTACTGGTGCGATAACGCATGAGTGGAGCGAACAGGGTTTGCAGCGTAGCCAGCCGCGGCATATCCAGATGTTGCCAAAACCCAGCAGATAGCACCCAGGCGCGCTGTTCTGCCACGCGCTGCACATCGGGGATGTTGTCGGCTAGGCTGGCTACCGCTTCCTGGATGTGCTCGCTGACCTTGGCTTGTTCACCGGCATCGGCCTTGAGCCAGGCAACGGTGAGGCGTTCGCACCAAATGCGGAACTGCAATTCGTCCAGCCCCGCTAGCGGCGCGAGCCGCATGAGCGGGGCAATCGTTTGAGACAAGTGCTCTTGCGTGCCTTGGCTTGGCGCGGGCCAGTGCTGCATGAGCGCATCGAGCTCGTCCCAGTGCGGGCGCACGTTGATACTTAGCCGTGGCAGGGCCGCGATCATGGCGCGCAGTTCTTCGATAGCAAGTTGGACGTCTTGCTGCTGCGCATGGAGCAGCAGCCATTTTTCCAGTCGCAAACGAAACAGCCGCACCGGCAGTGGTTCTGTGGGGTGATCGACCTCACCATCAGGTTTGAGCTTGAAGTAGGCAAAGTTTTTCCAGTGGTCGATGATCAGGAAATCTTTCTTGATCTCACCTGTGGTTTTGTCGGTGTGCAGTCGCGTGCCGCGGCCGATCATCTGCCAGAACTTAACCCGGCTGAATACCGGTTTGGCAAATACGAGGTTCTGGATGGCGGGCACGTCCACGCCGGTATCGAGCATGTCCACGGAGATGGCGACGCGCGGCATGGTTTTGTATTTGAAGTCGTCCAGCGTGGCGTCGGCACGCTCCATATGGCTGTCGATAATTTCGGCCATGCCTTGGCGCTGTAGTTCGGGGTAGAGCCGGTTGAAGCTCTCATACAGTCGCTTGGCGTGCGCGTGGCTTACCGCGAAGACGATGGATTTGTGCGGCAGGCCGCGAACGTCCTTACGGCACTTATCCATGAACTCGCGCGCCATGGCATCGTTGGTGCCCTGGTTGATGATGCCTTTTTCGATGTCACTACCGTCGAAGTTGAGTTCGTCGAGTTCCACGCCTTGATCGCGCGCCATCTGTTTGAGGGGTTCTGGCAGCGTGTCGCCTTGAATGCCTTGCAACTGGAAGTTGGTTTGGGCGTCCAGCACGCGATAGTTCACGAGATTTTTATCGGCAATGGCCTGCTCGTAACTGTAGTAGTAGCTGGGCGCGCCATCACCGCAGTCAAACAAATCAAAGGTGTTGTGATCGATGTAATCGGTAGGTGTCGCGGTTAATCCCAGCTGAATGGCGTCGAAATGATCGAACACGGCCTTGTAGCGCTGGTAGATCGAGCGGTGGCTTTCGTCGGCGACGATGAGATCGTAGTATCCGACTGACAGGCGCTCATAGACCTGCATCATGCTTGGGTAGGTTGAGAACTGGATGCGTGCACCGGATGTTTCTCCCGCCTCAATGCGGGCCAGGCTCTCGTTGGGTAGGTGGGACTTGAACTCGGACATGGCCTGGCGAACCAACTCGCGGCGGTCTGCCAGGAACAGCACGCGCTGAACGCGCTTTGAGCGCAGTAGCGTATCCACCAATGCGATGGTGGTTCGCGTCTTGCCCGTGCCGGTGGCCATTACCAGCAGAAACTTACGCTTTGCTGCGTCGATCCCTTCCGTGACACGACGAATAGCTTCGTTTTGGTAATCGCGCCCAGCGATGTCGGCGTTGATCGTTACCTCGTGCAAAGGCTGCGCGTATTGCCTTTGATGACGCAGGCGTTCAAGGTCATCGCGGGTATAGAAACCAGCAATTTTCCGGGGCGCGTAGCGGTCGCGATCCCAGAACTGGATTTCTTTACCGTTGGTGAGGAAGATGAATGGATCGTCGCCGAACTTGGCCTTGATGGCGTCGGCGTAGTCAGCCGCTTGACGTTTTCCCGCGATCGCGTCTCGGGAGGAGCGTTTAGCCTCAACTACGGCAGTTGGTTTGCCATCCGACCCGAGCAGCACATCGTCAGCAAACTGATCATTGCCGTAAGTGCTATCTGGTTCGGCAGCCTTTAGTAAAAACTCTTCGATGAGCGTGCGCCGATTGCGCGACCAACCCGCACGCGCGAGCTGCGTATTAATGAGCTCTGTACGCGTAGAGGTTTCGTTGCGCTCTGAAAGCGTCATCAACGAATCTCCCGACCTGGCTGCTTATGCTGTGTGCTGCTCTTGTGAATCATATCTACCTCCACGTTAGCCCAGCACGACGAGAAATTCCGTCGGCAGCGTAATCGGTTCAATTTCCCGCACATTACGTTTGAGTTCTACCAGCCCATAGCCCGTCATCATTCGCAACGTGCGCGACAGGTTTGGCACCTGCCACCCGGACAATGCAGCCAGCTCGGTCAGCGTCTTGGGCTTGGTATCACGGATAATGCGCAACAGTTCCCGGTTGTCCTCCGACAGCACGGCTGCCATCGTGGCTATCGACGGAAACCAGACGGTGGGAACATCCTTGCCCTTGACTGCAACTTCCGATGCACCGGGGCGGCGGGTACCGACAACACAGCGCTCCATTGCTGACGACCTGATTGAGTTGGCATAAGCCGATGATTGTATCAATGTGGCGCAACTACAGCCAGTTTTTCATTATCTGAATGAGCGTTCAAGCGCTTGGCTGGGGGCTCTGGAGGAACAGTTGGTAGCGGGTCTCCGTGCTCTTGAGGTAGACCATGAGCGGGTGAAATCCATCGCTGGATGGGGGTATATAATTAACTCTATTTCTACTGCGAATTAAAATCATATCCAAATCCGTGCCTCTGTAAAAACAGGATGTGTTGACAATGTAAATCATTGCCCATGCTGACCACTATGGACATCCATTACGCACTGAACGGATTTTACTTTTGTCCGGGACGACAGGAAAGCCGCCAGCAATCCCAGAAAATATGACGGGGTGACGTTCGAGAAAGGGGCGGCCGTGTTTTTCGATCCCTTCTTTCGCCTGGTGGACGCCAGTAGCGATCATGAGGCCAGAGATGCGGCCTTTGGCTCCAGCGCGGCGGGGCACCTGCTGTTCGTAGTACATATTGTAGATCGGGGGCGAATCCATCCGCATTATTTCGGCCCGCAAACTGACGAATGATGAATGGATCAGTGATCCTGGAAGGAAATTGCGTTTTTGACTGCGCTATCATAAAATGCATGCAATGACGGCATGTTAATGGGGTGGCTTATGGCGATGCTGACTATACGGAATCTTCCTGAAGAAGTTCGGCGTGCATTGCGTATGCGTGCCGCACAGCATGGGCGAAGCACTGAGGCTGAGGTCCGATCGATATTAGAAGAAGTAGTGAAGCCACAGGGGCGGGTGAAGCTGGGGTCACTATTGACTGAGATTGGTCGTCGCGCCGATCTGACCGATGAAGATCTTGCGGTATTCGAGCGGGTGCGCGATAAGACTCCTGAAGAGCCGGTACGTTTTGAATGATTCTTCTCGATACCAATGTCATTTCGGAACCCCTGCGAAAAGCGCCCGAGATATGCGTTGTCACCTGGATCGATGCGCAACCCATTGAGACTCTTTATCTTTCAACTGTCACCATTGCTGAGTTGCGACTGGGTATTGCAATGCTGCCGACTGGTCGGCGCCGGGATATCCTCCACGAGAATCTGGAAGACCGTGTGCTGCCCATGTTTGTCGGGCGGGTGCTGGCATTTGACCTGGCTGCCTCGCAGGCTTTCGCGCATTTAATGGCAAAATCTCGGGGGGCCGGTTTTGCCATTGGCAGGGCGGATGGTTACATCGCAGCGATTGCTGCCGCCAATAAAATGACTGTAGCCACGAGGGATACTGGCCCGTTCCTGTCTGCCGGGATAACAGTCATCAATCCATGGGCATTATCGGCATAACGGCAGGTCTTCCCCGATGAATCCGCGACCAATCATCGTGGGCCGCATTTTTGTGTTTCAGCGTGCTTCAGCAAATCCAACTGTTTGGTTACCAAAACAACCTGGCATTCGGAGCCATAGAGCCGAAGTACCAGGGCAGTCCAGACCACACTTCCGGTTCCAGCCAGACCGAGGATACTAATTACCCCAGCATCTTCACCAGATCTTCCGCTCTCAAATGCGGATAACGCTTCAACATTTGCAGCGTTTTGTGTCCCGTGATGGCGGCCACTTGCATATGGGAGAGGAGGGATAGGCGGCGGCGCACGGTAATCGGGCTATATCCATCGGCCAGTATCGTATCCCGGTACTCGGCGATGTCTTTGCCCTGTATGGACGCAAGAAACATGTTGGCAAGCGTGGATTCCAACAGCTTGTTAATAATGGATTACTCCTGCACGGCACCTTAATCTTGCGGACTCTGAGTTGCCACCTGATTCGGTTGCCGTCTTTGTCAAATCTGGGATTGATTGCCGCCATCTTGTACCCCGCATTGTCGCGCGATCAGCATGGTTTGTAGCGTATTATTTACCGCGGAAAGTCAATTTGGCAAGAAAAATGGCCTAGGTTGATGCCATAACCAAATTGTTTTATTTGGTGGAGCGGAGGAGGATCGAACTCCCGACCTTCGCATTGCGAACGCGACGCTCTCCCAGCTGAGCTACCGCCCCATTGCCGCGTAGGATAAAGGCAACTCCCCCGTAATGCAATGGGTGGCATAGGGTGCTGGAAATGCCGAGCGCTACGCCCGGCCCACCACCACGACATCGCTGCCGAAGGGAAAAATCTCCGGCTTGAGGCCGGCCTCGCTGAGGGCTGCGGCAATTTCCTCCGGATGCAGGAAATGGTTGCCCTGCACATGCTCAGTCAAATTCTGAAAGGCCATGCCGCGTAGCGGCGGCTCACGCAGCACGCGGTGATCGTCGGGCCAGGCCGGTTCCCAGATGACGATGGCGCCTTCGGGTTTCAGGCTGGCCTGCAGTCGCTGAAAAATCTCACCACGGTTTTCCCAGACATGGTGCAGGGCGCGATTCATGGCGATGAGGTCGGCGGGCTCTGGCAGGGAAAACTGATGGATATCGCCTTCATCAAAGTGCAGGCGATCTGCAAGCCCCTCGCTTTGGGCTTTTTCCGTAGCCTGGCGGATGTTTTCGGCGAAACCATCTAGCCCCAGACCGTGCAGATGTCCACAGCGTGCGGCGAGGGCTCGCAAATACCAGCCATTGCCGCAGCCCAGGTCCACCGCCAGCCCACCGCGGGCATCGACTTCGGCAAAGATGGGGACGGCCGGGCAGATTTTTTCCTCGAAGGTCTTGCGAAAATTGTTCTCCAGCATTAGCCCGAACCAGGGCAGAATGGTTTCGCGCTCGGCCAGGACCTGTTCGCCGGGACGCTCACCCGTGCGCATGAGACCCGCTGCCCGCTCCGCCATGTGTGCCGCGAGCACGGCGCCCACCGCTACGCCCACGCGGCTGTTTGCGGCTTCCGGACGCATGCTGTCGCCATCCTCACTCAGCCGCCATTGCTCATTATCGGTCAGCTCCAACCAACCAAAGGCATAGGCGGCATCACACCAGCGCAGCACATAGCCAGCATCCATTCCGGCAGCAGACGCCAGTGTGGGAGTGTCCGCATCGCCCAGGGTATGAAGGGTGCTAAAAAGCCCGTTGACGACGCCAATGAAAGCGATGTTCAGGGATAATGCACCCTGAGCCTGCTGCCGAAGTTCATCCATGCTACGTAAAGCCATATCACATTCCCTCGTTCAGAGAAGATATTTTAGACCGACCACCGCGAGTACCGCGAGGGTCCCCATGAGAAAAGCCCTTTGATTGATGCGCATATGCAAGTGATTACCTGCCCACAAGCCGAGCAGCACCGGTGGAATCAGCAGGAGAAAACCCACCGTCAGTTGCCAGGTCAGCAGGGCCAGTGCTATGTACATAACAGCCCGTAAAATATTGTCAGTGAGGGCAATGCCCTGAAACGTGGCGCGAAAGGCGCGTTTGTCGAGATGCCGCATTTGCAGGTAGGCGACAATGGGTGGACCTCCGCCGCCATACAAACTGCCCACTACGCCACCGAAAATGCCCAGCGGCATTCCCCAGGGCAAGGCGACCCGCGGTAGTCGCTCTGGCTTCATGACCAGCGCGTAGACCACGTAGGCGAGAATGAAGACGCCGAGAAAATGGGTAAGATTCTGGGCATTGGTATCCGCGAGAATAAAGGAGCCGATGGCCAGCCCGATCACGCTGCCGGGAATCAGCCAGCGCAACTCCGGCCAGCGTATTTCCCGAAAGTCATAGGCGCCCAGCAGCATGGAACCGAGCAGATCCAGCAGCAGTACCACGGGTACCACTTCTTTGATGGGGAAAATAAGCGTCAGCAAAGCCACCGAAATTAATCCAGAGCCAAAGCCAATCGCCGCGCGGACATAAAAGGCGACCAGAATGATCCCCCCGGCGATGGCCCAGAGCAACGGATTTTGGATCAGAGTGGCATAGGAAAGAGAAGCCTGCATTATCATACCGACCAGTCTATATGCTTTGTGGATGACCTTCCATATAGGCTGGTAAGATTGAATTATCCGAGTCGAGCGTTGGTCTATAGGCAACCGTAAAAAAATAGCCTATTATCGAAGCATCCTGAGAAATAGCTTTAACCTGATATAGCCGATGCGACGAGGTGTTCCCATGCTGGCCTCCGTTCCTGTACCCGACACAGATTTTGGACCCTCGACGGTAAAATATTTCCCTTCCATAGGGTGGTGGCTCCTTCCCTTGCTTTCGTTAGTGGCGATTTTTCTATTTTGCGCGCCGCGCGCCGCAGCCGAGACCAGCGGCCTCCCACCCATAGATGCGCGGGCTTATATCCTGATGAATGCGGATACAGGCGCCATCATTGCGACAAAAAATGCCTATCAGCCCTATGCTATTGCCAGCATTACCAAGCTGATGACGCTATATCTGCTGTTCAAGGACATTGACAGTGGGCATTTGCAGATGAACCAGCACTTCGTGCCCTGTCGCACGGCGCTACAGACGAGGGGCTCCAGCATGTTCATGCATCCCGGCCTGCCCTTTAGCGTCGCGCAGATGATTCTCGGAATGACGGTGCCTTCCGGCAATGATGCTGCGGTAGAAGCCGCACATCTGGTGGCCGGCAGCGTACCCGCCTTTGTCACCGAAATGAACCAGACGGCGCGTAAAATCGGGATGCTTTCCACCACCTATTATGATCCCGATGGGCTGCCGCATCCTAATAACATGTCCAGTCCCTATGATGTTGCCGTCCTCACCCGCACGATCATGACCCAGTTTCCGCAGTTCATGCCTTTTTTCGGCCACAAAAACTTCACCTACGCGGGCATCACCAGTCCTAACCCCAACCTGTTAGTGGGGCGGGTGCCTTTTATCACCGGCATGAAAAGTGGCTATACCGACGCAGCAGGGCATTGTCTCGTTGCTACAGGAACTCAGGATGGCGTGAAGCTGATTGCCGTGATCCTCGGCGTACCGTCCTTCCACAATGAAAGGCGGGGTTTCTGGAAGGCATCCTGGCAGAGCCTCAAATTGCTGGACTGGGGATTTGCACGCACTCTCTGGCTGCCTGCAGCACCGCATCTGGAGCGGACCTCGGCACCGTAACTGCCAACCTTCATTCGCTAAGGTGCGTGGGCGGTGCTGAGTCGGCGGGTGGTTTCTTCAGGAATATGATCAGCGGAATCATAACGAGGAAGCCGTAAAAAACGAGCACAAAAGCATCCAGCATTCCGCGCATGTTCGCTTGGCTGTATAGCACGACGTTACCCAGCACTTGCCAGGTGGTCGGATTCTGGGTCATGCCCGCTGCGGCAAGATAGTGATGAAAGGCAGGATTGAACGGGTTGATAAAACCGCCCATCTGGTTCCAACCCACTTGCGTTTCCTGACTCGTCACCGTAGAAACGATGGCGATGCCGATGCTGCCACCCAAGGTTCGCATCAGGTTGAAAATGCCCGAGCCTTCGGCCTGCTGTGATTTTTTCAGGGTCGAAAAGGCCAGGGTGAAGAGCGGAATGGTGACCAGCCCAAAACCAATGCCGCGGATGAAGCTGGGCCAGATGAGCCAGGCCATGCTGATGTCCAGGCTGTAGAGTGTCGTGAAATAGGTGCCAACGGCGCCAAAAATGACGCCGACCAGTACGATGTTACGTGGATTGACGCCGCGCCCCAGCAGTCGTCCCGCCAACATCATGGCCAACATCGCACCAATGCCCTGCGGTGCCATCACCAGCCCTGCAGTGAACGCTTCATAGTGCATCAGTGTCTCCAGCATGATCGGCAGAATCACCATGGTACCGAAGAGGGCGAGACCGAATATACCGATACCCATACTGCCGATGGAGAGATTACGGTCTTTGAGCAGGCGCAAATCCACCACCGGATATTTTACGCTCAAAGAGCGCCAGACAAAGAAGAGCATTCCCAATACGGCACCAATAGTCAGAATGATGATGGTCCGCGAGCTGAACCAGTTATCCTGATCGCCGAGGCTCAATACGCCCTGCAGGCTGCCCAGCCCCAGGGCCATCAACGCAAAGCCTGTCCAGTCCACCGGACGGGGGGTGCTGCTCTTGCCGCCGTCGGGAATGGTCTGCATCAGCAGGAACGCGAGGATGCCAAAGGGAATATTCACATAGAATACCCAACGCCAACTGAGTGTGTCCGTCAGATAACCGCCCAGGGTGGGACCCAGAATCGGACCCAGCATGATGCCCATGCCGAGAATGGCCATGGCTTGGCCACGCTTGTTGGATGGATAGGCGCCGAGCATGATGGTCTGCCCCACGGGCGCCAGCGACGCGCCAAATATGCCTTGCAGAAAGCGCCAGAGCACGATTTCCAGCAGACTATGGGACTGCCCGCAGAGCACCGAGGAAATCACAAAGCCGACCACACTCCAGAGCATGATGTTGCGCTGGCCGTAGCGTTCCACCAGGAGCCCGGTGAGGGGCAGGATGATCACATTGGCGACCATGTAACTGGTGAGCACCCAGGTGATCTGATCGCTGTTGGCATGCAGAGAGCCGCGCATGTAGGTCAGCGCCACGTTGACAATGGTCAGGTCGAGTACCTGCATGACTACCGCCAGCATGACCGCGACCGTAATGGTAAGACGTGAAGCGGGGCTCTCTTGCGCCACGGATGGGCTCCTCTCTGTGACGGATAAGCCTGATGGTAGGATCAGCCTTCACCCATTTCGACGCGTGGACCGGGAAAATGTGCACGTCCAGGTACTGACCGTTCGGTCAGTATAAAGTCGGTGCTCCTCTCTGGCAAGTTGGGAAAGGTGATAAGCCGCCATGTCGGGATAGACTGCAACCAGGAAAACCCGGGATTGTGGCTCGATGCAGCCCATACCCCATGGTCAGACTTACTTTGGCGGGAAACGTGGCCTGTCATGGGCAAACGGTGTCTGACGTAACAGGTCTTCCTCATCACTGCGCAGCCAACGCCATTCGCCGGGACGCAGCGCGCCGAGAGGCAGATTTCCCACCGCTACGCGGAGCAGACGCAACACCTCCGTGTCGCCAGCGGCAAGCAGACGCCGGATCTGGCGATTACGTCCTTCCTGCAAAATGAACTCCAGCCACTGGGTTTTGCCACCGCAGCGCAACTCCCTGACCTGCAATGGTAAGCAAGGTTTTCCATCAAGCGTGGGGCCAGTCGCCAGTTGCGCTGCGGCGCTCGTGGAGAGGGGCGGGCGAATCTGCACATGGTAGGTCTTGGCCACATGCTGATCCGGATCCAGCAGTTGTTGCGCCCAGTGCGGATCATTGCTGAAGAGCAGCAGGCCGGAGCTGGCCTGATCCAGACGTCCTACGGGAGCCAACCATGGGGTCTCGGGCAGCAGGTCGTACACAGTGGCACGCCCCTTCTCATCCCGACGGGTGGTAAGAACCCCGCGCGGTTTATGCAGCAGCAAAACCCGGCGGGTACTGGCGGTGACCTCGATACCATCGACACAGATTTTCGGCCCGGACAGGGCGAAGCGTGCCTCTGGATCGTGTACCCGACGACCATCTACCTCCACCCGCCCGGCGCGGATCCATTCCGCCGCCACCGTCCGCGAGCACAGCCCGGCTTTGGACAGGATGCGAGCAAGCCCAAAGCCGGGCGCACTTTGGTTTTGTCCAGACTTTGGACTATGATTTGAAGGCTGTTTCACTCGTTCGCCCAAAGGAGTTGATTATGGCGCATGAAACTTTGCATGAATCCCGCGAATCCTTGTCCCCCGAAACCGTGGATATCCACCGGGCCATTTCCTCGCTGATGGAGGAGTTTGAAGCGATTGACTGGTACCAGCAGCGCGCCGACGCCTGCAAGGATCCTATGCTCAAGCAAATTCTGGAACACAATCGGGATGAAGAAATCGAGCACGCTGCTATGGTCCTGGAGTGGCTGCGCCGTAAAATGCCGCGGCTGGATAAAGAATTGCGTGAGTACTTGTTCAGCAACGGCTCCATCACCGGCCACGAGTCCGCGACGATGGGACGCGAGTAAAACGGATTGCATTGTCACGGGACAAAACGGGCACAGAGGTCGTTGTAAAAATTGAGTCCGAGGGCCGTGGGTTGGAGGAATTCTCCTTTGATTTCGACTAAACCCGCGCGCTCGGCTCGACGGATTTGTGGCTGAACCATAGGCCATGACAGGCCGGTACGTTCCGGGAATAACGCCATGGGGAAGCCATCCGTCAGGCGCAAGGCGTTGAGCATGAACTCGAAAGGTCTATCGGCGGTTAACACGGGTTCATAGTCGCCGATAGCGTCGGCATCACTCAGCGCGTCGGCCATATAACTTTCCGGACGGCTGGGTTTGCGGCTGCGCCAGATGCCATCGGGCAGGGTGATTTTGCCGTGCGCCCCGGCACCGATGCCGAGGTAGTCGCCATAGAGCCAGTAATTGCGATTATGCTGACAGCGTTGGCCGGGCAGGGCGTGGGCCGATATCTCGTAGCGCGGCAGTCCGGCCTCCTGGAGTTGCCGACGCAGGGCATTTTCCATGTCAGCGGCTTGGTCGTGGTCCGGCAGGTCTGCCGGTGGCTGACTTGCAAAAGGGGTCCCCGCCTCCAGGGTGAGCTGGTAGAGGGACAGGTGAGGAGGGGTATAGTCCAGCGCGATTTGCAGGTCTGCTTGTGCAGCGGCGAGATCCTGCCCCGGCAGGGCAAACATGAGATCGAGATTATAGCTTTCGAATTCAGCGGCGATGGCGAGCTCCACCGCGCGGCGGGCTGCCGCTGCATCGTGAATGCGGCCGAGCCGTTGCAGAAAGACATCATTGAAAGATTGGATGCCTAAAGAGAGCCGGGTAACGCCCGCCTCCCGGAAGGCGCGAAAAGATGCCGCTTCTATGGCTCCCGGGTTGGCCTCCAGCGTCACTTCCAGACCGGGCAGTGGCCGCAGGCGGGCGCGGATCTCGGAGAGCAGGCGATCGATGATTTCCGGCGGAAAGAGGCTGGGGGTGCCGCCGCCGATAAAAATAGTCTGTACACGACGTCCCCAGATGCGTGGCAGTTCCCGATCCAGGTCGGCGAGCAGTGCGGCCAGATAACGTTCTGCTGGAATGCTGTTGGCTGCATGGGAATTGAAATCGCAATAAGGACACTTGGCTTTGCACCAGGGCAGATGTACATAGAGCGAAAACGACGAAGATGCTTTGAGGGTGAGGTTCATCGAATACTCGCGGGAGGAACGATAGGTGACGAAAATGGATTGGACGCCCTTATTTTTACTCCGAACTGTGCTTTTTCCCAAGGCATTATTGGGATTGCGTGTTTTTGAGCCGCGTTATCTGGACATGATCAGCGCTTCCCTGCGGCAGGGCCGCGATTTTGGCATTTGCCTCAGCCACCCTCGCGGCGACGGCCATGCAGGGCCGGAGTTGGTGGGTACTCTGGCGCGCATTGTGGACTGGGGTGGTGAGGCGGGTGTTCTCCAGGTACAGGTGCAGGGGCAGGAACGCTTCACCATTCAGGACTGGCGTTACGATGGGCCTTTGGCGGTAGCTGTGATTCAGCGCTGGGTCGCGGAACCCATTGTGCCCATGCGCCGCGAAAGTGATGTGTTGCGTTCTATTCTTGAAGAGTTGGTGGGCAAGGAGCCCGCTGCGGAGATGGACGCCAGCAGTGCCGGGATGATTCTGGCGCAGGCACTGCCCGCCTCTCCAGAAGAAAAGCAACAGCTTCTCCTCCTTCAGGATCCCCTGGAACGACTGCGCCGTATTATGGATCTGCTCAATCAACGTGGCGCGTAGGAACAAATCTTAACGTTTCCCTTTGCCGTAAATGTAGGTGGAAAAATCGGTATAGTTTTGTGAAAGATTACGGAAAAGGTGGTCGAGACTGATAATGGCCTGTTCCAGGATGTTCACCGTAATATAAGGCTTTTCTACCTTTAGTCGTTGATAACGGGCGCGGGTGAGGACCAGCACCTGGGTATCGTCACTTTTGGCGAGAATGCGGGCGCTACGTGGCTGACGGTCGAAAAAGGACATCTCTCCAGCCATCTCCCCATCACGTACCCGGACCACTTCTACTTCGTCGCCGTCGGCGGTGTGGTGAACGATGGCCATTTCACCCTTAACGCAGAAGAACAGCGCCTCTCCCAGTGTGCCCCATTCGGCAATCACCTGATCCATATGAAATTGGGCATGGGTGACATATTCTGCAAGGGTCTGGACTTCGCTGATGGTCAGCGACTGCGCCAGATGATGCTGTTTGAGAAATTGGGCGATTTCTACATGGGCAATGCCAGGCATGGTGCGTTCCTCCGGGAAGCGGATTTTCTATCATTATAACGGTGGAAGGGGGATGAGGGACAGTGTCGCGTTTTGAATCCTGCCGTCGCCTCGCGGTATAATGCAACATTACCTCCAACGAGTATTCCCATGACACGTCCCAGTGGAAGAAGTGCCGACACCTTGCGTCCGGTACAGGTCACCCGAAATTTTACCAAACATGCCGAAGGCTCGGTGCTGATAGCCTGCGGCGACACCAAAGTGCTGTGTACCGCCAGCGTCGAAGAAAAGGTGCCGTCCTTCCTGCGCGGTATGGGCAAGGGGTGGGTGACGGCAGAATATAGTATGTTGCCGCGTGCAACCCGGGAGCGGGTCGCGCGGGAATCTGCCAAGGGACGCATCGGTGGACGCACCCATGAAATTCAACGCCTCATCGGCCGTAGTCTGCGCGCTGCCGTAGATTTACAGGCCTTGGGTGAGCGCACCATCTGGGTGGATTGTGACGTGCTTCAGGCCGATGGCGGGACCCGCACCGCGAGTATTACCGGCGCTTGTCTGGCGGTGGCCGATGCCCTGCAACATCTGCGTGCGACCGGGCGGATTCAGAACAATCCCTTGCGGGACTGGGTGGCGGCTGTTTCGGTAGGCATCTACCAGGGGCAGGCGGTCCTCGATCTCGATTATGCCGAAGACAGTAATGCCGACGTGGATATGAATGTGGTGATGACCGGTGCAGGTGCGTTTGTAGAAGTGCAGGGAACTGCGGAGGGTGCGGTATTCAGTGCGGAACAAATGGCCGAAATGCTGGGGCTGGCGCGCAAGGGGATCGCTGAATTGGTGGCGCGTCAGCATCAGGAGTGTCCGGAAGCCCGTTCATGACGCCCTTGTTGTTGGCCACTGGTAACGTGGGTAAGGTGCGTGAGTTGCAACCGGTGCTTGCCGCTTGTGGCTTTGCGGTGGTCGGCCAAACGGAGTTGGGTATTTCCAGTATTGCAGAAACCGGACTCAGCTTTGTCGAAAATGCGTTGCTCAAGGCGCGCCACGCCGCCTCACAAAGTGGTATGGCAACGCTCGCCGAAGATTCCGGGCTTTGTGTGCCCTACCTGCAAGGAGCACCCGGCCTTTACTCCGCGCGCTATGCGGGCCCGGAGGCCAGTGCCGCCACCAACAACGCCAAGTTGCTGACGATGCTGGCTGGCGCGCAGGGCGAGGCTCGTGCTGCTTATTATGTGGCTTGCATGGTCTTTCTGGAATCTGCTGCTGACCCTTCGCCCCTAGTGGCCCAGGGTTTCTGGCGGGGAGTTATTGGCGAGCACCCTGTCGGTGATGGAGGCTTTGGGTACGACCCGCTATTTTGGCCCGCAGGCGGACTGCGCAGTGCGGCGCAGTGGCGTCTGGAAGAAAAAAACGATTGCAGCCATCGTGCGTTGGCGCTACGCAGACTGTTGGCGCTACTGGCGGAACGTCAGACGCCCCAGCCACTATCACTTAATGATTGACGCAGGCGGGACAGGGCCCGCACCTGTAATTGTCTTACCGCCTCGCGGCTGACACCCATCCGTTCGGCTACGGCTTCCAGGGTCATCGGGGCATCGCCATGCATGCCGTAGCGAAACACCATGACCTCCCGTTGCTTTTCGTTGAGTTCCGTCAGATGCCCGCGTAGCGCTTTGCAGATGGCGTCGCGGTCGTATTCGTTATCAGGACCAGCAATGTCGCCAGATACCTGTTCGATACGGCTGGGTCCGTCGGACATTTCTTCGTCGAGAGAGAAGACACGAATATCGGCAAAATCCAGCGCGCGCATGGTGCTCTCGCGTACCCCAAGAGCTTCGCGGCGCTGCTCGCGGCGCACATCGAGGTCGCTGTCTTTTTCCTCTCCGCGCTGCAAATAAGCGTGCAGGGACTTGGCAAGATAGTCAGGCAGGCGTATGAAGCGAGAGCGGATGAGTGCCCGTTGCATGGCTTCGCGAATCCACCAGGTCGCGTAGCTGGAAAAGCGTGTCCCGAGCCCTTCCCGAAACCGGTCGGCGGCGCGTAGCAGGCCCATATATCCCTCCTGAAGGAGGTCCTCCTGACTCAGTCCTTTGTTGCGATAACCCCGGGCGACCGCCTTCACCAAGGGCATGTGGGCAGAGATGAGGGTGGCGCGAGCGCATTCGTCACCTTGGCGCAGTCGATGGATGAGTTGCAGTTCCTGTTTCTGGCTGAGGAAGGGTCCACTGTTTTCGTCGTCTATGAAATCATCAAGAGGTGGCGGATCAATGGCGGGACCCATATCAGGAATGTCTGAATCCCTCGATTCCCTGGCTTCGGTATACATTTTGACCTCTTGTTTTAATCACTAAAGTGTTGCTGCGTCACAATCTAATAATATAATTCAATAGCGGGTTCACTGTCATCAATATTAGGATTCTTTTTGATCCGTCTGTCAAGGGTCTGCAACGGGTATTTTGTGATTTTAGCAACAAGGTGTCGCCGGCATCGCGAAAAATAATGTACTTTGGCTACAGTGTCTTTGCGGGCAGCCAGGATTTTTTGACTATGCCTCTTGATCTGCCTATAATCCCGCCCTTTGTCGTTACCTATATCCAAAGAGGTCGGAATCCTTCTATGCCAACTGTTCGCGTCAAAGAAAATGAGCCCTTCGAAGTTGCGCTGCGGCGTTTTAAACGTTCCTGTGAAAAAGCGGGCGTCCTTACCGAAGTGCGGCGTCGTGAGTTCTACGAAAAGCCCACGGAAGAGCGCAAGCGCAAGGCCGCTGCTGCTCGCAAACGTTCGTTGAAGCGTATGCGTCGTCAGTCCATGCGTCTGGTCCGGCTCTACTGATGACACTGCGCGAACGCCTCCAGGAAGATATGAAGTCGGCCATGCGCGCCCGGGAAGCCGAGCGTCTGGTGACCATTCGTATGCTTCTGGCAGCGATCAAACAGCGCGAAATTGATGAGCGCCGCGAGCTTGACGATACTGAAGCGTTGAGCATTGTGGATAAGCTGATCAAGCAGCGCAAGGATTCTGCCAGTCAATTTATTGCTGGTGGTCGTCCGGATCTTGCGGAAAAGGAAGAGTCAGAAATCGTTTTTCTCGCGGTCTATCTGCCGGAGGCTCTGCTGCCTGCAGAGATTGATGGGCTGATTGCTGAGACGATAACGGCCGTAGCGGCCAGTGGTCCCAGAGATATGGGTAAGGTACTTACCGCCTTGCGCCCGCAGATGCAGGGACGTGCGGACATGGCCGTGGTGGCGGAAAAAGTAAAGGCCCGCCTTAGCAGCTAATGGACGAAGACGCGGCTGCGGCCGGGGTTACCTCCTGGCAGAACAGCTTCTGGCGGGCTCTGGATGCCAGTGATGTGCAGAGCGCGTGGTCGCAGCATTGTGGTCACATCTATGGTCGCAGATATGTTGCGGCGACCACTCCCTGGGTGACGCTCGCGGAAATTCATGATCGTCTGAACTGGTCGCAGTGGCTGTCACAGCGTATTACCGCCGGTTTTTCTCTCCCTGTCGCTGATATTCCCGATGTAAATACCCTGCTGGACCTGGCCCAGCGCCTTGGTGCCGTGCTCAGCGGGCGGGATTTGCGCGCGATGCTCAACGTGCTGATGGCACAGAAAGGCTACGCCGCAGCCTTGCGTCAGACCGCGGATGCCCTGACCGATCTGGCGGCAGAGATTGATCCGCCGGTGGCCTTGTCGCGCAGCCTCAACATGGCGCTGGATGAGGAGGGCGAGCTCCTCGACACAGCCAGCCCTGATCTCGCGCTTCTGCGTCAGCGCCTGCGGGCCAGCCGCGGCGAATTGCAGCGTTTCCTGCAGAGCTTTTTGCGGAATCCTGACTGGCAGGAGTACTGGCAGGATCAGATCATCGTGCAGCGCAATGAGCGTTATGTGCTGCCCCTCAAAGCCAGTCATAAAGGGCGCATCAAAGCGATCGTGCATGACCGCTCGGCCAGTGGTGAAACCCTTTTTGTGGAACCGCTGGTTGCCGTCGAGCTGAATAACCAATTGGTTCAGGACCGGCGTGCTGAGTTGCAGGAACAGGAGCGTATTCTTCGCGTCCTCAGCGCGGCGGTCGGGGCAGAAGTGCCGGGCATCGTCGCGGCCCTGGGGCATATGGGCCATCTGGATGCGGTACGGGCGGGGCTGGAACTGGGGGATACCTATGGCGGGATTTTGCCCAAGGTGGGCGTGGCGGCGGCCTTTGATCTGCAGGCCCTGCGCCATCCGCTACTCTGTCTGCGTCATCCGGGGCAGGTCGTGGGTAACTCGGTACATCTCGGGACGGACGCGCAGCAACTGGTGATTACCGGCCCTAATACCGGCGGCAAGACGGCTACCCTGAAAGCGGTGGGGCTCAATCATCTGATGGCCTATATGGGGTTGCCGGTGACGGCGGAAGGCACTCTGGGTTATTTCTGCAAGTGCTTTGCGGTTATTGGCGATGCCCAGGATATTCACACGGATCTTTCTACCTTTTCGGCGCAGGTGCAGCGCCTGCAGGAAGTGCTGAGGCATGCCGATGCCAACAGTCTCGTGCTTCTGGATGAACTGGGCAACGGCACCGATCCACGGGAGGGGGGTGCACTGGCCCAGGCGGTGGCGGAGGCTTTGCTGGCGGCCAAATCCTGCACACTGCTCACCAGCCATCTGGAGGTGATGAAACGCTATGCCCTGAGCCATGAAGGTGTGGCGCTGGCGGGTATGGGTTTCGATGCCGAGCGTCTGGCGCCCACCTATCGCCTGCAGTGGGGTGTGGGTGGCGCGAGCCAGGGCTTGGCTATTGCCCGGCGGGTGGGGATGCCCGCGCCGCTGATGGCCCGCGCCGAGGCGCTTTATGCCGATGATCGCGAAGACTGGGAACGTTGGGAAGCGCAGCGGGAGGGCTTGCTGCGGGCCGCGCAGCAAGCCATGGATGAGGCCGCGCTGGCGCGCAACGAAGCCACAACATCCGCCCGGCGCCTGGAACGCGAGTTGGAGGCGGCACGACAAGAGCGCGAAAAAGCCGCCGCCGCCGCGCATGCCGAGTGGGAAAATATCCTGATGACGGCACGCCAGCAGGTGCGGCAAACCATCGCGGCGCTCAAGTCAGGACGGGATACTCATGCCGCATCAGCGGCCTTGCAGCGTCTGGAAGCCCCTTTCCGGGTGGAAGAGCAGCGTGTGGATAGTCTGCCTGTCGTGGGGGCTAAAGGTCTGTTTCTGCCGCTCCGGCAGGTGAGCCAGGTATTGCGTGTGGATCCAGCCCAGCAACGGGTGCAGATTCAATTGCGGGGTAAACAGCTTTGGGTGCCAGCCGCACAATTCGCCGTGGATGCGGCGGTGCAGATGCCCAAGGAAAAGGGCAGCACCCAATATGCAGCGCCGGGAGATCATCCCTGGCGTCTGGATTTGCGCGGACAGCTTCGGGAAGACGCTTTGGCGGCCTTGTGTCGGCATGTGGATGGTGCCGTGGCTGCTGGTCGCCAGCAGGTTGAGATTCTGCACGGTAAGGGTAATGGCGTACTTGCAGAAATGGTGCGCGAATTTGCCGGACAGGACCCTCGGGTCAGCCAATGGCGCATGGCGCGACCAGAACAGGGTGGTGGCGGGGTCAGCGAGTTGGAGTTACGCTGACGAATGGCCAACTTTTCCCCCACATTTGTCAATGCCGTACTGGAGCACAGCGATCTGGTGCGCCTTATCGACAGCCGCGTGCCCCTGAAGAAAAAGGGCAAGGATTTCTGGGCCTGCTGTCCGTTTCATCAGGAAAAAAGCCCCTCATTTTCTGTCAGCGCGGATAAGCAGATTTATTACTGTTTTGGTTGCCACGCGCATGGAAATGCCATCGGATTTTTGATGGCCCATGACCGGCTCTCTTTCCCTGAAGCGGTGACGACGCTGGCCGAGGAGGCGGGCATTGCCCTGCCTGAAGACAGTTCGACCGGCGAACAGGAAGACCTCCGGCCACTGCGTGCCATCCTCGAAAAAGCCGTCGCCCTTTACCAGTCCATGGTCGCAGAACATCTACCGGCCCAGGAATATCTGCGGGAAAGAGGATTGGATGCCGACACTATCGCGCGCTTTGAGCTGGGCTATGCACCACCAGCGGCCCAGTTTCTGAGCCAAAAGCTTGGCAATGATGCGTCATCGCGGCGGCAGTTGCTGGGAGCGGGATTGGTCAGCAGTCGCGACGATGGCTCGGTCTATGATCGTTTTCGCGGCCGAGTGATTTTTCCGATCCGCGATGGGCGCGGACAAATGGTGGGGCTGGGAGGGCGCAGTCTTGACGGCCACGAGCCCAAATATCTTAATTCGCCGGAAAGTGCCCTCTACCACAAGGGCCGGGTGCTGTATGGTCTGCATCAGGCGAAGGAAGGCGTGCGTCGTGCTGGGCGGGTTCTGCTGGTGGAAGGGTATCTGGATGTCATCACATTGCACCAGGTGGGCGTTGACTATGCCGTCGCTGCGAGTGGGACTGCCCTGGGTGATAGCCAGTTAGAGATGCTCTTCCGGGCGGCGGCCGAGGTGCTGCTTTGTTTTGACGGCGATAATGCCGGGCGTAATGCCGCCTGGCGCGCGGTGCAGATGGCGCCGGAGCATCTGCGCGAGGGGCGTCTGCTGCGGGTGTTGTTCATGCCCGATGGGGAGGACCCCGACTCACTGGTGCGTCAGCACGGGGCCGCGGCGTTTGAATCATTACTTCCGGGCGCACGCCCGGCCATTGATTTCTTTTTGGAGGATCTGCAACACCGACACAATCTTGCAGCAGAAGACGAGAAGGCTCTTTTCCTGCATGCAGCGCGCGATTTTCTGAAGCGGGTGAGCGATCCGATCCTGCGTGAGGTCTATGAGCAACGGGTGCAGGATCTTTGCGGGTTAGCCCCGGTTACCCGGCGGGCGGCGTCGCGCGTGGTACGCAAAGCGTCGCCCAACGCGACCCAAGGGCCATCCCTTTACAAAACTGCGTTGCGACTCTTGCTGCATCACCCGGAGGACCCGGCCTGGCAGACGCTGGATCGCGATTTGCTGCCGTTTCTCTTCGACAGTGAGCCGACGGTAAAAAATCTGGCGGGGGCACTTGATATTTTGGCCAACATGACCCATTTAAGTTCTCACGAGTTGTTCGCGAAATTGTCGGCATCGGAACATGCGGAAGTATGCTATGCGTTGATGATGACTCATACCGGCGGCGTAGAAGATGGTGCGCCGATGCAGCTTGAAATTTCGGGCTGTGTGGCGCGGATCAATCAGCGTCTTGCTGCAGCGCGCAGCCACTTTATCAGCCGGGCAGCGGATCAGGGTGGTTTGAGCGCACTTTCCGAGCAGGAGCGCGCAGAGATGGTACGCTTGTCCCGGCGCGGCAGGCGGAAGGATGTTTGAGCCAGATAAATGCAGGAAAAGGCTGAGGATGCAGGTCTGTGACGATAACACCTTTCCAGGCGTGTGGTTTTTCTTATATAATATGCGGCTTTCCGCGAGTGCAGGGTGGTTATGAGAGACGGTGAGAGTGCAGTGGATAATGAATCTCAGCGGTCTGAGCTGAAGCGGCTTATTGCGCGCGGTAAAGAGCAAGGCTATCTGACCTATCGCGAGATCAATGATCATTTGCCCGAAGAGGTCTTCGACCCCGAGCAGATGGAAAATGTCATCTCCATGATCAATGACATGGGTATTGAGGTCTTCGAAGAAGCCCCCGATGGCGAGACCCTGCTCGATGGGGAGGGCGGCTCTGTGGTCGCCGCCCAGGAAGCGGAAGAGGCCGCCGAAGAAGCCCTGGCTGTGGTCGAGGCGGATATCGGGCGGACCAGTGACCCGGTGCGCATGTACATGCGCGAGATGGGCAGCGTCGAACTGCTCACCCGTGAAGGTGAAATCGAGATTGCCCGGCGTATTGAAGACGGTCTGATGCAGGTGTTGCGGGCGGTATCGACCTGTCCGACGACCATCTCTCTTTTGCTGGACGCGGCCGATCGGGTGGAGCGCGGTGAGACACGCCTGGATGAAGTGGTCGACGCCTTTATCGATCCTAATGCGCTGGACGCGGAAGCGGTTAGCGCGGACGAGGATGCCGTACTGGTGGGCGGCGACGAGATTGAGGTTGAGGACGACGACGAAGAATCTGAAGACGGTGATGTCGAAGTAGACAAAGGCCCGCAACTCGAAGAAGCGTTGGAACGTTTTGCAGTGATTCGCGCTGCTTACACCATGTTACTCGTCAGCTATGCTGATGGTGAAATGCATGGGGAAGCTTACCAGCAGCAGCGTCGTGAGCTTGCGGAGCGCTTCCTGGAAATCAAGCTCAACGTTCGTCAGATCGATGTCATGACCGATGCGCTGCGCGGGTTGACCGAAGAGGTACGTCAGTGCGAACGGGAGCTGATGGAACTGTGCATTGAACGTGCACGTTTTCCGCGTAAGGATTTTGTCCGCAGCTATCCTGGTCACGAAAGCGATGTTGGCTGGGTTGATCAGCAAATTTCCGGCGGATTTTCTTACAGTGCTCGTTTGATCGAGTTCCGTGATGATATCGTGTCGATCATGAAGCGACTGGCGAACATTGAGAAGCGTGCAGGCTTGCCGGTTGTTGAGATCAAAGAGGCCAGCCGATTGATGTCTATTGGTGAGGCTAAGGCACGGCGTGCCAAGAAGGAAATGGTCGAGGCCAACCTGCGTCTGGTGATCTCTATTGCCAAGAAGTATACCAATCGTGGTTTGCAGTTTCTCGATCTGATTCAGGAAGGGAATATCGGCTTGATGAAGGCCGTGGACAAGTTTGAATATCGGCGTGGCTACAAATTCTCGACTTACGCGACCTGGTGGATACGGCAGGCCATTACGCGGAGTATTGCGGATCAGGCGCGGACCATTCGTATTCCGGTACATATGATCGAAACCATCAACAAACTCAATCGGATCAGTCGGCAGATGCTTCAGGAAATGGGACGCGAGCCGACGCCTGAAGAGTTGGCAGAGCGGATGGAGATGCCTGAGGATAAAATTCGCAAGGTATTGAAAATTGCTAAAGAGCCCATCTCTATGGAGACACCCATTGGTGATGATGAAGATTCGCATCTGGGTGATTTCATTGAGGATCGGAACGTGACGGCGCCAGCGGATTCTGCCGTTAATGCGGCGATTCGCGAGGTGGTCGAGGAGCTGCTCGATAATGGTTTGACGGCGCGGGAGGCCAAGGTGCTGCGTATGCGTTTTGGTATCGGGATGAATACCGACCATACGCTAGAAGAAGTTGGCAAGCAGTTTGACGTTACTCGTGAGCGTATTCGCCAAATTGAAGCCAAGGCACTGCGTAAGCTGCGTCATCCCTCCCGATCGGAGCGGTTGCGCAGTTTTGTGGACGGTGAGGTGACGATCCCGTCCTGATGTAAGCTTTTGCTGTATACAGGCGTGGATATCGGCGCGTTCCACGCCTTTCTTTAGGGCCTGTAGCTCAGTTGGTTAGAGCAGGGGACTCATAATCCCTTGGTCCACGGTTCGAGTCCGTGCGGGCCCACCAATTAAAACAATAAGTTATATATTTGCTGTTGACAATCCTCTGCTCCTCAGGCACATATTCGGTACAGTGCTGAATATGGACGGAGGAGGTTTGTCTTATGGCCACGATAGTCAAAAACCCGGCGGGAACCTGGAAAGCGGTGATTCGCAAGCAGGGCTGGCCGACGGCCGCGAAAACGTTCCGGACCAAACGGGATGCCGAAGACTGGTCCCGTCAGACTGAAGATGAAATGGTGCGGGGGGTTTATATTCAGCGAGCGCCCTCTCAGAAACTCTTGTTGGACATGGCGCTGGATCGCTATCTGCGCGAGATTACCCCGACCAAGAAAGCGGGTGACTCCCAGCGGCGTGACCATACGAGTGCAAAAGCACTGCGTGCATCCTTGGGCAAATATGCTCTGGCTGCACTGAATCAAGAGATCATTGGACACTACCGGGATGATCGCTTGGCCGAGGGTCGTGCTGGCAACACGGTGCGTCTGGAACTCGCTCTTCTATCCCACCTTTTTACCGTGGCCATCCGTGAGTGGGGCATCAGTCTGCCAGCGAATCCCGTATTGCTCGTACGCAAACCCAAAGGAAATTCACGGGACCGCCGTCTGCAGGGAGATGAGGCGGCATGCCTTCTCAAGGGTGTGCGTGCCCACAGCAACCCCATTCTGGCTTGGGCCACCGAACTTGCTTTGGAAACCGCAGCACGCGTTGATGAAATCCTCTCAGTAGAGCTGCGTGATGTGGATCTTACCCGGCGTATCGTTATTTTTCGGGATACCAAAAATGGGGACACGCGGGGCGCTCCGCTGACTGTGCGTGCCACCGAGATTTTTCGCGAGGCGATTGACACCTATCCTCGGAAAGGTACCAACCTGGTTTTTCCGGGAAATCCAGGTCGGGATGGTATTCGGCGCCCGTACACGATGAACAAGGTCTGGAAAACAGCCCTTGAGCGCGCTGGTATTCAAGGTCTGCATTTCCATGACCTGCGCCATGAGGCCACCAGTCGACTCGTGGAAATGGGGCTGTCCGATACCAAGACACGGCAGATCACAGGGCACAAATCCGCCCAGATGATGGGCCGGTATACCCACTTGCGCAGCGAAGAGTTGGTGCAGGATCTGGACGCGTGCCAGTCAACGGGTCGACAGAGGGCATCCTCTGCAATCGGCACAAGTCAGCCAAAAGTGCAAAGTCTCCAAAATTAAGAGCAATATTGTGCCTTTTATAGGACGCAACCCGCGATGAATTTTCTGTATCGTCATCCTTGTGGATATGGATCATTACAAGGAGGCGGTTGCGATGGAGCAGAAGAAAAATTACTGTTGACCTCGGAAGAGGCCGCAGCAATGGTACGCAAATCGGCCATGGCCTTCCGAGACAGTATGTGCTGCGGAAAGGCGCCCTGGTCCCGATGGCTTTCGGCACGGCGTGTTTCGTTGAGGCGGCGTTATTACTGTCGAAGGGCCGATGTCGAATTGGTCGCACAGTTCGGCGACGCAGTAGTTGGACTAGAGCAAGGTGAAAGTGGACATGGACGTGTGTTGGAACTAGGAAAGTATGCACGCCGCCAGAGTAAACGGAAGTGATTGGCGGCTTCCGGCAGGGATTTCACAGATGGCCTTTGTTGACTGGCGTGCTCTGGAGCGATGGGTATCACGAGCAGTCTTGTATACGTCGCATGGAGAGTCAGGCATGTCGGCGATACGCTCAGGCCACCGTAAAATCTTATCAGCATCGGCCAATGGCTCTTTCAGCCTGGGAGCGGTCGTTCGCTGTGCGCAATCATAGTGCGTCAGATTCCATTACGCCCCAAATTGGGGCAACACCCAGCATTGTTTGGTGGCTCCACAAAATAAATAATAAAATTATTCAATAAGATGCCGATAATTCGCAATATGGCATGTTTCCTGCACGGAAACTATGTCTATCCGGAGGAAATGGCATGGTAACAAATCTCGAGTCAACGCAATCACTCAAAGGATCAAGTCTGGGTTTTATGGAGGCAGTTGGTCAATCCCTTGCTAATATATCTCCAACATTAACCCCAGCACTGAATATGGGGGCTGTAGTGGCCCTTGCTGGACAAGGTACATGGTTGGTATATGTAGCGGCGACAATCGCCCTTATTATAGTTGGGCTAAACATGTCTACCTTGGCAAGTAGATTTTCCGCAGCTGGTTCATTCTTCATCTTCATCTCTCGATCGCTGGGCCCAATGATGGGGGGACTTACAGGGTGGGCACTGATACTCGCCTACATAGGAACTGCAATGGCGCTGTTGGCGGGTCTCGCGATCTTTGTCAATAATACGCTAGCACCATTTGGTGTGAGCATCCCCCCCATAATAAGCTACATTATTTTTGGCTTTTTGGCATGGTATCTAGCATATAGAGACATCAAACTTTCGTCGCGAATCAGCCTAATAATTGAAGCAATATCTGTTGCTGTAATAACAGTTTTAGTCTTTACTGTAGTTGGAAAGGACTACTCTCCATCTGTTGTTTACACCCAGGCTGGAATATCAGGCGCTTCTGTAAAAGGGATGTTTGGAGGCGTGGTTCTGGCAATTTTTTCCTTCGTCGGGTTTGAGAGCTCTGTAACTCTCGGCAAAGAGACTAGAGACCCCACGAAAAACATTCCGCGTGCCGTAATGGGTAGCATGTTATTTGCCGGGGCATTTTTTACGATAATGGCCTTTGCAATGATTACCGCCTACAAGGGAAATGCTACTGCATTTGGTAATGACTCGGCGCCGCTCGAAACGCTTTTAGGTTATCTTAACCTTACGGCCTTGTCAGCGCCTGTTTATGCCATTGCATCATTGAGCCTGTTTGCTTGTGTTTTGGCATCTATAAATGCTGGATCACGCTTGCTATTTTCCATGGGCAGATATCAATTTGTGCATAGATCCATGGGGTTGGTGCATACTACACATCAAACGCCCCATATCGCGGTGACTATTAGTTCCATTCTTGCTGTAATTGGACCAATAGCTCTGATTGGTCAGGGATCTATGAATACGTATGATATTACCGGAACGGTGGCGACATTTGGGTTTATATTTGTCTATCTTTTAATCAGTATTTCTGCCCCGATATATCTCGCCAAGAAAAGATTGGGATCGGTTACGTCAGTATTTTTTGGTATAACAGGTGCTGGCCTGATGGTGGCCGCTTTCTTTGGTAGCGTGTACCCAGTCCCGGCCTACCCATTTAATTTATTACCTTATATATTTATTGCATATTTACTCTTTGGTGTAGCTATACTGGTACGCCTTAAGCTTTTCTCTCCGACTATACTTGATCGAGTGGAACTTGATCTCGAAGGGAATGAGGGGGCAATCATAGGAAGGAAATGATTTTAATTTTTAAATTATAACAAATTTGCGCGATAACATCAATTAACGTTGTCGCGCAGTTATTGTTTGGAATAGAAACAAATATTTTTAATTGGTAATGCTTGTATTATAAATTATAATAGATAAGAAGCTTATTGGTAGTTTTATCAGATTTTCTGGGCCGTGTGGAATATCACCGCGAAAGGTAAGTGAATCCCCCTTCTTTAGTACATAAGTCTTTTGACCGTGACGATACTCTATCACACCATCCAAGATGTGGATGAACTCAGTGCCCGGATGCTCAAAAGTTGGGAAGACCTCAGATTCGTCGTTCATCGTTATTAAAAAAGGCTCAAATTGTTTGTTTGGCCCCTGATCATATGCAAGGAGATGATATGTATGGCCGCGCTTGGTGCCTCGACGGACCACTTCCATGCCTTCACCTTGCTTAACCATCTGTGCTCCCCCATCGGGGACATCATAGTTGCGAAAAAGTGTGGAAAGCGAAACGCCGAGAGCTCTGCTAAGTCGCGACAGGGTATCCAGACTCATTGCAGTTTGGGCGTTTTCTATTTTAGAGAGCATGCCCCTACTGATTCCTGTTAGGTCAGACACATCTGAGATCGTGAGGTCTTGTTTGTTTCTGAGCTCACGTATGGTGTTGCCAATATATCGTTCGAGGCCGTGGTTCGAATCTGTATTATCCATGATTAATATTTGTACATCGCCGCCTGGAGAATTGCAAGAAAATTCACTACGAGAAAAAAACTTGCACACAGAGAAACGCGCATGTTATATTTTACCTACTGAAAGAGTTTTTGGGTTAATGCCATGCCTGATATTGATTTTTTTACATTGACAGTATCTTGCCCAGACCAAGTGGGTATCGTTGCTCGTGTATCGGACTTCATAGCGAGTAATGGTGGTTGGATCATCGAAGCCAGTCATTATGCGGACCCAGACCTACGCCGATTCTTCATGCGGCATCAGATTGTGGCCCATTCACTCCCTTTTGATGTTCATGTGTTTCGTGAGCAGTTCCAAGAAATTGCGCAGGAGTTTGAAATGGATTGGAAAATATCCGACAGCCGCATAAAAAAGCGCGTTGTCATTATGGTTTCCAACTTGGGCCACTGTCTCTACGACTTGCTAGGCAGATGGCAGACTGGTGAGCTGAACATTGACATCCCCTGCGTTATCTCTAACCACGATACTTTCCGGTCATTTGTGGAATGGCACGACATCCCCTTCCATCATGTTCCAGTTGACCCAAAACAGAAGCATATAGCCTTTCAGAAAGTCGCCGATCTTTTCGACACAGCCCAAGGCGATGTATTGGTCCTGGCAAGGTATATGCAGGTGCTTAATCCAGAGATGTGCGAACTGTATCCGGGACAAATAATCAATATTCACCACAGCTTTCTACCTGGATTTATTGGGGCAAAGCCTTACCACCAGGCCTACGATAAGGGGGTTAAACTCGTCGGCGCCACTTGTCATTATGTCACATCTGAACTGGATCAGGGGCCGATCATAGAACAGGATGTTATTCGTATAGACCACTCCAATGGACCTTCAGAGTTGGTGCGCTCTGGCCGCGATGTCGAAAAGTCGGTACTTGCCCGCGGGCTGCGATATCACTTAGAAGATCGAGTCGTGCTTAATGGATCGAAGACCGTGGTATTTCGATAATGTTCAGAGAGGAATGACAACATGCCCTGGCGTTTAATGCGATTTGCGCTGTCCCCGGAGCATCCCGAAGGTCGGATGTTCAAGACGCATGCCGAACTCAAAGATTCATATGACGTGGTGATTATCGGTGCTGGTGGTCATGGCTTAGCGGCTGCCTATTACCTCGCCCGCGATCACGGTATCAACAATGTCTGCGTCCTGGAAAAGGGATATATCGGCGGTGGAAATACCGGACGTAATACCACGATTATAAGATCAAATTACATCACCCCGGAGGGGGTGCGTTTTTACGATGCATCGGTCAAGCTTTGGGAAGACCTCTCCGAAGATTTTGATTTGAATATTTTCTACTCCAAACGCGGCCACTACACCCTGGCGCATACGGATTCCGCTCTGCGTACTATGCGTTGGCGCGCCGAAGTCAATAAGCATTACGGGGTAGAGTCCGAGTTGGTCGGTCCGGAATTCATCCAGCGCGAATTGCCCATGATGGATATGTCCTGCGGAGGCCATGCGCCTGTCCTCGGCGCACTGTACCACGCACCCGGAGCCATTGCCCGGCATGATGCGGTAGCTTGGGGTTACGGGCGGGGCGCTGACCGGCGCGGTGTGGAAATACACCAAAAGACAGAAGTCACCGGAATTTCGGTAACTTCGGGGAAAGTCCATGGGGTCCAGACTTCACGCGGATTCATCCATACGGAGAAAGTATTGTGTGCTGTAGCGGGCTCCACACCGCGCCTACTGAATATGGTAGATCTGCAGAGCCCAATCTACATCCATCCCTTGCAGGCGATGGTGAGTGAGCCAACGAAACCGTGGTTAAATCCCATCATCGTTTCTGGCAGCTTGCATGTCTACATCAGCCAATCGGCTCGTGGAGAACTCGTACTGGGCGCTTCTCTGGATCCATATGAGCTGCACTCAACCCGATCTACGCTGGATTTCACTGAAGGCCTTTCCGCCCATATTCTAGAGCTTTTCCCGTTTCTCTCTCACGTAAAGATTGTACGCCAATGGGCTGGGATAGCGGATATGACACCAGATTTCGCCCCTATTATGGGGAAAACCCCTGTAGAGGGGTTTTATCTGGACGCTGGTTGGGGTACCTGGGGGTTCAAGGCAACCCCTGTAGCGGGGAAAACCATGGCGCACACAGTAGCATCTGATTCTATACACCCGCTTATTACCGAATTTTCCCTTGATCGCTTCCGCTCTTATGCATTGACGGGTGAAAAAGGCGCGGCATCAGTAGGGCATTAGGCAATATGGAGATCGCATTATGAAGATGATCGCTTGTCCTATTCAGGGATTACGCCCTGTTTCCGAATTTTTCTATTGGGGAGAAGTCCGGGATACCCCTGATCCTGATACATGCACAGATCAGGAATGGGCGGACTATGTGTTCAATCGAAACGGTGTCGCTGGGATCAAAAAAGAATGGTGGTGCCATATACCGAGTAATACCTGGTTTATTGCTGAGCGCAATACGGTGAGTGATCAGACGGTTCGGACTTTCTTGTATGGGGAGGACGGCAGATGTTGAAACCTTATCGACTTCCTCCTGTGGAAGGAGAGTGGATTGATCGTGATAAGTCGGTTGCCTTCAAATTTGAAGGCAAGTCGTTCTGTGGTTTTGAGGGAGATACCATTACCAGTGCGCTCTGGGCATCTGGTCAAAGACTTCTGGGGCGCAGCTTCAAATATCACCGGCCACGCGGCATATTGTCGCTGGCGAATCATGACGTCAATGTGATGGTGCAATGGGATCAACACTTGAATCTCCGTGCGGATGTCACAGCGCTTGCATCCAAAATGCAGGTAAATGCGGTGAATACGACGGGGGGGCTTGAAAAAGACCAAAGCAAAATATTCAATCATCTTTCGTCGCTGTTGCCGGTCGGATTTTATTATAAAGCGTTCCACAGTAAGAAACTTTTCCCGCATTGGGAGCGGTTGTTCCGCAACATAACGGGCCTGGGGAAGGTCGACCTTGAAACACCCCGGATATTTACCCCCAAAGACTACGATTTTTGTTCGGTAGCGGTTATCGGCGCAGGTCCATCTGGGCTTGCGGCCGCCCTGGCGGCTGCAGAGCAAGGTGCCGACACACTGCTCATTGATGAGAACCCGCAATGTGGTGGGAGCGGGCATTATCAACGGGGTGGAGAAAATAGTTTGTGGCATGCCACAAAGCAGCTTTTAGAGAAGGTCGAAGCACACCCGCTGATTCGCGTTCTTGCGAGTACGACGGTGGCCGGTTATTACGCAGATCACTGGTTGGCACTGGTATCTGAATGCAAAATGACCAAGTTGCGGGCGAAGTCTGTGGTGTTTGCAACCGGTGCTTTTGAGCAGCCTGCTGTGTTCAGGAATAATGATCTCCCGGGAGTCATGCTGGGATCTGCGGCTCAGCGCCTGATGTATCGCTTCGCGGTGCGACCTGCACAGAGGGCCGTCGTGTTGCTTGCCAACGATGATGGCTATCGGCTGGCATTGGATCTTAAAGCCCACGGTGTTGAAATCGCCGCAATGGTCGATATGCGCTCAGAGGGGTCAGCACAAAATTATTTTTCCAAATCGCTTACCAATCAGGGGGTGCCGTTATACTCCGGTTGCTGTGTCTACGAGGCGCTACCAGCTAAGAAGGATCATGTTGTGGGTGTGGCCCGTGTAGCATCATTCTCGGATGGTAAGGCAGATCCGGCCACCGTCCGTGAAATTCAGTGTGACGGAATCATTATGAGTGTGGGTTGGGCCCCTGCTGCCAATCTTCTCTATCAATCCAGCACTCAGATGCGTTATACGGATGCGCTGGAGCAATTTGTTCCAGATGGGCTGGCTCCCGGCATCTTCGCCTGTGGTCGGGTAAATGGTATCTATAACCCGGATGTCCGATTACGGGATGGCCAGCGCGCCGGCAGTGCTGCAGCAGCTTACCTGGGATTTGGAAAAGCCTTGGAGGTGAACATCTCTTCCGAGACGGTGTGCCAAAATTTTTCCTGGCCCATAGTTTCCCATCCGCAAGGCAAAAACTTTGTGGATTTTGATGAAGATCTGCAGCTCAAGGATTTCGAGAATGCCGTGCAGGAAGGTTTTGACAATATTGAGCTCTTGAAGCGTTTCACAACGAATGGAATGGGCCCCAGCCAGGGTAAACATTCTAATATGAATGCCCTGCGTATTTTGGGGCGGTTGACGGGGCAGCGCCCAGACGCTGTAGGTACGACTACCGCCCGTCCATTTTTTCATCCAGTACCATTATCTCATTTGGCTGGACGTGGATTTCATCCGGAACGCCGGACCCCTATGCATCCCCGCCACGTCGCGCTCAACGCATTTTTTATGCGCGCGGGCGAGTGGCTGCGGCCTGAGTATTACGCACGGACTGATCGCAATCGCAGTGCATGTATTCAAGAGGAAGTGGCAGCAGTCCGAGACTCTGTAGGCCTGATAGATGTTGGCACATTAGGGAAACTCGAAGTATTCGGGCCGCAGGCAGTGGAACTGTTGGAGCGTGTCTACGTTTCAAAATACGCCAATTTGAAAGCGGGTATGACGCGCTATGCCGTCATGTGTGATGAGGCGGGAGTGGTCATTGATGACGGTGTAATTGCGCGGTTGGCTGAGGATCACTTTTACTTTACCACGACGACCTCGGGAGCAGCCCAGATTTATCGGGAGTTGAGCCGTCTCAATACGATGTGGCGATTAAATTGTGGCATCGTTAACCATACCGGCGCATTCTCTGCCATGAATCTTGCTGGCCCAAAATCGCGAGAAGTCCTGCAACAACTTACAGCGATAGATCTTTCTGGCGCGTCTTTTCCGTATCTGGCAATTCGGGAAGGGAGGGTGGCTGGCATCCCGGCGCGTCTAATGCGTGTGGGTTTTGTTGGGGAATGGGGCTACGAAATTCATATTCCCGCTGAATATGGAATATCCCTTTGGGATGCGCTCCTGGATGCAGGACGCCCTTTCAACATTCGACCCTTCGGTGTGGAAGCACAACGCGTCCTGCGCTTAGAAAAGGGACATGTGATTATCGGACAGGATACCGATGGTCTCACGAATCCCTATGAGGCAGGCCTCGGATGGGCGATCAAAATGGAAAAGCCCTTCTTCGTCGGTAAGCGCAGCCTGCATATTCTCTCGAAAAACCCCCTGCGGCAGCAATTGGTTGGATTTCAAATGCCGCAGGAATACACGGGATCTCCCCCGCAGGAGTGCCACCTGATCATCCTTGCCGGAGAAATTGCGGGACGAGTAACCAGCATCGCCTATAGTCAGACAATCAACGCCCACATCGGTTTGGCTTTGGTTACTCCAGAGTTGGCGTCGTCTGCGACCTCTTTCGAAATCCGTCTGACCAACGGTGATTTCGTCACTGCACAGATAACATCATTACCATTCTACGATCCCGGTCAAATGCGCCAGAAGGAGACAATATGCGCGTAGATGCTGACAGATGGAGCCCCATCCATACCGCCGATATCACCTCGGCAGGGAGTGCCCTGTCCACGATTGACCAGGATGCAGCGATCTGGATCGCCGACCTCTCCTTGCAGCCGCGCTTTGGTTGCAAAGGGCGTGGAGCGGCCGAGTGGCTGGGGGCACAGGATTTTACTGTGCCTGCTAGCCCTAACAGTTGGGTGATGACAGGGGAATCTGCGATTTTACGTTTGGGTGATTCAGAATTTCTGATCGAAAGTACAGCAGACGTTGTCAACAAGATGAAAAGTCTTCCGCGAGAAGCGTCGGTTTACCCCGTTTTACGCCAGGATTGTGCATTCGAGTTCGGGGGGGCTCAAGTGGAAAATCTACTCAGGCAGGTTTGTAGCATGCACTTTGAGGCCCTGAATTTGACTGCCCAACCTATTGTTCTCACATCAATGATCGGCGTGAGTGTGATTATCTTACCTAAACAGGATCAAGGCCGGCCTAATTTTCGGGTGTGGGCAGATAATACCTATGGATTTTACTTATGGAACACCTTACTGGGTATCGGTAACGAACTGGGTGGCTGTCAGATTTGCCTTGCCAGAAATTCGGTATATCAGTAAACCGGCCAGAAAGAACTTTATCAATACGACGGAGGGTTACAGCACATGAATATTGAAGCTGCACGAAAATTTCTCTCGGAAAATCAGATCAAATATGTGCTAGCGCAGTTCGTTGATATTCACGGCACCGCAAAAACCAAATCGGTACCCGTGAAACATTTCGAGACGATCCTCGGCAATGGTGCTGGATTTGCGGGATTTGCGGTGTGGGGTTTAGGCATCGCGCCGCATGGACCAGACTTTATGGCGGTTGGAGACCTCTCGACGCTTTCGCTGGTACCTTGGCAGCCGGGTTACGCACGCATCGTCTGTGATGGGCATGTGCATGGAAAGCCGTGGCCCAATGACACCCGAGTGGCTTTAAAAAAACAGATCGCACGATTAAGTGAGCGAGGGCTTACCTTCTACACCGGGCTGGAACCGGAGTTTTCTTTGCTGCGTCGTGGCCCAGATGGTGTGATTTCACCTTGTGATCCCAGCGATGCGCTGCCAAAACCCTGTTATGACTACAAAGGGTTATCTCGCTCCCGAGCATTCCTTGAGAAACTGGTGGACAGCATGATCGCCAGTGGTATTGACGTATATCAAATTGATCACGAAGATGCGAATGGACAGTTCGAAGTCAATTACACCTTTACCGACTGCCTTACTTCTTGCGACCAGTTTACTTTTTTTAAAATGGCCGCTGCGGAAATTGCGCATGAAATGGGTCTGATCTGCTCATTCATGCCCAAACCTTTTGCGAATCGGCCCGGAAATGGTATGCACATGCATATGTCTATCGGGGATGGAGAAAGAAATCTCTTCGCCGAGGCCAGCGATCCCCGGGGGCTTCATCTCTCCCCCATGGCATATCATTTTTTAGGGGGCGTACTGGCGCACGCACCAGCATTGGCAGCGATCTGCGCGCCCACGGTGAATTCTTACAAGCGTTTGGTAGTGGGGCGCTCACTCACCGGTGCGACATGGGCACCCGCCTACATCAGTTATGGAGATAACAATCGGTCCTCGATGGTGCGTATTCCTGGTGGGCGCTTGGAACTCCGCTTGCCCGATGGTGCTTGCAACGCCTACCTCGCCACGGCAGCTGTAATCGCCGCTGGTATCGACGGTATCGATCGTGCCCTGGATCCGGGGGAGCCCAAGAACGCTAATTTATATGAGTGGTCACCCGAAGATCTCAAAAGAGAGGGCGTCAGCATTTTGCCGCAAAACTTGCATGAGGCTCTGTTGGCGCTTGAGGCAGATGAAATTCTGCTGTCTGCCCTTGGCTCTGTGTCGGGAGAGTTTTTAACCCTAAAGCATATGGAATGGGTGGAGTATATGCGCCATGTCTCCGACTGGGAGCTCTCTAGTTATCTGGAATTCTTCTGAGTTTATGCTTGTAAATCATTCATCGGATACTTTGTAAGGGGAACACTATCATGTGCGGCATTGTCGGATTACTCATAAAGAAAGAGCCACTACGTGTCCATCTAGGTGAGTGGATGGTGCCTATGCTGATCGGTATGACCGAGCGTGGCCCGGATTCTGCGGGTCTTGCGATCTTCTCCAAGTCACTTCCTGTAGGCCAACTTAAAATAAGCTTGTACTCCGGATTGACGACAGAGGGGGCTGATTTTAACTGGACCGGCATGCGACATCATGCCGACGAAACCCTGGGTATTTCATCCACCATTCAGCACTGTGACAACCATGCCATACTGACATTTGTAGGGAATCCTGAGCCGGTTAAGCATTGGATCCATGATCATTATCCAGCAGTTCATATCTTATCCACCGGTAGTAGCATTGATTTATTTAAGGATGTTGGGAGTCCAGCAGCAGTGGTCAGTCGCTACCGTCTAGGCCTACTACAGGGTAGCCACTTGGTCGGCCATACACGTATGGCTACAGAGTCTGCCGTTACACCAGATCGTGCTCATCCTTTCACCGCAGGAGAGGACTTTTGTCTGGTGCACAATGGGTCTCTGTCTAATCCATATGGCATCCGTCGGATGCTGGAATCCCATGGTATTCACTTCGATACTGATAATGATACGGAAGCGGCATGCCGATTTTTGGAATGGCGACTGCGTGAAGGGGACACTCTGGAAGAAGCTATACAAAAAAGTTTCACCGAGTTGGATGGATTCTTTACTTTTCTCATGGGCACGGCAAATCAGCTCGCCTTGATCCGCGATCCCTTTGCTTGCAAGCCTGCTGTTGTGGCAGAGACGGATGATTATGTGGCGATAGCTTCAGAATTTCGATCATTGGCCCACCTGCCGGATATACAGAATGCGCATATCTTTGAGCCGGCTCCAGAGGAGATGTATGTATGGAAAATATAAAATTTGATCTGCAGGCCACTTCAGTGCGGGAGATCAATAAATTCCTTCATCACCAAATTGCGGATGGCACGGCGCCTAAAATCACCATTGAAAATCCCGATGGCGCTCATAATATTGCCGCTGGCCTAAACGTAAATTGTGAGGTGGAGATTCGTGGGCATGTGGGATACTACGCTGCAGGAATGAATCAGCATGCCTCCGTCTTGGTCAATGGCAATGCGGGTACGGGTGTCGCCGAAAATATGATGAGTGGTCGGGTACATGTCCGCGGTTTCGCCTCCAACTCCGCAGGTGCATCAGCTCATGGTGGGCTTCTCATTGTCGATGGTGACGCGGGTCTGCGCTGTGGAATTTCGTTGAAAGGCGGTGATATCGTGGTGGGAGGATCAGTAGGCAGTTTCTCGGCGTTTATGGCCCAGGCCGGTCGCATAGTGATCTGTGGGAATGCGGGGGATGCGTTGGGCGACTCTCTCTATGAAGCCGTAGTGTACGTGAAAGGGCATATCAAATCTTTAGGTGCCGATGCGCGCGTAGAGGATATGACGGTCGACGATCATCAAGCGCTCGAATCTTTATTGAATCAGGCAGGGACAAGTTATAGCACACACCGGCCAAGCGATTTTAAACGCATCGCTTCAGCCCGAAGCTTGTACCACTGGAACGCCGATGCTAACCAGGAATACTGAGGAGTACATCATGAACGAAAGTCATAACGGCGATAAAAGAATCTCCAAAGAGGAATCCTGGGGGTATGATCGAAGCACGCTGGATTATATCCAACGTGCCGCGGCGCATGGTCTCTATGAGATCCGCGGACTGGGTGCTAAACGTAAGGTTCCCCACTTCGACGACCTGGTCCTTCTCGGAGCATCCATGACCCGCTATCCCTTGGAGGGATATCGAGAAAAGTGTGCAACAAAAACCATTCTAGGTACTCGATTTGCCTCTAGACCTGTGGAATTAGAGATACCAATTACCGTGGCCGGAATGAGTTTTGGTGCTCTCTCCGCGAATGTGAAAGAAGCATTGGGCCGGGCGGCAACCGAGGTGGGCACTTCGACCACCACGGGAGATGGCGGCATGACATCGGAGGAACGAGATTCATCAAAAGTCTTAGTCTATCAATGCCTGCCTTCGCGCTATGGTTTCAATCCGGATGATTTACGTAGGGCAGATGCTATTGAGGTCGTTATCGGACAAGGTGCCAAACCGGGGGGGGGGGGCA
>JAAOMR010000530.1 GCA_018853935.1 Acidithiobacillus ferrivorans
GAATCGTGAAGCTGAGGCGGTAAAGAATAATTTGATAGATTCACCGTTATCAGTGGATAAATTCGATCCGAATACCTACCCAGCTATATTGTGGGAGGTAGCGCAGTCCGAAGCTATCCATACAGATCAACCGCCGCTTCTGGAAATCCCTGAGCAACTGCTACCATTCATTGCCACTACGGAGGTGCGACACTGGACGGATGTGCCAAACGGAAAAGCGGCGACGCCACCGAATACCTCGATTATGGATGTGCGGTTACGCATGGAAACTATACAAGCATGGTTACTGTCGGGTGGCGCAGTGCAGATGCAGGCGGCCTCGCTTGTGGGTATGGATGCCAGAGCGGTCTTGTATCTACATGACATGACATCAGGCACCGATTATGCGCTGACCGCCACGCAACAAGAACATGGCCATCCGGTAATTGCTTTTGGCCTCTCCTGGAATGCGTCCGCCGATGACGCCCGCCCGATGGTAAGCCCCATTGATTTGCAATCTCTGATGGATGGCGGAAAACTCAATATTATTTTGGATGCCCCCATGCCTTTGGAGACTGTTGTTGCACGCAGGCTGGCGAATGTAGATCCGGCATCGATAGATGTACACCCGTTGGATGCCGCCTTCTATCAACAACGCGATGCGGGGTATGCCCAGCCCGTGGTCATCGGGTTGCAGGGTGATCCTGGGGCCGGCAAGGATACCGTGGCTGACATGCTGGTACAGGATCACGGCTTCCTGAAGCTGTCCTTTGGGGATGTGCTTTATCAGGAAGTGGCCGAAGCCTTTCGGTCCAACGTTATGGTGAACGTAAACTGGTTGAAACAGCGTGATGTGAAAGACACCCCGCAACTCAGACTGGCGGGCACTT
>JAAOMR010000531.1 GCA_018853935.1 Acidithiobacillus ferrivorans
GGACGGAACGATGGGAAAGTGGCACGTAGCAAGCGGGGATACCTGCCTGCGGGGTGAACGCAGGCAGGAGTCAGAGTCCCAATAGTACCGGACACGGAGCAGTAGCTGTAACGTGGAGAAGTGCGTCAGAGCAAAAGGCGCATTAGGGAAGTGGGGCAGGAAAGTTGATAGCCAAAAGCCAGAGAGAGCAGAGATGGAAATCGAAGCATCGTCAGTGTTGGAAACGACTAAACAAGATGCAGGCGCGCTGGGAAGCTGCATGCAGCGGAAATTCGTG
>JAAOMR010000532.1 GCA_018853935.1 Acidithiobacillus ferrivorans
CGCATCTGACCACCTGCCAAGGCAGGCTGCGGGCATACCGCAGGATGAACTCGTCGCTGGACCGTCAGGACAACCGGAGTCGATTCACCCCCAAGCGTTGCTGGCCCAGGTGTTGGAACGGGCCAATCTGCAACGCGCATTGAAGCAAGTGCGCCAGAACAAAGGCGCGCCCGGCATTGACGGCATGAGCGTCGATGAATTGCCGGACTACCTCCGCCACCACTGGCCGGGAATTCGCGCGCAATTGGAGGCGGGCCGTTATCGCCCGCAGCCGGTCAGGCGTGTGGAAATC
>JAAOMR010000533.1 GCA_018853935.1 Acidithiobacillus ferrivorans
CTGCCTCCACGGCCTGTGCAATGCGCATCACCTGCGGGAGCTGACGATGGTCCACGAACTGTACGGCCAACGCTGGGCGAAGCGCATGATCGACCTGCTCGTTACCGCCAACCGGGAAGTGGCAAATGGACCGCTCACCGATGACCGGATGGTGCAGATCAACGCGGACTACACCGCTTTACTGGCCCAAGGCGATAAGGTCCACCCGATCAAGAAGCGCAAGGATGGTTCCGCGCATCGGAGGCAATC
>JAAOMR010000534.1 GCA_018853935.1 Acidithiobacillus ferrivorans
CCGCTGCTCGCAGCAACACTCTTCGACCTTGCCCGCCGCAGCACCAGTGGCGTAGATGTGCCTGATCTGGCGGCGGCAGGCCGGGAACGGCTGGCGCAGGCCGGTTTTTTACCGGACTACCTGGAGTTGCGCGATGGTCAGTCTTTGCGGGCACTTACCGCTCCGCAGCCTGATGCACGCTGGTTCGCGGCCGCATGGCTGGGGCAGACCCGGCTCATCGACAATGTTATAATCTCTGGATGAGCACTCGCCTGCGCGAAATTCCTTACAACTACACCTCATTTTCAGACGCCGAGATCGTCCGCCGCCTGATCGGGATGGATGCCTGGCGGCTGCTGGAAGATCTGCGCGAACAGCGGATCACCGGACGCTCGGCACGAATGCTCTTTGAAGTGCTGGGCGACCTCTGGGTGGTGCAGCGCAATCCTTACATCCAGGATGATTTGGCGCAGGATCGGCATCGCCGTCAAGCCCTCTGGGATGCTCTGGCACATCGCTTGAACGATATTGCCGATCGCGCTGAGGGCAATCCGCTGGTGATCCGTCTGCTGGATAGCGCGCGCCTCGCGGTGCGCAATTTTACGCAGCAATTTGATGAGGATCTGGCGCTGCGCAAGAAAGCGGAGCACCGCCTGCTTAAAATCACCAGCAAAGATAATGTCAACTTCAGCGCCTATGCCCGCGTCGCCCACGTCACTGACGCCTCCGACTGGCGTGTGGAATTACCCTTCGTCGTCCTTTATCCCGCCGACGAGCCCGAGGTGCAGCGCATGGTCGCCGCTTGCCGTGAAATCGGGCTATCCATCATCCCGCGCGGTGGCGGCACCGGCTATACTGGCGGAGCCATTCCACTGCGCCGCCGTTGCGCCGTCATCAACACCGAAAAGCTGGAACAAATGTCGGTGATCGAAATGATCACGCCGCCAGGCCTGAGCACCCCTGTCCCCAGCATCTTCGCCGGTGCGGGTGTGGTCACCAAGATCGTGGCCGATGCGGCCGATGCGGCAGGTCTCGTCTTTGCCGTCGACCCCACTTCCATGGACGCCTCCACCATCGGCGGGAATATCGCCATGAATGCAGGGGGCAAGAAGGCGGTGCTCTGGGGTACGGCACTCGACAACCTACTCTCCTGGCGCATGGTGACCCCCGATGGGAATTGGCTGGAAGTGGAGCGCCTGGACCATAATCTCGGCAAGATTCACGATCAGCCGGTAGTCCGTTTCCGCCTGAATCGCTTTGCCGCCGACGGACACACGGCGCTCGGGGAACCGGAAGTGCTCACCCTGCCCGGTGCCAGCTTCCGCAAGGCAGGGTTGGGCAAGGACGTCACCGACAAGTTTCTCGGCGGTCTGCCAGGTATCCAGAAAGAAGGCTGCGACGGCATTATCACCTCCGGGCGCTTCCTGCTCCATCAGATGCCTACCCATGTGCGCACGGTTTGCCTGGAGTTTTATGGCAGCAATCTAAACGCCGCGGTACCAGCCATTGTCGAAGTGAAATCCTACGTAGAGGGGCTGGAATCGGTCTTGCTCACCGGTCTGGAACACCTGGACGAGCGCTATCTCAAAGCCATCAAATACAGTAACAAAGCCCCCCGCCACGAACGCCCGAAGATGCTGCTGCTCGTGGATATCGCCAGCGATAACCCCGATGCAGCGGGTGCGGCGGCAGCGACAGTAGTGCGTATTGCCAACGCCCGTGGCGG
>JAAOMR010000535.1 GCA_018853935.1 Acidithiobacillus ferrivorans
TCTGCGACCTGAAACCATCGGGCCGCTTCGTCGCCACCGACCTGCATCGGGCGGGCGGCATTCCCCAAGTGATGAAAATACTGCTCGCCCACGGCGTGTTGCACGGCGATGCGCTGACCATCAGTGGTCAGACACTTGCGGAAGTTTTGCAGGATGTGCCGAGCGAAGCGCGTACGGATCAGGAGGTGATACGCCCGTGGAACAATCCCATTTATACCCAAGGGCACCTTGCCATCCTGAAGGGGAATC
>JAAOMR010000536.1 GCA_018853935.1 Acidithiobacillus ferrivorans
GAGTGAGTTTTTATTACGACTTGCGCCGCATCTTGAACAATTTATCGCCCGTCTTTTTTGTCTGGAGCCGGAGGTCGCTGCGTTGCAGGCCCGGACCCGCAGCCATGATGTCGTCATGGATTTCAAAAAGCACTTTGTGCTGCGCCGCGCGCGCCGTTACCGGGGCGCGTTTTCCGAATCTTTTGCCGATCTCGATCACTGGCTGGATGCAGAAATCCAGCAGCGCTGCTGGCCGCAGGAGGATCGCGAATGGGCGGTTGCCCGGCTGGGTGAAGAATGGCTTACGGATGAAGTGGCGCATGCCGAGGCCATTCACCGTCTGACGCAGTGGTGTGCCCTTATCCTTACCGACCCACAGGCCGGTCTGGCGGTGCCGGGTTGGTCGAGTTTCCGTCTGCCGCAGCGCGTGGATCACGAAGCCCTGGTGCCGCTGCAGCGGTGCGATGATCTCCCGGGTGCGCCTTTTGTCGCGCCGCAAGGCACCTTGCGGCGTCGTGACAGTTTCCATCTCACGGATCAGCGGATGGACCTGCGCGGGGTCCAGAGCGAAGTGCATTATTGTCTGTATTGCCATGATCATGATGGTGATTTCTGCTCCAAGGGCTTTCCGGAGAAGAAAGGGGTGCCGGAACTGGGTCTCAAGGTGGACCCGCTGGGCGTGACCCTGACCGGCTGTCCCCTGGAAGAAAAGATCTCGGAAATGCAGCTCCTCAAGCGCGATGGCCTCAACATTGCCGCACTCGCCATGGTGATGGTGGACAATCCCATGGTCCCCGCCACCGGCCATCGTATTTGTAACGATTGCATGAAGGCTTGTATTTACCAGAAGCAGGATCCGGTGAATATTCCGCAGGTGGAGACCCGGGTCCTCACCGATGTGCTGAACCTCCCCTGGGGGGTCGAGATTTATGACCTGCTGACCCGCTGGAATCCGCTGCGGCACACCCAATATCTGGCGCAGCCTTATAATGGGCGGAAGGTGCTGGTCGCGGGTATGGGTCCGGCGGGCTTCACCATGGCCCATCATCTCTTGCAGGAAGGCTGTGCGGTCGTGGGGATCGATGGCCTGAAAATCGAACCCCTTCCCGCGCCGTGGCTGGAGGAGCCCATTCGCGACTGGAGCAGTCTTCAGGAGGACCTCGATGAGCGCATTCTGCTGGGATTCGGCGGGGTGGCCGAATATGGCATTACCGTCCGTTGGGACAAGAATTTCCTCAAACTGATTTATCTGACCCTGGTGCGGCGCCCGAATTTTCAGATTTTCGGCGGTGTGCGCTTGGGCGGTACCGTCACCCTTGAGAATGCCTGGGAACTGGGTTTTGATCATGTCTGTATTGCCACGGGCGCGGGCTTGCCGCGGGTGGTGCCCATGGGCGAGAGTCTGGCGCGCGGGATGCGCCAGGCCAGTGATTTCCTGATGGCCTTGCAGCTGACCGGGGCGGGCAAGCAGTCCAGTCTCGCCAATCTGCAGGTGCGTTTGCCGGCGGTGGTGATTGGCGGTGGTCTGACGGCGGTGGATACGGCGACCGAGGTGCAGGCCTATTATGTGCGGCAGGTGGAGAAGGTGCTGGCGCGCTATGAGCAGATGGCGGCGCAGTCCGGGGAAGAAAAGCTCCGCGCCGGGCTGTCTGCGGAAGATAGCGAGATTCTGGAAGAGTTCCTGACCCATGGCCGGGCGGTGCGCGCGGAACGCGAGCGGGCAGCAACTGCAGGTGAAGCACCCAATTTCGTGCCGCTGATCCATGCCTGGGGCGGCGTGACCCTGGCGTATCGCAAAGGCATGCGGCAGTCGCCCGCCTATACGCGCAACCATGAGGAACTCATCAAGGCCATGGAAGAGGGCCTGTACTATGGCGAAGGTCTTGATCCACTGCGGGCTGAACTGGACCGCTATGGGCATATCGCGCACATGGTCTTCCGCCGGATGCGCGAGGTGGAAGGGCGCTGGCTGGCCAGTGATCAGGATTTACGTTTGCCTGCACGCGCCGTCTTTATCGCCGCCGGTACCGTCCCCAATACCATCTACGAACGGGAATATCCGGGGACTTTCCAACTGGATGGGGACCATTTCCAGACCCATGTGGCCCACGCTAACGGGCCGTTGCAGGCGGTGCAGGTGGCTGAACATTGCAAGGCGCCGGAGGCCGGTCCCTTTACGTCCTATGCTGACCACAGCGGGCATCGGATCAGTTTTATTGGGGATACGCATCCGGTGTTTCATGGCAGTGTGGTCAAGGCCATCGCTTCGGCCAAGGCGACGTATCCGCAGGTCATGCACGCTTTGGGGACCTTGGCGGCGGCCAGTGATTTTGACGTGCAGCGTTTTCAAGAGCGCCTGCAGCATCTGCTGAGCATGCGGGTATTGCGGATGGATCGCAGCAATCCCGCCGTCACCGAGCTGTGGGTGGAGGCCCCGCTGGCGGCCCGCAATTTCCGGCCGGGACAGTTTTTCCGCTTGCAGACCTTCGAGAGTCACAGCCCGATCGTGGACGGCACCCGTTTGCAGATTCCGGTGCTGACGGTCAGCGGTGCGGGGGTGGAAGGCGACGCGGTGCGCCTTTTGATCCTGCAGTGGGGCACCGGGCCGCGTCTGGTGGGCCGTTTGGAGCCGGGCGATCCCCTGATTCTGATGGGGCCGACTGGCGCCCCCACCGACATCCCCACGGGTAAGACGATTCTGGTGGTCGCCGGACGCTGGGGTGCGGCGGTGATGCTCGATATCGGTCCGGCGTTGCGGGCGGCGGGCAATCGCGTGCTTTATGTGGCGGCCCTGGCGAAAGCCGGTGAACTGGATTATCAGGCGGAACTGGAAGCCGCTGCGGACCAGATCATCTGGTGTACGGGCAGCGGCCCCTTGATCACCCCTCATCGGCCGCAGGATCTCAGTGTGGAAGCCAGTGACATGGTGGCCCTGCTCTGCGCCTATGGGGCGGGGGAGTTGTCCGGACCAGGGGCGCCGGGCGATGCAGGGATAGCACTGAGCAGTGTGGATCGCCTGATGGTCATGGGTTCCACCGGCTTGCTCAAGGGTTTTCAGCAGGCGCTGAAGGCGGAGCTAGAACCTTATTTCCGAGCGGATCTGGAGGCGACGGCGACGGTGGGCAGTCCCATGCAGTGTATGCTCAAAGGGGTGTGCGCCCAGTGTCTGCAGTGGCAGATCGATCCGGAGACGGGCCAGCGCACCAAGGCGGTCTTCTCCTGTGCGCAGCAGGATCAGCCCCTGGCTTGGGTGGACCTCGATAACCTCACCGCGCGACAAAGCCAAAATCGTCTGCTGGA
>JAAOMR010000537.1 GCA_018853935.1 Acidithiobacillus ferrivorans
TTTTTGCGGCTAAATGCGGCATAATTCAGACAGTCGAACAATGAGGCAACTCCATGAATGACAATAAAAATACAGTAAAATCAAGTGATAAGATATTATCGGTTGCCCCCATGCTCGACTGGACAGACCGCCATTGTCGGTATTTTCTGCGTTTGGTGTGCCCTTCCTGCGTGCTTTATACCGAGATGGTCACCACCAGTGCGCTTCTTCTGGGGCGTGATCCTGAGCGATTTCTCGAATTCTCTGCGGCAGAGCACCCCCTGATTTTGCAGTTAGGTGGGGATGATCCAGCGGCGATGCGTGCGGCTGCGGCGATGGCGCATGCCTATGGTTATGACGGGATCAATTTGAATGTGGGTTGTCCCTCGCCGCGGGTGCAAAAGGGCCGTTTTGGGGCATGCCTGATGACGACGCCTGAGTTGGTCGCCGAGTTGGTGGCCGCGATGGGAGAAAGTGGCTTGCCGGTTAGCGTGAAACACCGTCTCGGTCTGGATCGGGAAGAGGACTACGCGACGCTGCGTGCTTTCATCGAAACCGTCGCGATGGCGGGATGCCGACACTTTATTGTTCATGCGCGTAATGCCTGGCTGAAAGGTCTCAGTCCGGCTGAAAACCGTGACGTGCCGCCCTTGCGCTGGGATTGGGTGCATCAGTTGAAAAAAGAGCTGCCACATCTGACCATCGAGATCAATGGAGGCTTTAACGATTTGACGGCGGTGACGGCGCAGTTTGCCCTAGTGGATGGGGTCATGATCGGGCGTGCTGCCTATCATCATCCCCTACTGTTGGCGGAAATTGAACGTGCCATGGGGCGTAGGGAGACCCTGCCAGTGCCCGCAGTGATCTTGTCGGGGTTGATAGAATATGCGGAACAATGGGGAGAGGCGTTGCCTGCACCGCGTTTGAGTCGCCATTTGCATGGGCTGCGCTTTGGGCAAAATGGCGCGGGAGCATGGCGTCGCTTTCTGGGTACCGCTGAAACCGATGAGAGCGCCGCAGAGTTCCTGCGGCGCGGTATGTCGCTGTTAGATTGAAAGTCAGGCAAAGACGTGGTGGCTCATGGCCAGCAGACGCAGGGTGCGCTGATCGCGGATGCGGAAGTACACACGACTGGCTACCCGTCGCACCAGTACCAGGCCGCTGTCCTGCAGTAGGGCAAGATGCTGTGATGCATTACTGTGGCTGGTATTGATGGCTTTTACGAGGTTTTGCATACTCATTTCGCCGCGCCCCAGCAGGCAGATAATCTTGTACCGCAAAGGGTGAGACATGGCTTTGATCACTTCGGAAAGCCGCTGAATTTCGCGTTCGGGAATAATGGGATTTTGCATCGTTAAGCTCCTTATTATCAGATTTTGACCTTCGATTAACTGTAAGCATGGATCATGCCATATCGTTTTAGTATCTTGAAATTGTTATATAAAGTGAAAAAATACCCAGAAAAATAAGACCCCCGTACTGGACCTGGTTGTAGACTGCTGGCTACGCTTTTCCGAAGGCTGCCATAGAATTGTTGATTTTTATATGGTTTTTTCTGTTTGCAAGAGACGACAGGCGGGGGGATAGCGGAGCACGGGTGGTCTCCGCCAGTCGATTCGACTCAGATTTGATTGCGCCAGTACTGATCTTCTTTATCCATGATCCGGGTGGCCTCGTCTGGTCCCCAGGAACCAGCGGGGTAGGTGAGGATGTAGTCGGTCTCCCGTCCCCAGGACTTGATGATGGGGTCGACGACGCGCCAGGCCCATTCGACCTCGTCAAAGCGGATGAACAGGGCCTTGTCGCCTTGCATCACATCCAGCAGCAGGGCCTCATAGGCATCCAGCTCCTGCTCACCATCTTTGCGGTAAGATGCGTTGAGTTGCACGGGGCGGACGCGCATTTCCAGACCAGGTTCCTTGATCTGGATCTCGATTTTAAGGCTTTCAGGCTCGAGGGAAAGTAGTATCCAGTTGGGTTCAATGCGCTCAATGCTGGTTTCGCGAAAAAGTTGCTGTGGCGTATGGCGAAAGCGGATCGCGACGCTGGAGGTTTTGGCGGTGAGGCGCTTGCCAGTACGCAGGTAAAATGGCACGCCGCGCCAGCGCCAGTTATCGATGTAAAACTTGGCGGCGACAAAGGTTTCTGTTACCGAGTTGGGTTCAACCCCCGCTTCGTCCTGATAGCCGGGGACATGTTTGTTGTGGATAATGCCAGGCCCATACTGCGCGCGCATGGCATAGGCGGTGACGGCCGATTTAGGAATAGGGCGGATGGAACGCAGGACTTTGACTTTTTCGTCGCGCAGGCTGTCCGCCTCCAGCGATGGCGGTGGTTCCATGGCAATCAGCGTAAGAACCTGCATCAGGTGATTTTGCAGCATATCGCGCAGGGCACCGGCTTGATCATAATAGCCGGCCCGGTTTTCAATGCCGATATCTTCAGCCACGGTTATCTGGACGTGGTCGATGTAATTGCGGTTCCAGACCGCCTCGATGGGTAAGTTGGCAAAGCGAAAAACCAGCAGATTCTGGACAATTTCTTTGCCAAGATAGTGATCGATACGATAAATCTGATCTTCGCGGAAGTGGCGATGCAGTTGCTCATTGAGTTGCACGGCGCTTTCCAGATCGTCACCGAAGGGTTTTTCAATCACGATACGGTAGTCGCCATCCTGGTTAAATCCGGCCTCGGAAAGACGTTGTACCACTGGAATAAAATCGGCGGGACGAATGGCAAGATAAAAAATGGTGTCCGCCGGTTTTTCGGCCCCCTCCGGGGTCAGCAGGCTGCGGAGTTTGGCGTAAGATTCCGGCTCATGGATTTCACCACGTACATATTCAAAATGTCTGCAGAAATCGGCAAAGTGGTCGGCGTGATAATTGCGGGCATAGGTTTCCATCTGCTCCTGAAGAAAATCTTGCCAGGCTTTGTCGTCCCAGGGGCGTCGGCCAAAGGCGAGAATACGCAGCTCGTCAGGCATTCTGCTTGCGCAATGCAGGTGATACAGTGCGGGGAGGAGTTTTTTGCAGGCGAGATCGCCGGTCGCCCCAAAAATAACGAACTGACAATTACAGTCGCTCATTCAGTCCTCCTTTTGCACGGCATGGCCGCCAAACTGGTTGCGCATCATCGCCAGGAGTTTGGCGGCGTAGTCGTCGCGCCCCTGGGAGGCCCAGCGCATCTGCAGAGCGAGGGTGATG
>JAAOMR010000538.1 GCA_018853935.1 Acidithiobacillus ferrivorans
TCCAGACCATGATCTTGTCGGCCAGCATTCTGGCCGCTTCTGTCAGACTGACTTTCAGGCTGACCGCGTAGTTCCTGATCTTGTTCAGCAGGTTCCGAGCCCCATCCCGGCCCATTTTCGGGATTGACAGTTTCATGTTGCCGGTGATGTGGTTTACCGCATCGCATATTTCCTGTAAGCAGATTCGCCCGCCCTCCATGACGGAAATGACCGATACCGTCATGGCTTCTTTAGTTGCCGTCTGGCAGAGGTGGCTCTGGATCGACGTTTCGTATGCGATGGTCGGCAGGTGATAGTCACCGGCCTCCACGGCGGCCACCGGAAAGTCACCCAAAAACATGGTTACTTCTGCCGGATTTTCTTCCGTGCGCCGGACTCCACGCAGTCTGCCTATGCCCTGGGCAATCTGCGCATTGATGTCAGACAGTACATAGCGCCGGGCATCGGCAACGGTTGGCAGCGGGAATGAGCAATCCAGTTCGTCTTCGCTGCCGTTGGTGGCGATGGTCTGGTCTTTTTCTACACTGCCATCCCAGTATTCCAGTTCGATGCCATGCTTTTTCATGATAGCCCGATGGATGTGGTATTCGATTTGGTATTCCTGGGGATTTTTT
>JAAOMR010000539.1 GCA_018853935.1 Acidithiobacillus ferrivorans
CGCAGATTGCGTGGCTTTAATGACCGTTTCCAGGTCCTTTCTACTCGACTGAATCATACTAATGATCCTCCAGACCGTTAAGACGTATTTTATTCTACCGCCTGCAATTGCGGTCTCGCAGCCGCTTCCTCAGGCGTAGTGTTTTCCGGTCGCTGCACATATTTTTTCAGAACGACCAGACCCAACCGCTCCAGTTCCGCCCCCTGCTCCGGCGACATCCCGCGCGTGCGTACCACATCCAGCGCACCCAATATCTGCGCAAAACTCAAACCGAAAAACGACTCGCCCGGCAGGGCTTTCAAAAAAGTCCGGCGTAATTCACTTTTGGAGGCCGGTATGCCCGCCGCCAGCGCTTCCTTTTTTGCTATTAGCTTGCGAATCTGTTCCTCGATTTTTTCCATTTCCGACATGACCGTTCTCCTAAAAATCAAACAACGCGAATACATCCTTTTTTGCAGACGGCAGTCAGATGCAGATGCATGACGACCTCCTTTTCCCATTTACAGAGCGGTGCCGCAGTCGGCAAAACGCGCACACACCGGATCTGAAACTATCTTATTAACTTATTTTTACCTCGTCAAGCGCAGCACTGCACGTTCCGCAACCTGGTTTATGGGCGTGCAGGTACAAACCGTATGCTGCCAAGGATTTCTATTATTTTACCGATAATAAGGGGACTTGAATCTCAATGCCTACCGCAATGATGTCGATGGCGTTCTGAATAGGGGTCACAATGTCCGTAAACATAGGGTTGACGGTACGCAAAAATAACCGCCCCTGATCCGTAGTAAGTTGTCCAATCAGATAGTTATGCTGTAAATACGCAAGAATGATATCGCCATCGGTTGGTCGCGGACGATCGGGATCGAAAGCCACCCATGCCTGATCGGGGATTTTGGGCTCCATCGAAACACCGTTCATTTGCAGAAAAAAAGACCGTTCGCTACAACTGGTGCTGACCATGCGCCAGAGGATACCGGACTCCGGACGGATCGCGTCGATGATCCGGTTGCGCAGTTGCGTAAAGTCCGAGGGTAGCGACTTGAAACAGGGGAGCGGTCTGCCCTCCACCATCGGACGGGTTCCATGTTGAAAATTCAGAATATCCTGCGTAACCCGAAACGTGCGGTTCTTTTGCCGCCCCTGTTGCAACTCTTTCATATCCAAGTGGTATAAAGCGGCCAGCGCCTCGATCCGGTCCTGGCCGGGTGGACTACCCTGGGGACGTTCCCATTGCGATACCGATTCCCGCCTGACATTCATCTGCTTGGCGACATCCGCCTGCAACAGCCCAAGGCGCATCCGTGCCTCCTGGAAAACCTCCGCCAGCGGATTGGTCACCAGCCCCGCGTCTTTTTCCTTTTCCCATAATTTTAGCAACTCATCCAGCGGAATTTGATACACTTTTGCAATTTTCTCCAGATGCACTTTGGACGGCATCCGGCTTTTGCTGGACTCCCACTGCGATACAGAGGATTCCCGCACCCCAATATCCTTAGCTACCTGTGCCTGGGACAATTTCAGAGCGTCCCGCGCCATATGTAATTTTTTTGCAAATTCACCAAACTCTGTTGCCATACCGCTACACCCCACATTGTAGATTTATTGCTCAGTATACCTACCTCAGGTTTTTCCGTAACGCATGGAACCATGCGCGTTTGTTGCTGTTGACAAGCTCGTGCTAGTTACTTACTTTGTGCGTCATTGGCAGAACGAACGGATACATACGGGACACCATCATCGAGGAAGTCGGCGGTGCGAAGGTCGTCGCACAGGCGATGGGCGTCAGTCTCGCCGCCGTCTACCAGTGGCGCGGCATCGTGCCGGAAAAACGGGTAGAGGACTTCTGCCAGATTTTTAATCGCCAGCCACTGCAAGTCCGGGCCGCAAGCCGGTCTGTTAATCCACAAAAGTACCGACTGATTGCTGCCCATGAACTAGATGCCATCGAAACCCTGGCGAATCTGTACTTGCGACAACGCCAAGGGCTGCCTACGGATACCGACTGCGCTACCACGCTTCACAAAACCGTCTGCGGCACCAAGGGGGAAACCACCGAAAAATCTTTGCGGCACTAAGGGGTAGTGAGGCCCCAAAAATTTTTGCGGCACCAAGGGGTAAGCAACCCCCCAAAAAAAGGAGATCATTATGCACCAACAATGCATTTGCCCCGCCCCAGCCCCGCTACCGCCCCGCATTCGGGCCATCGCCAGAAAAGACGACGACGGCAGCCCGGTTTTCTGGAGAGTGCTCGACGAGGTCGATCCCGGCGACCTGCTCATCCTCAGCGATGGCCTACACGACTGGCTTGCGCGTGTGACGGCGGCCACCGACACCCT
>JAAOMR010000054.1 GCA_018853935.1 Acidithiobacillus ferrivorans
CCGCCACTTCCTCCAACCGCAGGTCCGCACGGCGGGCAAAATAGCAGCGGGTCTGCAGCCACTGCTCCGTCAACAGAAACGGCCGGTATACTTCTGGCAATTCCGGACTCAATGCCCACTGCAATCGGGCATCCAGGGTAAGGGTCCGCCATGGATCTTCCGTCATTTTTCTCTTATACCCGGTGACGCAGCCCTTGTCGCCAAAGCGCTACAGTGTGCTCAGCCCACCACCATGTGCCCAGAAGCATCCCGGTCGGCGGCGCTCATCGCCTTGCGGTAACGACTGAGATCCTTGGCACTCTGAATGGGCGTTTCGAGCAAAGCGGAAAGATTACGCAAAATGCCATTGACTACCTTACCCTCCCAGATCACGTCGAAATGAATCTGGGTATCCAGCCATTGCTCCAGCCAGCCCGGGTCCGGCAAATGGCTTTGCACACTGTCTTCGGGGTACATGGCCTTATTGACGTGGAGATTGGTGGGATGCAATGCCTTCGCCGTCTTGGTGTTAGCCATGAGCACACCAATCTTGGCAAAGGCCAGGCGCGCGGTATCCCCAAGGCGATCAATAGCACGCCGCATATATTTAAGGTAAATACCTGCGTGCCGTGCCTCATCCTTGGAAAGCACCTCGTAAATCGTGCGAATCACCGGCTCGCTATGCCACTGTGCCGCGCATTTGTACCAATGCGTCAGACGAATTTCGCCACAAAAATGGAGCATGAGCGTCTCCATCGCCGGGGCTGGATCAAATTCAAAACGCACGTTGTGTAACTCTTCTTCTGTCGGCAGATACTCCGGCGCGAAGCGGCGCAAATATTCCATAAGCACCAAAGCATGCTTCTGTTCTTCATAGAACCAGATGGACATGAAAGCCGAGAAATCGGAGTCATTCCGGTTGTCCCGGAGAAACATCTCCGTCGCCGGAAGCGCGGACCACTCGGTGACCGCATTCATCTTGATCGTGCGCAACTGCTCATCGCTCACCAGACTACGGTCAAACTGCTCCCAGGGAATATCCGTGGCCATGTTCCAGCGCGCGGCCTCCAGCGATTTGAATAACTCAGGGTATAACATAACGAACACACCTCTCTCTGGCGTTCTCAATAATGGGTGCCTGGACATCTCAATCTTTCCACCCATCTGACGAAAGTTGCGCGCCGCCCCCCCAGGCATTGCGGCAGAATCCGCGAAACTTTACATATACCCGACGCATTCTACGCCAAATCCCCGCCTTGGGCGATGGCCCCATTTATTTCCCCTGGCCGCCGTCCCAGGCACGAATGACCTGGATTTATCCGGCCATTTGCGGCAGACTTTACGAATATACTTAGTGTTACGCGGAAGCTATGACTGGATCATCTCCTCATATCCTTGTACTGCATGGACCGAACCTGAATCTGCTGGGTAGCCGTGAGCCCGGCCATTATGGGCAGACCACCCTCGCTGAGATCGATGTCGGGCTGCAGGCGCACGCGCAGGGATGGGGCTGGCGGCTGCGCAGCCTGCAGAGCAACGCCGAACACATACTGATCGACGCAGTTCAGGAAGCGGTCCGCCAGGGCGTTACCTACATCATCATCAACCCTGCGGCCTTCACCCATACCAGCGTCGCCCTGCGTGATGCTCTGGCCGCTGTCCAGATCCCCTTTATTGAAGTGCATTTGTCCAACATCCATGCCCGGGAACCGTTCCGCCAGCACTCCTATTTCTCCGATCTCGCCCAAGGCGTCATCGCGGGGCTGGGTGCGGATGGATATTTCCTGGCGCTGGATGCCATTCATCGGCGCCTGAAGCGCAATAACTCATAACTCATAACTGATACCAAGGAAAGAGCATGGATATCCAATTCATCCGCCGCCTGGCCGAGCTGCTGGAAAAAAGTGCCATTGATGAAATAGAAGTGGTCGAGGGCGATAACAAAGTCCGAATCACCCGGCACGCCGCGCCTGCGCATACGGCACCGACCGCTACCTGCACTCAGCCAATGGCAGTTGCTGCGGCAATGCCCACTGTTGCACCGGTAGCGAGCACACTCGCCGCTATTGAGCAGCCACCGCAAGGCTACATGATTAAATCGCCCATGGTTGGCACCTTTTACCGCGCCGCCTCCCCCGAAGCCGCACCCTTTGTGGAAGAAGGCAGCATTATCAAGGCTGGTCAGACCCTCTGCATTATCGAAGCCATGAAGTTGCTCAACGAAATTGAAGCCGACATCTCCGGAAAAGTGATCAAGGTCCTCGCCAGCAATGGCCAACCCGTCGAATACGGTGAACCCCTGTTCATCATTGCTCCCGAGAATGGAGATGTTTGAAAAAATCCTCATTGCCAACCGCGGCGAGATTGCCCTGCGCATTCAGCGCGCCTGCCGCGAACTGGGCATCCGCACCGTCGCCGTCCACTCCGAGCCTGATCGCGATCTTCTGCATGTCAAACTCGCCGACGAGTCGGTGTGTATCGGCCCGGCGCCCAGCGACAAAAGCTATCTGAATATTCCCGCCGTAATTGCGGCCGCCGAAGTAACGGATGCCGAGGCCATTCATCCCGGCTACGGCTTTCTTTCGGAAAATGCCGACTTCGCCGAGCGGGTCGAAAAAAGTGGCTTTGCCTTTATCGGCCCGCGTGCCGAGACCATCCGCCTGATGGGCGACAAAATTGCCGCCAAGGCGGCCATGAAAAAGGCCGGAGTGCCCTGTGTGCCGGGCTCCGACGGAGCTTTGCCCGACGATAATGAAGCCCTCAAAGCCATTGCCCGCGAGATCGGTTATCCCGTCATTCTCAAGGCCGCTGGTGGTGGTGGTGGGCGTGGTATGCGGGTCGTGCATACGGAAGCGCACCTCATCAACGCCGCCAATCTGACCCGGGCAGAAGCGGGCAAGGCTTTCGGCAACCCCACCCTGTACATGGAAAAGTTCCTGGAGACGCCGCGCCATATCGAGTTTCAGATACTCTGCGATGCCCATGGCCATTGCGTTCATCTGGGTGAACGGGACTGCTCGGTGCAGCGCCGCCATCAGAAAGTGATCGAAGAAGCTCCCGCTCCTGGCATCAGCGCCGCCCAGCGGGCTGAAATCGGCGCATCGGTAGTCAGAGCCTGCGAGGATATGGGCTATCGGGGCGCCGGCACGATCGAGTTTCTCTACGACCCGGGCAGCCAAACCTTCTACTTCATTGAAATGAATACACGCGTGCAGGTCGAGCACCCGGTCACGGAGCTGATTACCGGCATCGACATCGTCAAGGCTCAAATCCGCATAGCAGCAGGCCTGCCGCTTGGGATTCGGCAGGAAGACGTTGTACTCAGCGGTCACGCCATCGAATGCCGCATCAATGCCGAAGACCCGGAGCGTTTCGTACCCTCTCCTGGACAAATTACCGCTTGGCACCCACCCGGCGGGCCGGGCATCCGGGTCGACAGTCACATTTATGCGGGGTATCGCGTGCCACCCTTCTACGACTCCATGATCGGCAAAATCATCGCCTTCGGAAACGACCGTGAGGAAGCCAATATGCGTATGCGCAGCGCCCTGCGCGAGACCACCATTGAAGGTATTCAGACCAATATTCCCCTGCACCGGCGAGTCCTGGAAGAGGCCCAGTACGCCGCAGGCGGGGTGCATATCCACTATCTGGAGGCCTTGCTCGCCCTATGAAGATTGCCTGGTGGCAGCTCGACATGCGTGTCCCCGCAGCAGTTACGGCGGCCATCGAGGTGCAATTGCAGGATGCTGGCGCAGCAGCCGTCAGCTTTCTTGAAGGCGACGACAGTGAAGCCGTATTCGATGCAGGGCTGATCTGGCAGAACAGCCAGTGCCAGGCCTTGTTTCCTGCCGACGACCATAGTGAAGCGACCCTGCAAAAGCTGGTCAGAGACAATGACTGGCAGCAATTCGCAGCACAGTTCACGCCGCTGGAGGAACAGGACTGGGTAGCGGCGACGCAGGCCGCTTTCCCGGCACGCTGCTTCGGTCGCCTCTGGGTAGCCCCCAGTTGGGATGCGGCGCCCGCCGACGCCCATCGCGTGCTCCATCTTGATCCCGGCCAGGCCTTTGGCACCGGCGCCCATGCCACCACGGCTCTCTGCCTGCGTTTCCTGGACGCGCAGATCCGCGGGGGCGAAAGCCTTATCGATTACGGTTGCGGCTCTGGTATCCTGGCCATCGCCGGGCTGCTGCTGGGAGTCGGCCAAGCCTTCGGCGTAGATACGGACCCCGTTGCGCTGCAGGTAGCCGCCGCCAATGCCGAAAGCAACGGCGTCAGTACCGGCCTGCAGCTCGCGCTACCGGAAAACGCCAGGCTGCCCATGGCCGACATCCTGGTCGCCAACATTCTGGCGACCCCCTTGTTGGCCCTCGCCGCCACCTTGGCTGACGCTGTCCGTCCCGGAGGCTTGATCGCCCTGTCCGGTATCCTGCACCATCAGGAAGCGGAGATTAACACCGCCTATAGACCCTATTTCGATCTCGCCGCCCCGCAACACGAAGAAGACTGGTCGCTCCTCTATGGCCAGCGCAAAATCGGAGTATGACCATGGAAATCACCTGCCCCCGCTGTGAATCGACCTTCGCCACCGATAACAACGCGTTGCGCGAGCATCACTACCAAGCGAAATGCAGCGTCTGCCAACAAATCTTCCATATTGATATTGCCGCAGAGGAAACGCGTGCCGGTAGCAGCCTGGGGCGTCTTCTGGGTAAATTTCTGCTCATCCTGGCGATTATCCTGCTGATTACCGCCCTGATTGGGCAGGCACTTTGGTGGACACGCAGTTATAGTTACGCCGCCACCAGTGCGCCAGTGCGCCGCATATTACTGAGTAGCGCCGAACAATTGGGTGTCACCATTCCGTGGCCGGGCCCGAACAAAGACATCCGTATTTTAAACAGTCAGGTTACCCAGGCGGGGAAGCATCTGGCGCGCATCACCGGCAACATCGAAAATGTGGCCAACAAAGTCCAGGCCTACCCGGTGATCGAAGTCACCCTCAGCAATATCTACGGTGCACCGATAGCGCATCTGCAGTTTACCGCCGCGCAATACCTGAGCGGCGCATTCCATGCCAGCTCCGGGTTTGTTCCCGACACTGCGGTACCATTTACACTCAGCAGCCCAGCATTAACGACTGCAGCCGGTTACCAAGTCACGCTCCTCAGTCGCCCCTGAGCAGGGCTGGCCATGGAAACCACGAACCTGTCGTTGAGCGATTGCGTGACTCTGGTTATGGACCGCTATTTGGCGGATTTGCAGGGCGAAGTACCCAGTAACCTGCATGCAATGATAATAGACGAAGTGGAACGTGCTCTGCTTGCTAACACACTGCAGCACTGTAGCGGGCAACGCGGCACAGCTGCTCAGTGGCTAGGCATTAATCGCAACACCTTGCGGAAGAAACTACAAGCCTACGGATTAGATACCTGAATGAGCTGCGGAGCGGCTTGCGCCATCGATTGCGGATTCACGCCGCCCGCCTTGCCGCCGCCATTCAGGTACTGCTGATAATAAGCGAGTACCCGCGGCACGTATGCCTGGGTTTCCGCAAAAGGGGGAATATGGTAACCCGCCTGGATCACGGCCTTCGATCCCGCGTTGTAAGCGGCTACGGCCAGTTTCAGGTCACCACTAAATACCCGCAGCAAATGGGCCAGATACGCTGTGCCACCATTGATGTTGTCAGCCGGGCTGAAGGAGTTGGCCACCCCGAAACGATCCGCCGTTGCCGGAATGAGTTGCATCAGTCCGATCGCCCCTTTGGGTGAAACCGCCCCCGCATTATAGCCGGACTCGGCGCTAATCACGGCGTTAACCAGCGCCGGACTGACTCCATAACGGCTGGCTGCCGCCCGAATCAGTGCCTGATAATGCGCCTTGGCCACCCGGTTAAAATCTGCGCGCGCCATGGCTACCGCCATTTTCGGCGTGCGCATCACCATCCGGTACCGGTCATTCCCGCCAGGCACATTGGTCAGATGCACTACCCCACTGCTATCGGTGTACGCATAAATATTGGCCTCCGCCGTGCTTCCGCAAAGGAGCAGCAGCGTGCCGAGCAGCAGGTCAAGCCTCACTTCACCACCCGCAGCGCAGGGCGCTCGGGCTTACCCGCGGGTTTATCCGTATTCACGCCGCCGCCCTCTTCTGGGGTCGGCGGCGGTGTGCTTGGCATTTCGGGATCGGCAAAACCCATCCCCTCCTGCGTCTCCGCGGCGTAAATCGCCGCCACCGCCGCCATCGGTACATCTACCGTGCGGGCGACCCCACCAAAGCGGGCGTTAAAAGTAATCCAATCATCCGCCATATTGAGACTGTGGCAAGCGCGCGGCGAGACATCAAGAATCATCCGTCCATCCTTTTCGTAGCCACTCGGAACAGACACCCCCGGATAAGCCACAACCACCAGGATATACGGGGTATGGCCCTGGTCCACACACCATTGATAGACGGCATTGAGCAGATAGGGCTTAGCACTTTCAGGTAACAATTTTGTTCTCCATCATCAGCATACAGCCATATGACGCAGTGCAAGCCAAAGACATAAGGGTTGCTCCTGTCGCCACTGCATTCAAGATCATCCATAAACTTATAGACGATTTTTCGGAATTCTCAAGATAGTACGGCCGCGGACGGCGGGATCAAGCGACTGCACGACACGGCTCACCCGGTCCAATATAACATATCTGCATGTTTGAACACGATTTCCGCAAGAAAAATCACACAGGGCAGGCTATTTTTGCGCATTCAGAAAAACAGCGAACGGCGGAAGCGAACCTTCGGGCAACCGGCCAAGCGGAGGAGGTCTCGGCGGCGCAGTGCCGGTCGTGCCGCCGGAGCGCCCGCAGGGGTCACCACGGGCGCCCTGAGTGACTCCTTGCTGAAAGAGAGATAATCTATATCGTTACAATAAATCACCGAGTCGGCAAAGAGAATATATCATCGCATGCTAGAAACGATAATACTTTATATTTTGGCAGGCATCATATCCAGCCAGGTCGTGCTTACGATGCTGGTCCTTTGCCCTCGCTGCAAATTGATTAGCCCAAATTTAGTCCGTCTGCCGCGAAGCGCTATCGCCCGTCGCGAAATCGCTCTCACCTTCGACGACGGGCCACATGCAGAAATAACCTCTCAAATACTAGATCAGCTAGACCAGTATAACGCCAAAGCCAGCTTTTTTTGCATTGGTGAGAAAGTCGCTGCGCACCCGAATTTAGTCGCCGAAATACTTCGGCGCGGCCATAGCGTAGAAAATCACAGTTATCGCCACAATATACTTTTCGCGTTCAGCGGCCCAAGTTTATTAGCGAATGACATTGTTAAAACGCAAAAAGCTGTCGAAGCTGCAACACATGGACCAGCACCCCGTTTCTTCCGCGCCCCTTTTGGCTTTCGCAGTCCATTCTTGGGCGGGGTATTACGGCGACTGGGCCTGCAGCACGTCGCCTGGACGCGACGTGGTTACGACACCGCGTCGCGAAATCCAGACACCGTACTCCGCCGTCTCAGCCGCAATCTGGCCGCCGGCGACATACTATTATTGCATGACGGCAAACTGGCTCTGCTTGTGTTACCCAGACTACTCGAACTGTGTCAGCATAAGGAACTGCGTAGCATATCTTTATCCATGATATTTCAGGACCTTAAAACACACCCGCCAATATCCGAGCAGAGCATTGCAAGTGCTTGCGGTGATCACACATCATCGACGAATTCGCCGAGCTAACTAGTCAGTGTAGCTTTTTATAGAAAGCGCCACTGGAGGAACGACAGATGACCAAAAAACAACAGACATCAAACGCACATCCTGTGACACACGAATGTGACGTTCTGGTTATAGGTGGCGGACCGGCAGGCTCGACGATCGGTGCGCTACTCGCAGAGCGCGGCTACCAAATCACCATACTAGAAAAAGCACATCATCCAAGATTTCATATAGGTGAATCCCTGCTCCCCGCCAATTTACCGCTGCTGCAGAAATTAGGTGTTGCCCAAGAGGTAGACCAGATTGGGATGAAAAAGTGGGGTGCAGAATTCAACTCGCCCTACCATACAAAGAAAAGAGAAACCTTCTTATTTGCCGATGCATGGGACAAGTCCATGCCCATGGCCTATCAGGTCAGACGCGCAGACTTCGATGATATTCTATTTCGCAATGCGCGCAAAAAAGGCGCGACAACAATTGAGGGATGCCGGGCCCGGTCGGTTGAATTTTTGCCGCACGAAAAAGGTGCCATAGTTCACGCCCTCCGCGAGGATGGATCGACAGAAACATGGAAAGCACGGTTCCTGGTTGATGCATCTGGTAGAGATACATTTCTCGGAACATGCTTCAAGACCAAACAGAATAACCCAAAACATAACAGCTCCGCCCTTTATGCGCACTTCCGTGGGGCACATCGCCTCCCCGACAGCGCAGAGGGACATATTTCGCTATTCTGGTTTGAACATGGGTGGTTCTGGTTCATCCCGTTAGCCGACGGAACCACCAGCGTGGGAGCGGTGGTATGGCCCTCTTATCTCAAAACGCGCAAGAAACCCGTGGAAGATTTTTTTGCGGACACTATCGCCATGTCTCCCGCGCTGGCGATGCGATTAGCAGACGCACGGCGCGTGACCGATGTCGAAGCTACTGGCAATTACGCCTATATCTGCGAGCAGACCCATGGGGAAAGCTTCCTCATGTTGGGGGATGCATTCGCATTTTACGATCCGGTCTTTTCGTCGGGCGTCATGCTCGCCATGCAAAGCGCTTTTATCGGTGCCGATACTATTGATATCTGCCTGCGGCAACCGCGACGTGCTGCCGCTGCATTGCGTCGCTTTGACCGGGAAACTCGGCACGGGGGCAAGGTATTCTCCTGGTATATTTATCGCATGTCACAGCCTGCCCTGCGCAATATGTTTATGTTTCCGGGTAACCAGGCACGCACCAAAGAGGCCGTACTATCCGTTCTCGCTGGGGATATTTTCAATAAAACACCGATTTGGACTTCCCTACGGATCTTCAAAATGGTCTATTACCTGACATCGCTGCGGCACCTCGGAGCATCTTGGGCCGCATACAAAAAACGAAAGGAAAACATCAGGATTTAACCATGCGCTTAGATGACGTCATGACAACAGGCACTGGCACGCGGCTTACGCTTACTTATGCTCCGGCAGCAGTGGCATTAAACAATGACGCGCTGCGCACAGAAAACATCCTCGGTATCGTGCTGTTCGATAGTCCACTCAGCGCGGGGATCGGTGCCGACCAAAATAGTGGCATTCTAAAAACCCCCCTGAGCATTTACGGATCTGATGTCTGTGAAATCTGGAGTACCACACAGAGCGTAATTCCTGGACACTATTTGGATATACGCTATCGGCGCAGCGCAACCCTAACTTTTGGCAGTATCACCCTGGCTATAACATCACCACCTGACGATGGCGACAACTTCAGTCCCCCGCCCATTCAGTCATGCGCTCAAGAAGCCTATCAGCAAATATTCACTCTCCTCCAAGAGAGTGGACATCTTCACTTACTCCGCGTCTGGAATTTTTTACCCGATATCAACGGTGCCACGCACGGCTTGGAACACTATCGCCAGTTCAATATTGGGCGCGCAAGTTCGTTTATTACCCACAACCGACTTAGCGAAGAAAGTAGCATCCCCGCCGCGAGTGCTGTAGGGACATCCTCCGCAAATTTAGTCGTACACTTTCTCGCCGGGCAACACAAATCTGTGGCTCTGGAAAATCCCCGACAGATTAGCGCCTATTGCTATCCCAAAAAATATGGGCCATGCAGCCCTACCTTCTCGCGCGGCGGATGGCTCAAGCTAGATCAGCAACATGCCTTATTTATTTCCGGAACCGCCAGCATTGTTGGCCACGACACCTTGCACATCGGTGATGTCGCCGCCCAAACTCAGGAAAGCATACGGAACATTTCTGCGGTTATCGATGAAGCGAATCGCGTCGCCGGGCATCATTTATATGCATTAAACACGCTGACTTATCGCGTCTATTTTCGCAACATGGCGGACCTAACCATTATCCAGTCAGAACTGCATCGGCTTATCGCACCCGCTATGAAAACGTTATACATCCAGGCAGACATCTGCAGATCCGAGCTCCTCGTGGAGATCGAAGCCACAGGCGGAGTCGTGTATTCATAAGAAATGCACCGTATTCTATATTACATGACATGATCATAAAGTCCTCATTATTTAATCAATAGATCATGAAAATAGTAGTATAAACTTTTTCCAGAAAATACCGATTGCAGTGTAAACAATTTTATTCTGGTCATTTACTTTTTGATATCACGCGGATAGAATGAGCAATAGTCAACCTTAAATTTCGGTAAAAATATTGACTGATCGAGCCACCTGACTGAGCCCTATTCGACAAATTTAGATTAAGCACCACCCAGGTGCCCGCATCGGAGCAATAACCTCAATGAAACCAAGCATAAATATCGCCAGACTATTATCTATTACCTGCCTTGCCTCGGGGTTGATCGGCTGCGCAACCCAAGAATATCCGCCCGCAACGACCACGCCAGTATCCGGGGCCTTAGCAGCGGCACCCACGGCGAGCACTACCGCAGTACCCCCAATAACCAACGTCCTCCCCGCTCCCGGCACGCCATTCTCCAAATTGGAGATAGGCATGTCCAGACGCCAAGTCGAGCAACTGATTGGCTTTCCAGACCACACGTCGAGCCACATTACCGGCAAGCAATTTATTCCGTTCTACTTTGGCGGGGATACGCGCCGTACAGAAGCGTCTTATAAGGGCCAAGGTGTCCTTACTTATGACAACAACTCTCAATTTGGATCAACCGATACCCTGCTGATAATAACAGTGGACGCTAACACTCCGTAAAAAATAATGTCTCGTTGCACATCCTAGCGCCCAAGTTTAACCGCTTCAGCAGCAAGCGCGAAGCGGTTGACACAAATTGTCACCTGTGATACAAGCTAAGAAAATCTGGGTAAGTTATTTAAGATCCTTATTTCTGCTTAGGGCGACGTCAATATTGGACTGCATACCGGCGAAGGGTCAGATATCCATGCAGATATATGCTAACCATGTGCTATTGCAGGCTAGGCCATCACGATCAATATCTCCATCTCATGAGATTTATTGATAAAATACGCTCTGCCAGAGAATACGTGGTATTCTACGTTGGTCTCGCGCTCTTGGCGAGCATTAGTCTTTTGTGGTCTATTTTTGCACTACCCATGAATATTATATTTCCGATAAAGTGGCGGAAATTAACGGGAAGATGGGTTATTTCCATGGGGTTTAGGCTGTATCTACGGGCATTATCCGCTCTCGGTGCTTGCCATTTTGATATTAGCGCACTCGATACACTCAGCGATGAATCACCGATGGTCATCGCACCGAATCATCCCTCACTACTTGATGCAATTATGATTCTTTCGCGCATGCCGCGCCTGGCCTGCATTATGAAAGCAGAATTGGTAGATAACCCATTTTTTGGCGCCGGTGCGCGCCTGGCCTGTTACATTCGTAATGACGCCTTACGCCACATGCTTCACCTTGCCGTCGAGGAACTGCGTGGTGGCAGTCATTTACTTCTTTTCCCGGAAGGCACTCGCAGTCATCCCCTTCCCATCGGAACCATACGGGGCAGCATTGCGCTGATTGCCAAGCAGGCCCATGTGCCCATTCAGACCATATTAATCACCGCAGACTCTCCCTTTCTCGGGAAGGGATGGCCCTTCTTTCGCAAGCCGGCCATGCCTATTCACTACCGTATAGAGATAGGCCGCCGCTTCGATCCACCAACGGACGTACGCCGTTCCATAGCGGAACTGGAAGCCTATTTCCACTCAGCTCTGCCCAGCGAACCCTGTGCATCAAGCGTCGCGGCAGTTGACGAGTGCTAATGAAACAATCCTCCAACACCCACTTATTGCTTATTCCGAGCTACAACCCCGGGCCTAAAGTCTATGAAACCGTGACTGCGGCACGTCAGCATTGGAGCCCTGTCTGGGTCGTCGTGGACGGGAGCACCGACGGCACGGCAATAGGTCTCCAGGAATTAGCGCGCCGGGATAGTGGATTGCGCATCCTCCTCCTCTCCCGCAACCGTGGCAAAGGAGAAGCTATACGATGTGGCTTGGAGCAAGCCCAGGCACAGGGCTATACCCATGTGTTGACGATGGACTCTGACGGTCAACATCCCGCCGGGGCGGTTCCTGCCTTTATGCAGGCATCGGCTCACAACCCTGACGCCATGATCCTCGGCGTACCGGTTTTTGATGCCAGCGCCCCTGCTCTTCGGGTAAAAGGTCGCAAGATATCTAACTGGTGGGCCAACCTGGAAACATTAGGCGGGGGTATCGGTGACTCCCTGTTTGGCTTTCGCGTTTATCCCTTAGCCCCCCTGCAGCGCCTCATGCACAAACAGCGCTGGATGCGGCGTTTCGACTTCGACCCTGAAGCCGCTGTACGAATGTCCTGGATGGGAATCCGTATTATCAATTTACCGGCATCCGTGCGTTATTTTGAGACCAGCGACGGCGGGGTTTCTCATTTTCATTACCTGCGTGATAATGTTCTGTTGACCTGGATGCACAGCCGTTTATTTTTCGGTTTTATAATACGCCTGCCGATGTTATTAGCACGCCGGATACGGCACCGGCGTTAGCTGTCATAAGGCCCAACTGCTCAGCATTTTTAAGTGTCAACAGGCTCCTCATTTTGTCCTTGCGCACGGGGTAACCAGCGCCGCAACACTGGCGTTGTGACGACGGTGCTCGCAATAGCCATAATGACCAGCATGGTAAAAATCTTTTCCGAAATGGCCCCCATATCATAACCCACATTAATGACAATAAGCTCCATGAGTGCTCTGGTATTCATCATGACCCCAATTATTTTTCCCTGATCATGATTTAACCCTGAAATCCGCGCGGCGGCATACGCGCCAGCAAATTTAGAGATCGTCGCCAATATCAATATTAAACCACACCAAATCCACAGCCCCACGCCATCGAGCGCGGCAATATTAGTTCGCAAGCCAGTATAGGTAAAGAATATTGGCAGAAAAAAAACTGAAACGAAAGGGGCAATATGCGCTTGCCATAGTTTGGCAAAAGCGGCTTCGTCATATAATATGACACCCATAATAAACCCACCAAATATCGTAAATATTCCTATCGCAGAGGTGATCATACCCGAGATGAATATGCTCACCAAGACGATGCCCAGAAAAGTCGCCGATATCTCCTGCTCGGCTTTAAAGTGACGGACCGCCCATTTCATGAGTGGCCGAACGAAAAAAAACCACGCCAGGACAAAAAGCAAAACGAAAAATACCTTAGCCAAAAATAAGGGAAATTGAAATTGCGCAAGCGCCAAGGCCGTTACCAGTGCGAGCAACAACCAGCCCACCACGTCATTTATCGCCGCAGCACTGATTGCGATCACCCCAAGCCGGGATTTCGTTATGCCCAGCTCCATCATAATGCGACCGAGAACAGGAACAGCCGTAATGGAAAAAGCGGTAGCCACAAAGAGCGCCGAAACCCAGCGGTTCGCCTCTGGAGAAAGCAGGGGAGCGCTCATGAAGCCCACGCCAAGACCCGTAGCGAATGGTAACAATAGGCTAGCCATCGCTATCCATAACACTACACGGCGATTGGCTTTTTCCTTAAGATGCGAAAAATCAAATTCCAGGCCGACCTGAAACATCAGCAAGATAAGGCCTAACTGGGAAAGGACATCTAACGGCCCTGACGGAATAGAATGGAAAACCCAATGAAAAGGAACGGGCATTATCCAGCCGAATAATGAAGGACCCAGCAGAATTCCCGCAATAATTTCTCCAACAACAGTGGCCTGGGCTATTCTAGCAGCAAAGCTTCCCGCAAGGCGCGCGGCCAGAATAATAATGCAAAGTTGTGCCAAGGTAAAAAATACCAGACGTTCGGATTGCTGGGTTGCCAAATCCGCAACATGCTTAGCAATGGTCATGAAATTGTTTCTATGTTCATACCATGGCACCATTGACCGATATAATCTGCCCACTGATGTAAGCCGCTTTTTCTGAGGCCAGGAAACCCACGAGATCAGCGACCTCGGCCGGTTGTCCCGCCCGCCCCATGGGCACCATCTGGGTGATTCGCGCAGCATCAAAAGCCTGCGCACTCATTTCCGTGGCGATAATCCCGGGCGCTACGGCATTGACGGTAATACCCCGGCTGGCCACTTCCAACGCTAGCGATTTAGTCGCCGCATGTAACGCACCCTTCGCTGCTGCGTAATTTACTTGTCCGCGGTTCCCCATAAGCGCCGCCACGGAGGTAATATTGATGATCCGTCCCCAGCGGGTGCGGATCATGGGCATCAAGACGGCCTGCGTAACATGGAAAAAGCCGTTCAACGAAACATCTATGACCTCCTGCCACTGCTGCGGACTGAGCCCTGGAAAAGCCGCATCATCGTGGATTCCGGCATTATTGATCAACACCTGTATCGGCCCCGATGCAATCAACTCCTGTACGGACTGGGTGGTCGTCTCGCGGTCGGTAATATCGAAGGCAGACACCACTGCGCGACCGCCAGCGTCTCTGATGGACGCCGCCAAAGCGGTAGCTTTTATCAGGTTGCGATGGGTATGGATAATGACGTCAAAGCCATCTGCGGCCAGCCTTTGGCAGATAGCGGCACCAATGCTACCGCTCCCGCCCGTCACCAAGGCACGTTTACACATCTGGGGCTTCCTGTTGGGCCGCCACGAAAATAATGATCCGACCCTTAACGAGTATACGTCGGTCAGCAGAGATAGCGAAGTTGTAAAGCAAACTACTGTGCGCCGCGAGTCTTGTTGCACTGACCGCCAGATCGCCCTCGATATCGTCGAGGCGCGTTATTTCCATACATAATTCTCGGACACTCGCGAGGTAACCCGCACCGGTCCTTTGCGGTTCACCGCCGTCTTCCGCCCGTACTAATGCATCATGTACAGCCATGCTCTGTGCCGCATACTCGACGGCGCAAATCGCACCCAGCCGTCCAGCCACCCGCAATGGGTTGCTTGCGCTTCGATGGCTGCTCGCGACACAGAGGATCTGTTCGTCATCCCAGCGCTCTACGCAATCCAGCAAGAGCATATCGCCTTTATGTGGAAGGTGATCGGAGATCCACTGACGACCTATCGACACGGCGCCACTTCCAGCACCAGATATTGAGAAGGCAAATACGCCAATACGATATTTCCGGTATCCTGCCGCGCGATGGATTGCAGCAGCGGCAGACAACGCGCCGCGGGGATGGCTCTGGAGAGATCGTCAAGCTGCAGGTCGGACATCGCTTGCCCCGGCAATTCGGCAAAGGGCAGGTCGCCAGCAATCCTGATCTGCGCCAGCGATTTGCCAGGATGCGGCGTTACCGTCAATAACAATGCAACCGCAAAAATATCGGGTACCGGGCGAACGGCGGATAGCGGAAAGGGATAATCCTGGTCACTAGCCACCAGTAACACAGGGGTACGGAGCGACACCAGCAGCGATACGGCTTCTAACAGACCAGCCGCAAAACTTCCATCGTAGGCGCTCACCACCGACGATGGCGCCATCGCGCCCGTGGCAATACCCCAGTAACCAGAAATCGCGTTATGCACGGAATTGTGAAACTGGGTGGGTGATATCAGATGGTCGCCGGCGGCCAGCGCGGAACAAATAGCGTTGCAGATATCCCCATCGCCACCCGAAGAGGCAAACACCGATGCCGGCTCCGCAGGCAAGACACCCGCCATGGCACAGGCCGCATATCCCACCTGCAGTGCGGCCATAACCCCTCTGCTGGCGCGGCGTCGTTCTGCCGGGGGCAAGGATTCCGGCGGCGATAATATGGTCTTTCCGGGCCGATAAGCATGTTCACTCTTCAGTAGACATACGGCCTCTTGCCAGCTTTCCATGCCCGGCCCCAACACACCAATGCCTTCCACATACACAGGATGCATAGCAATACCCCGGTTCGTTAAATGGGACGGCCAAAAATCAGGCTGCAGTTACTGCCGCCAAAACCGAATGAATTACTTAACACCGTGGAGATCGCACCCCCCTGATTTTGGGAAATGTAATTAATTTCCAGCGTCTGATCCCGCGGTCCGGTATAAGGACTCGACGGCATAAAGCCATTTTGCACGGCCAACACGCAAATGGTGGCTTCCAAAGCCCCTGCGGCACCCAAGGTATGACCCGTAGCCCCCTTCGTCGAGCTGCATGCTGTTGCTGTACCAAAGACATTCGCTATAGCGATTGCCTCTGCCGCATCATTCGCAACAGTGCCGGTACCGTGCAGATTAATATAATCAATATGCTCAGGACCCAATCCTGCGGAGGCCAGCGCACGCTCCATAGCCAGGCGCGCGCCCAGGCCCTCCGGATGGGGTGATGACATATGGTAGGCATCACTGGATTCGCCGGCGCCCAACAAGTAGACGGCTTCGCGATCCTGAGGACCGGTCACTCTCTCCACGAGCATAAACGCGGCTGCCTCCCCGATAGAAATGCCCGCACGATCGCCGCTGAATGGTCGACAAGCCTCTTTAGCCAATAGACCCAGAGACTCAAAACCATAGAGTATCGTCGCGCATAAAGAATCCACACCGCCCACCACCGCCGCATCGACAAGGCCACAATCCACCATCCGCTGGGCGGCGGCGAAAACCTTCGCACTGGAAGAACATGCTGATGAAACAGCCACAGCGGGCCCTGCAAGACCAAGCTTACGCCGGACAAAATCCGTAAGGGAATAAGGGCTATGGGTACCTGCATATACGAATTCTGTCGGCAACTGGCCATTGTCTGCGTCACGATGTCGAAACGCCCACTCGGTACGTAGCATACCGGCAGTGCTCGTGCCCAGGAAAACCCCCACGCGTCGTCGCCCCCAGCGAGCGACGGCCGCCTCCACAGCATCTGCAAAACCATCTTGAGAAAGTGCGAGTTGGGCCAGGCGGTTATTACGACAATTGAAGTCGCGCAGATCTGCATCCATTTTTTCGTCATCAACGCCGGCCACTTCACCGACCCAGGTATCGACAACCATATCGCGGAATGCACAAGGCGCAAGCCCACTCCGCCGCCCATGCAATGCAGCCAGGGTTTGCTCCAGACCACGGCCAATGCAACTTGTAGAGGTCATGCCAGAAATCATCAAAATGGACATATATATTAAAAATCAACGTGATATTGAAGCTTCATTGTGATGGCGAAGTAACCAAAAGTCAACCGGTTCCCGCTGATCTCGGCCCTTTCCGAGGCTATCTCCGCTGGCCAAACCCGCCACAGAGGATGGTGGACGGCACCTTATTCTGGGTTACAATCCCGAGGCCATGCTTGACGAGGGGGGAGCATCGTCAGAAATGAGCAGAACGGTGTATGTACTCCTGGTCAACGCGTGCAGAGAGCAGCAAGGCACGCACACGATCGGCACGCCAGCGGAATCTGACGTATAACGACAGTCAAAGTGGAGATATAAAGAATGCCCCTTACCCCGGAAGAAGTAGACTTGAGCCGTTTAATTATAAAATCCTTGAACCTGCCAATGGACCCTTTGCAGGTAGATCCTGAGGCCCCACTTTATGGCGGCCCACTGGGCCTGGATTCTATCGACCTCCTGGAGCTTTCCATGGTCATCACCAAGAAATACGGGGTAATGTTATCTAGCGAAGGAGCCAATAAAACAGAGATATTCAGTTGCTTAAGAACCCTCTGTAATTACGTACAAAATCATCAGGCGGGCTAAGCACAAGCCTTGCTCTGCACCAAACCACTGCGTTTACAACGTCTGTTCTATTATCACTGTTCTTCGCTCAACCAAGCTGGCAGAAAACAAAAGCGCCAATATCACGCCTGGTGCAACAGTGGCACCAATCGCCTGAAGGACCGGGACGCCGGAGAACGCCAGCGGCGCAAAACCGATAAGTGTAGCCAGATTGGCAACAAGCAGAGATACCAAAGTACGCGATGAGCCTTCGCCGTTCATCTGTCCACTACGATCAAAGAATAGTGCGTAGTTAGACCCCACCGCAACTATCAACATCAGTCCGATGAGGTTCAAAATATTCAACTCGATACCCATCACCACGAATCCAGCTGCCACCGAAAGTACCGCAGCAATTAATGGTAACATGATTCGAACAACGCGAATCACGGATCGAAGGACTACCAATAATAAAATAATAATACCTAAAACGCCAGTCAGGGCAAGCTTGAGGGCATTTCTGATATATCCGGAATAAAGCGTATTTGTGGCTCCGGAAATATCGACAAACATAACATCATCAACATGGTGCTGCCTCATGACGGCCTGCACGGCCTCAGGGTTGATCTTGCCGGATGATGGCGCCATAACCGGTAACAATACACTCCACTCCTGGCCCTGATGCACAAGCATACTGTCTACAATTTGCCGGATATCTGCTGGCAGCTCAGCATAAGTCAGTGGCGCCAGCCTCCGCTCCCGCTCTACTGCTTGGACAAACGGGGAGAGCCGTGATGCTGACACTGGCAATCCGCGCAGCGCTTCTGCCAAACGCGCGGTCAGAATTTTTTTCGGAGGCAATGCAGATATACGCTCCACTTGGGCTTCCACACCGGGCAAAAAACGAGTAGGGGTTTGAAAACCTCCGATAATACCAGAGACTTGGAGCTGTTCTAACAGCGGGTCAATTTTACTGGCTTTTTCCAGCGCCCGATTACGGGTTGGTCCGGAAACCACCAGCAGATATCCCGCATCAGGTATTCCCATATCCTGACGCAACTTCTTATAGAGTAATTGATCGGCTTTAGGCACCGGACTAAGTGCCGACAGCTCGTGACTCCAGATATGATCACGATGGACAACCAAAATGCCACTCGCAATGACGGCCAATGAAATAACGACCCATCTTGCGGACGACAGCATACGCATAATGTCGACAAGAATACCACCCACCCGCTCGAAATCGCGCCGTTTAAAATGATGCAAGGGTAGTCTTGGTAATACAAAGCGGGTAACACCCGCGGCGGTGAGTAGGCCGGCAATAGCATAGAGGCCGAGCTGTGCGAGCCCTGGCAGGTTAGAAAACAGCAGGCTGGCAAAACCGGCCACTGAAGTGAAAACGCCCAGCCTGATGATGGGCCAATATTTCTTGCTCCATAATTCTGCGCCGGCAGCCATTTCCCCGGCCTGCACGAAGAAATAGATTGAATAATCTACCGCCTCCCCGATCAGCGCCGTGCCGAATCCCAAAGTGATATCATAAACCACCCCAAAACCTACAGATACCGCAGCGATACCAACAATAACACCAGACATCACGGGTACAAGGCTGAATGCGAGCACCGCCAGCGACCGGTAGACGAACAACAGCAGCATAATAATTAATGTGCCACTTATCAGTGACATCAACTCTGCGGCATGGACGATCGTATCGCGCGCCGCCACAGAAATCACACCCACACCAGTCAACTGTAACCTGGTGTTTTGGCCAGAGCTCCCCATGTCCCTTTGCGCCAACCTGAATATTTTTTTTATAGTAGCTATCGCCTGTTGTTGTGCGTCACTATCCGATCCCGGAAATCGCGTCTGCAACACAAGCAATGCGCTATCTCCGGTCGACGATACCCACACACCATCCAAGATTCGCGGCTTCGCCATTCCACGCATCCCCTTGGCCATGCCAATCATGGCTCCCGTAGGGTCACTCGGAAAAAGCGCTACCATTGCCTCACCGCCTGGAGTAGCCAGGTCATTGAGTGTCTTTTCTATCGCAGCATGCAGACCTTTTACCGAAAACAGTTCCGGCTTGGTAGCTGCACTCAACAAATAGCGATGCGTGAACAGATAATTATATATTTTTGAATTAACGCCCGCATTCCCATTACTCACAAATTCAAATTGGTTATTCTTACGGAGATCGAGAACCATTTGCGCGGAAATACGTGCCCTTGCAGCGGCATCGCTGCCATTTATCGCCACTAAAATCTTGCGTGAGAGCGCGCCATTACGCAACTGTTCGTTCAACAGCTCTTGCTGTGCGCTAGGTGATTTTGGCAAAAATTCGGATAGCGTCGACTCAAATTTTGTATGGATGATTACGCCAATGGCGCCGATCAGTATCGCCAGCCACACTCCCAGAATCAACCACCGGAATTTTCTCATGGAGCAGACGAATTTCTTATACTAATAAGCGACCAATCGTGATTTACTTTTACAATTTCAATACTGCGTACCATGTTCCCGATACCACTAACAGTGATATGCTTGATCTGTTTTGCAAACGCATTTTGCTTCGGCACCAGAATTAACGTCCAGCTATTTTTGTTGCCTTTTAGGGAAAGCATAAAATGCGTCTCTAATAGCTCCGTATTTCCGGTCAACACCCCGCGAATACTATCGACAAAAGCGAGCAGTTCCGGATGATCGTCCAATTGAATAGTATATTTATCCATAGTGAGAACATCGCCTTGCACCAGCATCACCTGATCTCTGGGTTTGACGGTGTGCATTTCCAGCGTATCCGGTGCCACAAAGCGCATATTGCCAGATGATTGTATTGGCTTATCCAAAAACCCAATATATTTTGTCTCTACAAAAGAGGCATGGCTAGACTTCACCTGCGCCAACACATGCATTAACTCTGTTATGTTCCAGTCTGCCGCGGTGGCCGCTTGTGTTGGCATGGAGCCCCCGATGAAAAATGCGAGAACGGCACCAATGGCATATCGTCTGGGCAGATAGAATATTCGCCGAAGCAGTAGTGATCTGAGAAATAAAATGTTAATACCCGGCGCAGTGACCACGGCCGGCGAGTCCGGTTGAGCGCGCTCAATACTCATTTTACATGACCCTCTTTCACTTTAATATTATAATTTTTTACCCAAAAATCATAAAAGTTAAACCAATTATAAGGAGCCATATGGCAGTGTTTTTCAACCTCATTGACATATTTTAACATCGCATCCTGAATAGCCTTGTCCCGATCCAGTTTCTCTACAGAAGAAAAATCGGCAATCTGCTTTATAAATATTTCATAGTGCCCTGGAGCCGTATAAAGACCGGCCATAAAATACAAAGGCCGATTGAGCAGCGCCGCAATACGAAAAGTGCCGCTCGGCCATGCGGCGGGCTCTCCGAGGAAAGGGATGATCCGCTTTTTCTCTGACCCGACAGACCGGTCACCGAGGAAACCAACCAACGCACCCATTTCCAATTGCTCCTGAACACGCAGCATCGTGTCCCAGCGGCCTAACGGGATAATATTAGGCCGCTCTCCGGTTTTCATACTCGCCAGCGTGGCATTGAGTTTTTTTGCGTTATCCTCATACATAACCATCACCACTGGCACCCCAGGATACTTCAGGCCGACAGACCGCAATACCTCAAAGCTGCCCAGGTGCGCACCCACCAGCAGGGCACCACGCATATCGGCAATCGCCTGTTCCACGTCTTCGGACAAATGCGACTGGATAGTAAACGATGAATCATCATTACTGAGCAGATACACTCTATCGTGAATCGTCGTAGCAAACGTCAGGAAATGACGATAGATATCTCTGGCATCGGCGCGGCGCCCGAGAACGCGGGTAAGGTAGGCCCGGGAGGCAACCCGCGCAGCGGGCGCAAAAAGCAAAAAATAGCCCGCAATCAAATACAACACCACACGACCAACAGTCCTTCCCATCTTTTTCGAAATCCAGATCATCAGGCGCAGCATAAATCGGCTTCCCCGCTCGGGGCTACTAAACCACTCATTATCCGGCGATTGTTGAACCGTGCTGAACCGATGAACCATTATTAGAATCGCTCCAAAACATGCCCAGAGAAGTCGCCGGATGCGACCAGACGAGCGCCCGCATGGACTTCAAAGGTCATGGGCAAAGCATCTGCTACGAGCACGCGAAGATTCAGCAATTCACCAGGTGCCGCCGTGCTGTAGAATTTCGCCGAGCTAATACTGCAATCATTTATCAGCAAATCTCCCGTTGCGGCCATAGCGCAAACAATCTCATCCAGAAGCAAGGCGGCGGGCACAATCGGATTTCCCGGAAAATGGCCAGCGAATACTGGGTGCCCAACCGGAATGGTAAACCTATGGTCATAATATTTCAGACGAACGCTCCTCATTAACCATCAAAGCTTCGACCATTGCTTTTAAGGCTTCTCGTGAGATCTTACCGGTAGCGTTCCTAGGCAGGTTATCCACGATCTTTAGCGGGCGAGGAATAAACGCTGGATCCACACACTGCTTGAGCCGCTCAATTATTATTTCTACATCCAAGTCCGGGGCCACCGCAAATGCCACTAAACGTGTTACTCGCCCATCAGCACTTTCATCGGGCATAAAAAACACCCCATCCAGAACTCCGGAGACAGATGTGAGCTGATGATTTAAATGTGAAATAGAACTACGTTTCCCTGCTATATTTACGAGATCCTCCATCCGCCCATATAACAGAAAATGTTGTTCATCCACTATTTCTACGGCGTCGCCAACCGCCATCGCCTGCTGCAAATGCCCGCCCTGTATCCTAATCCGATCACCCTTCGTCATCCACGACAACCCCGGGAGCAAATGCCACTCCTTCGTTTGGCTCGTGCGCCTCGTTGCCACTACGCCAGTTTCCGTAGAGCCATAAATTTCGAGCAGCTCGCCGCCAAAGCGGGCTTCTGCGCTTACCGCGAGATCCCGAGTTAGTGGTGCCGTGGCCGAAAGCAACAAATCCACACTTGGCAATGGCGTATCAGTAGCGAGCATAGAACGAAGGTGAACAGGAGTACTGATCAAAACGCGCGGTCGCGCTACTGAGGAAATCCCTGCATAGATATCTGCTGGGTAGAAATAGCGCTCCGTGGCGATTATACCAGCACATTGCCACAGCATAAGAATGGTAGATTCAAAGCCATACATATGCTGTGGTGGAACGGTACCTACCACCGTGTAGGTGCGGCCATCGAGCAACCCCAGGCGCTGAGCCTCCGCCCGCACCGAATGCACGAGATCTCCCCATGTTTTAAGGTGAGGAACGGGTATTCCGGTCGACCCCGATGTAAACACGTAAGCCACCGGGAGCGATTCATCCAGGCGCGGAATAGTGGGTGAGCTATCGACAGGCGCATTTGGCAGAACAATCGGAAACGCCAGGTATGGGAAGCCCATATCATTCCCATCATCGCCAATGCAAAACAGGTCTGGCGCGAAATCGACTATTTTTTTAACACTTTCGGTGGTGTACGTGGAAGGCAGCAGGCTGGTTTTCCCGGCAACCATTGCCGCCGCGAGGCCTACCATGAAATGGTAGCGATCCTGACAGGTATTCAGCAAATGCTGTCCAGGCCGGAGTAGCTGTCGGATATAATTCACATCAGCCAGGAATTGTCGCAGAGTGACACCTCGGCCTTGGCGAATGGCCACGGCATCATCCAGTGATTGATGCGTCATCATCGGGAGATAATTCATACCTAGAAAAACCCCCTGTTTAAAAAATAAACATCATAAATTCCAAATTATGAATCCGATTTTATAATAGCAACGGATTGCCTGTCGGCAAAATAAGCCCGGACGCCAGCCCCCATACTGCCCCGCTCACTGATGGGGATTTGGCGACAACGGACAGCGTATTCAATGATAAACATTAATGCAATCAATACCGTGCTAGCCGTACCGGAAATCAATACCCATACATGCTGCCCAAGGATAAAAAATATTAAAAATAATAAAATTGCCAGCGCTGTAAAGAATAGCGTCCATGCCACCGTCACCTGGCGCGTATAGCGCGCCAGTCGTGCATTCAGTGGACCATGCACCATCTCGGCAATCCGCGAGACCAGCGGTATGTGGCCGGAGCGCAAAGTGAGTCCGAAAGCAAATGCTAACAGGGTAAACAACGCACTCCGCTGCACCATACATATCCAGCCAATATAGTGCGCAATAGTCGCACTATTACGCCATATTATTACGCCAGAAATAGCAGCCATCATAATCCAAAACGCCTTAAAGCGCGCACACCGAGACACCAGAAATAGGGCAACAATAATGGGTATAAATGCCGAAAGTACAACCAGTGCATTCGGATTTTTTGCAGAAATATCCACATAGGTGAGCATTTGATAGCCGATCAGGACAGACAGAAAAAGTACACCTTTCCAAAAAGCATGCATGCTGCCAGCGCTACGCCCCGTCGCCATCAACGCTGCACCTTTATCAAGAAGAACTCCCACACCTTTTCTCCTTAAAAAATTGGCCATAAAATGGGGAAGGCGTATCATATTGGCACGTTACAACGCAGTTATTTCAGAAAGTGATAATGATCCCGCCTGATTCTTTATCACTTGGGAGGGGGCAGCGAACGATTATTCGCCGTACCGCGTCCCCGCAGGGCGCTCCAAAATTCGATCGCTCCACCCTTTGCCGCATGCCCAACGTCGACTGCACTTTTCGCAATCCCAACACCAACCTCTTTCCCGACCTGACCGATTCTATGTGCGGTGGAACCAAGCGCGCGTCCGACATGCTGGGCTTCGCGCTTCAAAGGCACACCATTGGCGTACACCGCCACCGGGAACGCGAGGCTGATCACAAGCGTCAATAACGCGATGAACGCCTTGTTCGTTTTAGTGGTGTTTTTGAACTGATAACATTTTCTCATAACACCCCCAGGCATTTCCTCAACGTCGCATGCTTGAACCTATAGACAACTGGAGTTGCCCTAATCAAATTGCGCCGACCTCGTGCTCTTCAAAATGAGTCACGATGATATGCGACTACCCGCTCCACTTCATTCTTGGCACCCAGGATAACGGGGACACGCTCGTGCAAACCCTGGGGATCGATATCCAGGATCCGCGCCGTACCGGTGCTGGCCACGCCGCCCGCCTGTTCTACCAGATAGGACATGGGATTGGCCTCGTAGAGCAGACGCAGCTTGCCGGGCTTTTTCGGATCACGCTGATCAAAGGGATACAGGAAAATGCCGCCACGGCACAGAATGCGATGCACGTCCGCAACCATGGAGCCAACCCAGCGCATGTTGAAATTGCGCTGACGGGGTCCATCCGTACCCTGATTGAGTTCGTCGATATAACGTTGCACCGGTTTCTGCCAGTGGCGATGGTTGCTCATGTTGATCGCATATTCGCTGGTGTCCTCGGGAATACGCATCTGGCTGTGGGTCAACATATACTCACCGATGGATGGATCGAGGGTAAAGCCATTGACCCCGTAGCCGGTGCTGTACACCAGCATATTGCTGGAGCCATAAAGGGCGTAGCCAGCACAGACCTGCTCCACACCGGGTTGGAGGAAGTCGGCGAGCTCCGCGTCACGCCCGGCTACTGGTGCCTTGAGGATGCTGAAAATGGTCCCGACGCTGATACCGACGTCGGTATTGCTGGAACCATCCAGGGGATCAAAAAGTAATAGATATTTGCCGCGCGGCACATTTTGGGGGATGGCGTAAGGGTCATCCATCTCCTCAGAGGCCATGCCGGCGAGATGACCAGTCCAGTCCATGGACTTGAGGATGGCTTCGTTGGAGATGATATCCAGCTTTTTCTGGACTTCACCCTGCACGTTATCCGTCCCCGCGCTACCCAACGCTCCCACCAAAGCACCACGATACACCTGCGCGCCAATAAATTTGCAGGAAATAGTGAGATCGTTGAGCAAAGCGGCGAAGTCGCCAGAGGCGCCTGGATAGAGGCGCGTTTCTTCAATAATAAATTGGCTGAGGGTGGTGCCGATATGCATGGTACGGTCCTTTACTGGAAGAGGGTTGATCGTCTAGAGGGCACTGAGGCCCAGTTTGAATTTTACCGTGGATTCTACCGCGCGCGCCGTTCCCTGGTCCAACCATTGTAGTAACTGAATATGAAAGCGATGAATACCCCCACTGATTTTCGGATAATAATCGGCTTGATCTGTCAGTTCCAGACAAATCAAAGAGGGCGGACGGCGCGGATCCAAAGGCGCACCATAACGCCCCTCCGGGGCTTCCACAGTCAACCATGTGCAGGAGTCGCGCAATAAGGCGAGGATCAGATCAGTGCTATTCTGTAAAATCCTCAAACTGTTCTGCCAGTTATTCAGCAGACCGTGGAGCCGCGCGGGGGCTTGCTGGTTCCAAAAAGCCAGGATGGGCAGATCACAGTCCGCAAGCCCCCCGGCCACACCCAATCGGCCGCGCGCGAGCTGGATGATTTCCTGATGGCGCAACAATTGGCCGAAAGGTTCACGGTGCTCGCGCAGCACTTTGAGCTGTTGGTCTATGCGAAATTGCCAGGCGCGCAAAGGGACTTCGTCAATCTCAGGGCTTTGCGCCCAGACAGCGAGGCTCTGCCCAAGCCGTTCCAGTTCCAGAATGATATCAAGGCGCAACTCCGGGCGGCTGCAAAAATCAAGCAGTTCATTAAAAGGACGCAAGGCATCGCGCAGACCGGTTGTGTCCGCCACTTCCTGTTGCACCTGCGCAAAGACGCTCTCCAAGCGCAACAAAAGGCGTGCGCGTTCATGGAGTGGGTGTTCATAAACGGCCATGCCGTACCTCATTCAAGAGTCACCGCCACTGCACGAAGCCACGGTGCCACGAAACAGCGCACCATTTCCGGGCAGTACCCCACAGGTTGCCACAGGTGCTTTCCCTAAGCAAATCGTTATGTTCCCTGCAAATGACGAAGATAGAGAGCAACCTGGGTCTGCAACTCAGGCAACGACCCTTCATTGGGAATAATCCAGTCGGCGGCGGCATTACGCACAGCACGATCACATTGCGCCGCCAGCACCGCAGAGATTTGGCCCTCTGTCCAGCCAGGACGAGCACGCAGGCGCCCCATTTGCTGGGATCGTGGGCAATCGACGACCACGATTTGATCCAGCAATGGGCGATAGCCATTTTCGACCAGCAGGGGCACTACCCAGACTATTAGAGCTTGTCGATGCCTTCTACTCCATGCATTGCTGGCCGATATAAAGGATGCACGGATAAGGGGATGGAGAAGGGCTTCCAGCCAGACTTTCGCCGCCGGATCACTAAAAATCCGTGCCCGCAATGCGGCGCGATCGAGGCCACCATCTTCGCCTAGAAAAGTCGGGCCAAAATGGGCGATAATGGCTCGCAGGGCCGGACTGCCCGGCACCACCAGTTCGCGGGCGATGGCATCAGCATCCAGCACCTGGGCACCCGCCGCCTTGAGCATCTCGGCGACCGTGCTTTTACCGCAGGCCACCCCTCCTGTCAGGCCAATCCGCAGTGCCATTCAGGAACCCAGCAGGTGTAAATAGCCAGAGAGGATGGCTTGTGGCCACAACAGCAGGAGCCAGCCCCCCAGCGCCAGATAAGGACCAAAGGGCATGGCATAGTCCCGGCCCTTACCGCGCAGTAGAAAGCTCAGAGCGACCAATCCGCCACTCAGTGCCGCAATAAACAGGGTTAAAAAGACCGCCTGCCAGCCCAGCCAGGCACCGATCATGCCGAGCAATTTTAGGTCGCCGCCGCCCATTCCGTGCCGCCCGGTCGCCCGATAATACACCGTGGCCAGCAACCACAGACTGCCATAGCCAATGCATACACCGAGCAAAGCATCCAGGGGCGTTACCAGCCCTATCCCCGGCCATAAAAGTGCCGATCCATTCAGCAGTAACCCGATCAGCAGTCCCGGCTTGGTGATACGATCAGGCAACAGTTGCGTTTCCAGATCAATCATGGCCAGCGCCAGCAGTATCCAGGTAAATACCAAGGCCGGGATCAGTTGCCAGGTGAGGCCCAGTTGCCCGACGACCACCAGACTGAGCAGGCCGGTCAGGAGTTCCAGCGCCGGATAACGCCAGGCAATAGAGTTGCCACAAGCATGGCAGCGGCCACGCAACAACAACCAGCTCAGGACCGGGATGTTTTCCCAGGGCCGCAACAGATGGCCACAGTGCGGGCAGTGCGACGCGGGATGGATGATGGATTCGCGGCGAGGCACCCGATGTACCACCACATTCAGGAAGCTGCCGATGAGCAGACCGAGCAGAGCGACGAAGAGATAGACCGCACTCATTGCACCCTGTGTCATGCAATTGCTTCCAGAGACAATCTGCTGAGTCGCAGTTCCAGCGACTGCACACTGACACCCAGCAGATCTGCGGCATGATGCCGGTCGCCTCCGGCCAGCCCCAGCATCTGGCGCAGCAATGCTGCCTCGGCCGCGTCTAACCCAGTCGCGGCAACACTTGCCGATACAGCGGCAGGCACGCTGCTTTCGGACGCCATGCTGCCAGAGGATGTAAGTTCTTCTTCGGGCAGAATATCGTCCCGCTGTAACGCGAGACGACGCTCCAGCAAATTTTCCAGCTCGCGAACATTGCCGGGGAAGGCGTAACCACCCAATCGCGCAAGAGTCCCTGCGGGCAGCCGCGTCGGCACACCAGGCTGCCCGCCCCCGATACGTTGCAGAATCACCTCTGCCAATTGCGGAATGTCCTCCGGATGCTCGCGCAAAGGAGGCATTTGGAGCCGTACGACATCCAGCCGATACAGAAGATCCCGACGAAAGTTACCGGCAACAACCATCTCTTGCAAATCGCGGTGGGTAGCGGAGATGAAACGCAGATCCAGGGGAATTTCCCGCGCTGCACCCAACGGACGAATGCTGCGCTCCTGAATGGCGCGCAGGAGCTTAACCTGCACCATCATCGGTAGTTCACCAATCTCATCCAGGAAAATGGTGCCGCCATTGGCCGCCACAAAGAGCCCCTCGCGGCGCTGTACAGCACCGGAGTAAGCCCCCTTCTCGGCACCAAAGAGCTCACTTTCTACCAGTCCCTCGGGAATGGCGCCACAGTTGACTGCCACGAAAGGCTTGTCGTGACGGACCCCCGAGGCGTGGATCGCACGCGCTGCCAACTCCTTACCAGTACCAGACTCACCGGTAATGTGACTGGCGCATTACTTCGCGCAACACGGCGGATATCGTCGCGTAAGCGCCGCATCACCGGAGAATCGCCCACGAGCCTTTGTGTACCGTCCGAACCCACCGGTGACAGGCGAGCGAGATCAACCGCTTGCGATATCAGTCGCCGCAGACGTGTAAGTTCGATGGGCTTAGCCATGTAATCAAAGGCCCCGGCCTGCATCGCCTCGACGGCGCCATCGGCGGAGGAGTAGGCCGTAATCACGGCGACCGGCACTTGCGGATGCAACACGTGTAGACGACGTACCAAATCAATACCCGAACCATCCGGTAACCGCAGATCGCTCAAACATAAAGAGGGGGCACCTTCGGCGAGGCAGGCGAAGGCCTCTGCGAGGGAATAGGCACCCGTGACGGCAATTCCCATACCTTGCAGCGTAATACCCAACAATTCAACAATGTTCGGCTCATCATCCACGATCAGGGCAGGTGGCAACACGGAAAAATCGGCCATCATTCCTCCCCCTCCGGACACCAACAGGGGAGAAAAATCCGGAATAGCACACCACCCTGTGGATGGTTTTCACAATCAATGCGACCGCCATTGATGCGCAATAGCTCGCGCACCATAGACAAGCCCAACCCGGTACCCTGTGAATTGGTCGTAAAAAACGGTTCAAAAATACGCTCCATCACCTCCGGCTGTACGCCCGATCCAAAATCCCGCAGCGTCACCATGACCGTTTCCTTGTCCGCACGCACCGTCTCGATTTCCACCCGCATCGTCGCATCTTCTGCCACCCCATACTGCGCGCTGTTATGCAGCAGATTCCAGAATACCTGGCGTAGTTGCGCAGGATCGGCATAAACCCGAAGCTGCGCGGGAATTTCCCAGATAACGATCGTCATAGGTGCAAGTAGCGGGTCGGCCTGCAGCGAGACGATGAGCACCGGCAACCAATTTGCCAACGGGATGGGTTCGGAATGCGCCGGGCTGGGACGGGCCATCTCCAGTACCGATTCGACGATGGCATTGATGCGCACCGTCTCTCGTTCCAGTATCTCAAAAAGATGCCGCGCGCCGGGGGTCTTCACGCGCTCACCGAGCAAGTTACCGGCGTGGCGAATCACGCTGAGCGGGTTGCGAATTTCATGGGCAATATTAGCCGCCAGACGACCCAGCGCCGCCAGTTGGGCCTCCCGTTCGCGGGCACGCAACGCTGACGCATCGCGGAGCAGCAACAAACGATAGGGGCTCCGGGGCAGAGCGATGTTACGTACCAGTAGGGTCTGTGCATTATCCTGCAGGGTTGGATCACGTCCGCCCAAGGTGATCATCATCTCGCCGTCACCCTGTGCCGGTTGTCGCAATGCGCTGGCCAGCTGCGGCTGCACCAGATCGAGGTCGGCAGGTGCGGAAGTCCATAGCCGGTATCCCGAAAGCGTCCGCGCAATGGGATTGCTGAGAATAACGCGGTTTTGCCGATCCAGCACGAAAACACCCACATCCATATGCTGCACAATTTCCTGGTTCAGGGCGTTGAGATTGACGACCTCTGCATCCCTTTGCAGTGCCAGACGATTGCCGCGTTCCAGGCTGATGACCAGGCTGTCGGCCAGCACCGCCACCGCCACCAGCGCCAGGACATATATAAAAAGCTGGCCAAGCGGCGGGTGCACCGTAGTCATTCCACCCAGGAGTGGCTCACCGACTAGCAGTGCAAGTAATATCCACACAAAAACAAAAGCGCTTTTGCCGCGCAAAAGGCTCGCCGTGGACACCAGCAGCAAGAAGGGCAGGATACTAAAGGGACCACTGACCCCTCCCCCGAAATGCAATAACAGCAGCACCAGCAAGGTATCCGTCGATACCTGAATCCAGGCGTGGCGACGCGGTTGCACCGGTCGCCGTAACAACAGTGCCAGCAGATAACCGAGACTGACCGTGGCGGCCACCAGGGCGAGGACACGCAACAGCCTTGCGTGCCCTCCCAGATCGATAATGGTCTCGCTGGCGGGCAAGTGTAGCAGAACGGCAATAACCGCTGCGATGAGCAACCGGTAAGCGGAAATCCCCCAAAGGCGCCGCCAGTCACCCACCATCTCCGGCATATTATGCGCCCCGCCACTGAGTTCTGCTGGACGTTACAACACCATAATGCATCGCAGCACTACCGCCCACGGTCATATTTGTGACGCTCTGCATAAAATATCTGCGTATACGGGGAGGCAAAATCAAAGATTGGTCACCCGCAGGACCTCTTCAAGACTAGTGACGCCCTCCCTGATCCGCCTCAATCCGTTTTGCCGCATGGTCAGCACGCCCTCCTGCGTCGCCTGCCGCGCCAGATCGATGGAAGTACCACCGCGCATAATGATTTCACGCATAGCATCGCTCACCGGCATCACCTGATAGAGTCCCATCCGACCTTTATACCCGGTGTTATTGCACTGATCACAGCCCGCCGCGCCCAGAGGGCGCCAGCCCTGCAGATCCTCGGGCGCAAATCCCGCCTCAATCAGGGCCTGTTCGGGAATGCGCAGCGGCTTTTTACAGTGCGGGCAGAGTTTGCGGGCAAGTCGCTGCGCCATCACCAGGTGCACACCGCCCGCTATGTTATAGGTGGGGATACCCATATTTTCCAGACGGGTGAGACTCTGTGGTGCATCATTGGTATGCAGGGTGGCCAACACCAGATGACCCGTCTGGGCGGCTTTGATGGCCGTTTCCGCGGTTTCCAGATCACGCACCTCACCGACCATAATAATGTCAGGGTCCTGGCGCAGGAAGGAACGCAAGGCGGCGGCAAAGCTGAGACCGATACGCTCGTTGATATTCACCTGATTGATCCCGTATACCGGGATTTCCACAGGATCCTCTGCGGTACTGATGTTGCAGTCGCCGGTGTTGAGAATATTCAGCGCGGTGTAGAGGGTCGTTGTTTTACCCGAACCCGTGGGGCCGGTGACCAGGATCATACCGTAGGGCCGGTGGATAGCCTCTTCAAAAGCTTTGCGCTGGTCCGGCATAAAGCCCAATTGTTCTATGGGCACCTTGGAACTGGCCGGATCCAGCAAGCGCAGCACAATGGTTTCGCCAAAACTGGTGGGCAAAAAAGAGACCCGGAAATCAATAACCCGCGCCGGTGGCACCCTGACCCGCAGACGGCCATCCTGGGGTAAACGCCGCTCAGAAATATCCAGGCGACAGAGAATCTTCAGGCGCGAAGTGACACCGTCACGCAACGCCACCGGCGGATGCAGCACATCCTGCAATACGCCATCGAGGCGGTAACGCACCCGAAAATCCTTTTCATAGGGTTCCAGATGAATATCGGAAACCCCGCGTTGAATGGCATCCAGCAGCAATTGCCGGGCAAAACGCACCACCGGCGCATCCTCGACACTGCCATCACTTTCCTGGGCAAGATCGAATTCTTCCTGCTCTTCTTCGCCGCGCGGCTTATCCATGAAAACATCGTCAATCCCGCCTTGCATACTGTTGGCCGCGGCATTCACCGCCTTTACCAGCTTATTGGCCTCGACCAGTATCGGCAACACCTGCAGGCCGGTGTTGAACTTCACATCCTCCACCGCCTTAAAATCCGTAGGATCTGCCATGGCGAGGTAGAGGGTATCCCCATGCTTCGACAAGGGCAGCACCAGATAGCGGGTCATCAGTCCCTTGTCGAGCTTCCGGATGAGCAACTCATTAATCATGACCGCATCCAGGTCGAGCATGGGCATGTTATAGCGCGCAGAAAGGTGCGCCATCAGCACCGAGGCAGGAACGGCGCCCTTCTCAACCGCATAAAACAGCAGCGGCATCTTGCCACGCGCCGGATCAGCGGCAAGGCTTTGCAATTGCGCCTCATCGCTTAGCCCGTTGCTGACTAATGCCCGCAATACGGGCGTCAACGCGATGTGTGCTGGATTTGTAGCCATCGGCGTAAGGTCTCCTCCACGGCGGCGGTCTGCGGCAAAGTTCCCGTCCATATTCGAAAACTCTCCGCGCCTTGTTCTACCAACATGCCCAGCCCATCAATCGCGCCCAGCCCGGCCTGCCGGGCGGCGCTTAGTAAAGGCGTTGTCAAAGGGTTATAGACGATATCATATACACTGCCATTTTTGGGCATGCGGGCCAGATCCAACTCCGGGTGGCCCTCCCCGTGCAGCCCGCGCGCGCTGGTATTGACCAGTAACGCACTGTGGGGCAACACCACAGACAATGCCGCCGAGTCCAAGGGGAGGGGGTGCACCGGAAGATCAGGGAATTGTGCAGCCAGGGCTTCGGCGCGCGGCAGGTGGCGATTCGCCAAATAAATAGCCGGACATCCGGCATGACCGAGCGCGTAGACGATGGCCCGGGCCGCCCCCCCCGCGCCAATCACCGTCGCCGGATATTGTTGCCAGCCAAGCCCTGCGGCACGCTCCAGCGCCCGCTGAAAACCGAGTGCATCCGTATTGTATCCTTCCATGCCCGAGGGCGTGAAACACACGGTGTTCACCGCGCCGATGGCACGCGCCGCCGCGCTGAGCTGCTGCATCAGCGGCAACACGGCCTCTTTATGGGGGACCGTAACATTCACGCCGCGCACGCCAAGCGCCAGCAGTCCGGCCAGCGCCGTGGCGATCGCCTCTGCATGCACCGGAAAGGGCACATAAACCAGGTCCCGATCCTGCTGCGCGGCAAAGAGGCGATGCATCCATGGCGAGAGACTGTGCGTGACCGGCTGACCGAGAATGCCATAAACGGCCGTTCCGCCGCCGGGATGCCAACAATTGCTGATGTCAGGCTGTGGGAAGCGCCCCATACGATCTTTCCTTTGCGGTGATTTCCATCCTTTTCGAGAGATGGACAAGCAGATCTGGCCAGTTATCTCCGGGCAGAATATTACCCAGAGTCATGGGGCGTTGCGCCCCGGTAACGTGCGCCCAGGGCAGACGCTGCCCCAGCAAACACTGGCCGCCCAGCCAGGCAAAAGCCAACGCCTCCAAAGCCTGACTGGGAATGCCGCTGTACTGCCCACCGTGCACAATTTGGGTCTCTGCCAGGGCCCCTTGTAGAACGCGCATCAGAGTCGGGTTTTCGGCACCGCCACCGAACACCAGCATTTCTGCAGCACCCGGTGTCCAGGTCCTTATCGCCTGTGCCACAGAAACCGCGGTCAATGCCGTCAGTGTGGCCAGAAAATCCGCCGCGGTGCCCCGCCAGGATGACCACCATTGCGTCACCAGGGGCAACCCGAACACTTCCCGCCCGGTGCTTTTGGGAGGTGGCTGCCGGAAAAACCTGTGGGTCAGCAGGTCCGCTAACCATACAGCATCGCAAAGTCCGTCAGCGGCCATTTGGCCATCCACATCACAGGTCAATCGTCCATCGCTGCACAAATGCATGGCAGCGTCCATCAGCACATTGCCTGGCCCACAGTCGAAAGCCAGCAATGGACGGGGGTCGTCCATGCCCGGCAACCAGGTCACGTTGGCCATACCACCGAGATTGAGTACCAGACGGGGTTGTTTTTCCTGAAAGCAGAATTGATGGAAGGGTGGCACCAGCGGCGCCCCTTCTCCCCCGGCCGCCACATCGGCACGCCGGAAATCGTGGACCACGGTCAGCCCAGTGGCCACGGCAATATCTGCCGCCGCACCAATTTGCAGCGTAAAGCCGGGTGCCGCATGCGGTTGATGACGAATGGTTTGCCCGTGCAAGGCGATAAAGTCTACCGGACCGAGATGGGCAATAGCAGCGCTCGCCAATTGCGCGTAACAGGCACCCAGACGCCGGTCAAGCCGCGCCATCGCCTCAACGCTCAGTGGCCGGTTGGCAGCCAGCACCTCCGCACGCAACGCCGGATCAAAAGAGCACCCAAAGACGCCCTGGTAACCCGCACAACCCGCGACGTCAAAATCCAGCACTGCCGCATCTACACCGTCGGCGCTGGTTCCAGACATCAGCCCCAGACCACGCAAGGCGACCTACCCAGCCAACAAACGCGTCAACCGGTGCAGCACCAACGCATCAATGATCCTGGTCATGCGCTCCGTGCCCATGCACATGACCATGGGCCAGCTCTTCGGTAGTGGCATCCCGCACTTCCAGCACCGTCACATCGAAGTTCAGGGTCATCCCAGCCAGCGGGTGATTGAGATCGACGGTAATTTCGTTGCCTTCGATATCGATTACCGTGGCAAGGCGTGTGCCATCTTCAGTCATGGTTTCAAACTGGGTGCCGATCTCCAGTTCTTCCGGGTCGTCAAAATCTTCCACACCCACTACTTCGACCAGATCTTCGTCCCAATCGCCATAACCTTCTTCGGGTGGGATGGAAACCTCTAGCTTATCGCCGACACGACGCCCCGCCAGAGCCTGCTCCAGGCCGGGGATAATGCCGTGGTGGCCATGGAGATAAACGAGGGGCTCTTCACCCACAGAGCTGTCAATCAGCTCCCCCTCTTCATCGGTCAGGGAATAGTCGATAGTGACGACTTTGTCTTTGCTGATCATCATGGCGCGAGTCCTATGGGTTAAAGGCCTGAAAAAGGTACTGCTAAGGTAGTTTCGAGCCGATTTTAGCCTGACTGCGCGGAAACGGCAAAATTTTCCGGGCTCTCCCAATGACGCCAATGGGGTTCAAGAATCTGACTGAATGCCGCCACCCAGCGGGGGTTGTCATTGAGCGCAGGAATATAGCGTAGTTCCTGGCCACCCGCCTGGAGGAAAGTTTCTTTGCCTTCCAGGGCAATTTCCTGCAGTGTTTCCACACAGTCCGCACTAAACCCGGGACAGACGACATCGATGCGGGACACCCCGGAATGCGCCAACTCAACGAGTGTTTTATCCGTATAGGGCTGCAGCCATTTGGCGGCGCCGAAGCGACTCTGGAAAGTTTGTATCCATTGCTCATCAGACAAAGCGAGTTCCTTTACCAGCAGTGCGGTGGTCTTCTCGCATTGGCTGCGGTAGGGATCGCCCTTAGCAACACCGCTTTCCGGCAAGCCGTGAAAAGAAATCAGCAAGCGCTCCGCCTGTCCGTGCTCCTGCCACCAGGCACGGATACTATTCGCCAGGGCGTGAATATAGGCAGGGTGTTCATACCAGTCCCGAATCATGCGAATTTCCGGAATTTCCCGCCATTGTCGTAACGCTTTGCCCACGGCATCAAAAATGGAGGCGGTAGTAGCTGCCGCATATTGGGGATAAA
>JAAOMR010000540.1 GCA_018853935.1 Acidithiobacillus ferrivorans
GATCAATATCGCGGCCGCTTCGGCCAAGGCCTTGTCTTTACGATGCAGTTCCCGCTCCAGCTCACGAATCCGTTTCTGGTCTGCACGGGTTTGCGCACCCGCTGTCTGTTTTTGTTGGGTGGCGGTCTGCTGTCCAACGATACAAGCCTGTTTCCACGCTTTTACCTGGTCTGGATACAGCCCTTTCTCCCGGCAATATTCGCTCAGTTCCACCTCTGACAGCAGGGCTGTTTCCACCACCGCTGCCAGTTTGGACTCGCCAGACCAGCCTTCTGCTGTCTTCTTGGTCACTGCACTCATTGCCCCACTCGCCATCGCCTGCTTGCGCCAATGGTACAGAGTAACATCAGAAATTCCTTCCTGTTTGGCCAGTTCCGCCACGGACAAACTAATGGGCGGCAACATCTTCTGCAATACAGCGGCCTTACGTTCTGCTGAGTAATGCTTCATCTCGATAATCCACTTTCCGCCCCCACTCTACGACTTACTCCATTTCAGAGAGGCGACAACTACCCTTATGTCTTGATCCCGGCCCGTAAAAGGGTTGGAATCCTCTGGTTGATCCCCGGAGCAGGGTGGGGAATGCTGTAACTATCCTAAGGCATTAAGTCTGTGTGTCAGATTAGCACCCCACCCACCTTTGCCATCAGTTCGGACGGTATCCGAGGCCTGCATTGCGCATGAGCCTGCACAAATAAGGATGAACCGGCATAGTCCGTAGATCGCTTTTTCCCTTGAAGACAAGGAGACTACTCTATGATTACCCCCATTTCCTGCGTCGGCTTAGACATCGCCAAGGCGAAGTTTGATGTCGCATTGCTGAATGCCCTTGGCAAGTATCGCAGCAAGGTCTTTGCCAATACCCCTGAAGGCTTTGACCAGCTTCTCAACTGGCTACGAAAACATGACGCTCTGGAGGCCCATCTCTGCATGGAGACAACCGGAGTCTATGGCCGTGGCCTAGTGCGTTTTCTGGCGCAGCAAAACCTCTTGGTAAGTGTCGTCAATCCCGCTCAGATCCATGCCTTCGGCAAAACCGAGTTGGTCCGTGCTAAAACCGATAAGGCCGATGCGCGACTGATTGCGCGGTACTGCCAAATGCACCGCCCCCCACCTTGGATACCACCGGCCGATGAGATCGTCATCCTGCAGGCACTGGTCCAACGCCTGGATGACCTACTGGGCCTGCAAAACATGGAAAACAATCGACTTGAGACTGCAGAATCTGCCGCGCAACCCTCCATAGAGGCGATTCTTGTCGTTATCAACCAGCAGATCGACACTGTACGCCGACAAATCCAGGAGCACATTGACGATCATCCAGACCTCAAATCCCAGAAGAAACTGCTGTTGAGTATTCCCGGCATTGGCGACAACACGAGCGCTACCTTACTGGCATTCATTAGTCCCTTCGAGCGATTTCACTCGGCGAAACAATTGGTCGCTTATGCAGGACTCAATCCGCGTATCCGACAGTCCGGTCAGTGGGCTGGGAAAAGCCCCATCGCGAAGGCCGGTAATATTCTCCTGCGAAAGGCTCTTTACATGCCGGCCCTGACCGCCAAACGTTATAATCCGGTGATTACTGCTTTCTGCAACCGTCTGCTCGCTCGAGGTAAGCGTCCTATGCAGGTGATTATTGCTGCCATGCGCAAGCTCCTGCATATCGCCTATGGCATCCTCAAATCCGGTCAGCCGTTCGACCCTGAAAAGGCTCTTGCATAGGCATCATCAAGACGGTATCTGACACCGGGGGACTGTGGAGAAGTCAGCAGAGGGCATAGTAAGCGGCGCCCCCGCCGAAGGCCCGAACGATGAAAGACGAAGGACCATGATGGAGAGAGACGGGAGCGCATCTGACCACCTGCCAAGGCAGGCTGCGGGCATACCGCAGGATGAACTCGTCGCTGGACCGTCAGGACAACCGGAGTCGATTCACCCCCAAGCGTTGCTGGCCCAGGTGTTGGAACGGGCC
>JAAOMR010000541.1 GCA_018853935.1 Acidithiobacillus ferrivorans
AATCGGGATAGGGAGAAGCCTCACGGCTCCCCCCTCCCACACCACCGGACATACGGGTCACGTATCCGGCGGTTCGATGAAGTAAATTCCTACCGCGGCGCAAGGCTGGGTAGTCCCAAGTCATTGAAGTAGCGCCATGGTAACGCAATAGTCAATGCCGGTGTCTTCGACAGCCGCCATGGACCGTGAGCCGACTTACTGGTATTCCACGCTTCGCGCACAGATACGCCACGCTTGCGCAGTTGCCGGTAACCGGCCGATCCCCATTGTTTCCAGAGATAGCAACGTAACTTGCGTCGTACCCACTTGTCGATATCGCGCAGAGGGCTCAGCACTTCGGCGATGCCGA
>JAAOMR010000542.1 GCA_018853935.1 Acidithiobacillus ferrivorans
GGTCCGAAGCAAACGTGCGGGAGAGCGGGTGATGGGCAGCGTGACACGCTACGTCAGCGACACACTGAGGCTCACAGTGAATCCGCTGAAAAGCGCGGTGGACAGGCCCAAGAACCGCAAGTTTTTGGGCTTCACGGTCAGCCGCAACGGAGCTAGGCTGAAGGTGGCCGACAAGGCCATCGCAAAGCTGAAGGACCGGGTGCGGGAACTGACCCGTCGTACGCGAGGCAACAACATTGGCGTTATCGT
>JAAOMR010000543.1 GCA_018853935.1 Acidithiobacillus ferrivorans
AAAAACAAGCAACAAACGCCTCTTTCCCTGAGCCATAACATCATTCTATGATGAGACTGCCTGCCATCCGCCTTTTGAGGAGTCCCCCCTATGCCCTCCCAACGCCCCAGCAAAACCGCGTGCTCGCTACCCCCTTTGGGTATGGATGCCTCCAGCCTGTGTATGGACACGCGTCATTATCTGCTGCGCACCCTGGGTGCCGAAGAGTCAGTCAGCTCGGGGAATAGTGTTTACACCGCGCTGGCGATGAGCCTGCGTGACCGGCTCATCGAACGCTGGAAAAATACCCAGAAAAAGGTAGCGGCCGAAAATGGCAAGCGCACCTTTTATCTGTCTCTGGAGTTCCTGCTGGGACGGGCTATGGGTAATACCCTGCTCAACCTGGGTCTGGAAGACGCTGCGCGCGACATGCTTACTCAGGAGCACCGTAAGCTGGCGGATCTCCTCGAGGTCGAGCCTGACGCTGGCTTAGGTAACGGTGGCCTGGGCCGTCTCGCCGCCTGCTTTCTCGACAGCTGCGCCTCTCTGGGCTTGCCGGTCACGGGTTATGGTATTCGCTACGATTACGGCATGTTCCGTCAGGAAATTCGGGGTGGCGAGCAGCTAGAGGAACCCGATCACTGGTTGAAGAACGGTTATCCCTGGGAACTGAAACGGCCAGAGCGCGTGCGCCGGGTCCATTTTTTTGGGCGTAGCGATACCTATTACGATGCCCATGGGAAAATGCGTCAGCGCTGGGTCGACACCCACGATGTCCTCGCCGTGCCTTACGATATCCCCATCCCCGGCTATCGTAACGAC
>JAAOMR010000544.1 GCA_018853935.1 Acidithiobacillus ferrivorans
AATTACTTTAAGGAAAACAAACTATGAGCGAAGGATTACATACCCACGCACCGCACGAAGAAGCTGTCCATGAGGCGGCAGAATCCCATAATCCCAAAAGGCATTCTCTGTACCAGTGGGTAGCCATCTTTACAGCCCTCCTGGCGACGATCGGTGCCATCGTCAGCTACCAGGGTACCCATCTCATGAACGAAGTCCTGCTGGCCAAGAACGAAGCCGTACTGGAGAAAGCCAAAGCGACGGACCAATGGAACTACTACCAGGCTATCAGCACCAAAGAGCACTTGATGGATCTGGCAGTAGCCATGACACCAACGAGCAAAAACGCGCCTTTCCAAAAGAA
>JAAOMR010000545.1 GCA_018853935.1 Acidithiobacillus ferrivorans
TTCGGACGCGATACAGGTAAAAAGTGCCTGGGGCGAACAGGCTTATCCCGATTTGCGAAGCGCCGTGCGGGAAACACTGGATGCGCTGGAAGCGCCGATGGCGGAATTGCGGGCGCGAATGCCCACTACCGTCCCGGTATCCGCCGCTGACCGGAATCTCGATAGGGAACCGGAAGCCGTCAGGACCGATTCGGTCATGATGCAACTGGACCGGCCTACGCACACTAATGTATGGGCCACCCCCGATCTGGAAGGCCAGCGCATTGTTCTACGTACTCCGCCGGCGGACCAGATACCTGCAGACATGAGGGTGATGCCGAACAGGATGTATATCGGCATGGTGGAATCCGTGAACCCGACGACAGGCAATGATGCGCGCATCACCATGCAGGTAACGCATCAGGGTGACATGGACAATATCCCAACGGACTACAACGCCGCCATGGAGCGTGTTACCAGCAGGGCTGCACCCGGCAGGGATGCCGATTATCAGCGCATGCATTTCCCGGCTTCCATAGTCACTATGGATGATGGTATCAGCGAAGATATTGAAGCTGCCATACACGCCGCTGACCAGCGATATGCCGCAGCACACCCATTGATCCCTGCCGCCGTAGCCCGATTCATGGGTGACACCCAAAAAGAACGCATTGCCACCCTGCTCAACGGCCCGGACGGGAATACCTCCGTCATGCTATCGCCGGATGACATTCGCGCTCAAATGGAACGACTGAACCGCTGGGCGGGTACCGCATCCATCACGGTCATGGAAGATGCCGAAGCGAATGGTCTGAACGCCACCGGGCAAATGGCATTGCGCAACGCGGCCAACGGCGACCTGATGTTTGTATGTGCCCTTTTAGATGACGATACCACCGGATACGGCCTGATCCTGCAGACCATGACGCACCGGGCCACGCTGAAAATCTTGAATCTTACCGATTTGGGTACGGATACCTGGATTCTGGACCTGACCCACGAAGCGCAACCCCTACTGGACATACTGGCCCATCAGGGATACTCGCAGAGAGACGTCACGGTAGAACGCATGGTACGCAGCACGATTTCCGCGCCAGCGCCAGAAATGGTCCGTACCGAGAAAGCCGGACTGTCTGAAATGGCCCAGGAAGGCCCGACCTATCAAAGCGCCGTAGAAACGATTGAAAGCGCCGGGGGATGGGATGCGGTGATCGACAGTCCTGCGCTCCAGAAGTCTTTGCAGGACCAGCTCGATCATCTGATCCAGTTACGGGCGAAACAGGTGTCGCAGGTTTTGCAGGAAGGCGGCTGGAAATGGTCGGGTGCGGCCTTTTCTCGCCCCGACCCCGAAAACAGCATGGGATTCAAGATTTTCCCGAATGGCCGTTCTGCCGGGGGAAATATGGTGCATTGGGGGTACCGGATCACCCAGCGTGATGGGGAGACGCCCGTATCTCTCGATATGGACGATGACATGATGCTCGGTGCTGCTGATCTGGTGCAATCCATGCTGCAAAGAATGGAACCTCCGCAACCCGTGGTAGACAGTCCGGAAGCGGTACGCGCTATACCGTCAGACGGGAAACCCTCGTCAGAAATGCAAAACCATCTGGATGTTGTGCGTCCTTTTGTCTCTGAGAGCCAGTTCAACGGTATCCGGCATGTGCTTTCTGGTGAGTCCGGGATAGAGGCCGCGCAATCCGAAGCCCTGCATCTGGAGCGACTGGCGCAGTGGATCACTCAACCGTACCACACCTCTCCTGTCGGTCTCCATACAAACGGCGGGCATCTTCGACCCGATGACGCAGCGGTGCAGAGTGTGTCAGCGACTTGTGTACTGGCCTACCAAAATCAGAGCGGCACCCGCAAAACCTATCTGACCGGCATGGATGACCTGGGCAATCTCTACGGCATTCGTATCCGTACCAGGGCGATTGCTGGTCCTGTGAACTTGATAAATATACTGAATCAGGGAGAGCTACTGAATCTCACCATGCAGCCCACACCCGTAGCGGAGCTTCTAAAAGAAGATGGGTACTTTCCTGAAGGTGTGTTTCATGAACCGGCGGTGACCGCCATTCATGAACCCTATCGGGCCGCCATCGCCCGCACCATTCCCGTCGAACAGGTGCAATCCGCGCTAAACGTGGCGGTGGCTGCCATGCCAGAAGACTGGACATCAAACACGCGCAAAATCCGGGTGGTGGAACGCGCTTTGCGAAATATCATCCCCGACAACACCGCCCGCTTGATCGTTGTGGAAAACCTGAAAACGGCAACGGCTGCCGTAGAGCAGAACCGGAATCACGAAGCGATTCATATAGGATTGGCGGATGCCCCTGCTACACAGACATCGGTCGATTCACCCATAACGATACCGCCTTTGGTCATCGGGTTGCAGGGTGATCCTGGGGCCGGCAAGGATACCGTGGCGGATATGCTGGTACAGGATCACGGCTTCCTGAAGCTATCCTTTGGGGATGTGCTTTATCAGGAAGTGGCCGAAGCCTTTCGGTCCAACGTTATGGTGAACGTAAACTGGTTGAAACAGCGTGATGTGAAAGACACCCCGCAACTCAGACTGGCGGGCACTT
>JAAOMR010000546.1 GCA_018853935.1 Acidithiobacillus ferrivorans
CGCCCGCCTCGCTGGTGCCCGCTTTGTGGTGTTGCGCGGCCTCGGTGCCCGTCTTGAGCGCGCCCTGACGCAATTCATGCTGGATTTGCATACGATGGAACACGGCTACTGCGAAATTGCGCCGCCCTTGCTCGCCAACGCCGATTCCCTCTTTGGCACTGGGCAGCTCCCCAAATTCGAAGAAGACCTCTTCGCCTTGAGGGACGACCCCTATTACCTGATCCCCACTGCCGAAGTGCCGCTTACCAATCTTCTGCGCGGTGAGATTGTCGCTACCCTGCCGCAATGCTTCTGCGCCTACACCCCCTGTTTTCGCCGCGAAGCGGGAGCTTATGGGCGCGACACCCGTGGCATGATCCGTCAGCACCAGTTTGACAAGGTGGAGCTGGTGCAGATCGTCCGCCCCGAAGATTCCGTCCGCGCCCACGAAACACTTACCGCCCACGCCGAAAAGGTATTGCAACTTCTGGAGCTGCCCTACCGGGTGATGGCCCTCTGTGCGGGGGATCTGGGCTTCAGCGCTGCCAAGACCTATGACCTCGAAGTCTGGCTGCCGGGCCAGAATCAGTACCGGGAAATCAGCTCCTGCAGCAATTTCGAAAGCTTTCAGGCACGCCGCCTGCAGTTACGCTACCGCGCCGAAGATGGCAAGCCCCAGCTCGCCCATACCCTCAATGGTTCCGGCCTCGCCATCGGCCGCACCCTGGTTGCCCTCCTGGAAAACCATCAGCGAGCGGATGGCAGTATCGAAATTCCTACCGCCTTGCGTCCCTATCTCGGCGGGATGGACGTCATTAAGGCCTGAACCCATGCACTCGACCTGCGAACCGGTGAGTTGCGCACTGCACAGCGCCCTAGAGCTGGCCGCGATGCAGCGTCGTCCGCTGCGTTTGCACATGGCGGATGGTACATGGCAAGTCGGCATTATTCTCGACGTCTGGACCGCGCAGGGCAGGGAATGGCTGCGTCTGCGCCAGTCCGACGGTGATGTCGAGATTGATCTTACCCATATCCAACAAGTCCAGGAAAATACTGCACCATGAAATATCCTATTATCCCCAGTCTCCTTGCCGGTTATTCAATGTTGCTTTCCAGCGCTGCGATCGCAGCGGAATTTGCCCTGCCCGCGGCTGGCAGCAACATGGTCGGACAACTTCAGGTGGTGATCGCCCGGCATCGGGATACCCTGCTTGATATCGCCCGCCACTACGATGTTGGCTATAACGAAATCCGCGCCGCGAACCCTGGCGTCGACCCCTGGCTTCCGGGCGCCGGAACCCACGTGCTGGTTCCCACCCAATATATTCTCCCCCCCAAGCCGTGGACGGGGATCATCATCAATATCCCGGAGCGCCGCCTGTTTTATTTCCCCGCCGGTCAGAATATGGTCTACACCTTCCCGGTGGGCATTTTCCGCCCCAAATGGCCCGACCCCATAGGCAGCACGCGGATCATTGCCAAGGTCAAAAACCCCACCTGGACGGTGCCTAAAAACATACAGGAAGAGCACGCCAAAGCCGGAGAACCCATACCTGCGTTCTTCCCCGCCGGCCCCGACAATCCCATGGGTGAACTGGCGTTGGAAACGGGCTGGTCGCAAATCTTCATTCACGGCACCAATAAGCCCTGGGGTGTGGGTATGCGGGTCAGCCACGGCTGCTTCCATGTCTATCCCGAAAATGAAGTGCAGCTCTTCAAGATGGTAAAGGTGGGCACCCCGGTGACGACCATTGATCAACCCTATGTCGTCGGAGCAAATGGGAACGGCCAGCTCTACCTGCAAAGTTTCGCACCCATAGAAGCCTATAACAAAGGCAGCAACTCTCAACAACGCGCAGTCGATGCCATCAGTCTTTTTGAAAAGCAGGTCCAGCAAAGCTGGACGATTAACTGGCAGCAGGTCATCGATCTCGTAGAAAAGCCCAACACCATACCCACAGCCATTAATATCAACGCCCCTACTTTGTCCGCGGTGGTCGCCCAGTTGCCTCCCCAACCCTATGACTTTGCGCCCTATGGGGACGATGCCAACACCGCGACGCCGCCCCCCGCGCCGACCCCAGCCGCTACCCCAGCCGCTACCCCAGCCGCTACCCCAGCGGCCTGAACAGGCGCCGCATCTCCAGAGGCAAAAAAAGCTCTTGCGTGCCCCCATACCCCCGTGTATAGTTCGTCCTCTCGGCAGGGCAGCGAGCCCCAAAGAGAGCAGCAAACATGTTAGGTGTTGACAGTAAAGTAGGTTGCCTGATATAGTTATAGACCCTGTTGCGGGGTGGAGCAGCTTGGCAGCTCGTCGGGCTCATAACCCGAAGGTCGTAGGTTCAAATCCTACCCCCGCTACCAAGATTCGCAGTACAGTGGTATTGTTCTTTACCAACCGAGTGGAGATGTGTGGGGTTTAGGCCCAGGGGTATTATTGGTGCTTAGGCACTGGTGATTACCCTGAGCAGTATTGTTTTAAAATGGATTGAACGAGAGAGTTTGATCCTGGCTCAGATTGAACGCTGGCGGCATGCCTAACACATGCAAGTCGAACGGTAGCAGGCCTTCG
>JAAOMR010000547.1 GCA_018853935.1 Acidithiobacillus ferrivorans
CCAAAGGCATGTACTCGGGGGCCCAATAGGTCTGCCGGTAGTCCTTTACACCGGCCTCATACTTTTTTACGGCCATGCTTGCTCTCCTTGTGTCATGGTAGACGACGATGATTGGAGCCACCTGCTAGGCACCAATGCTTGAGTGGCATTGTGGATGATCTGCAAATTTATAAAAGTAAAATATATTTACTATTATGATTTACTATGGTTTACTATTTACATGCCTATCCGTCACGCTACCTTGCACCAACTCAAGATCTTCGCTGCCGTCGCTCGACACATGAGCTTTGCCCGTGCCGCTGAAGAACTGCATTTGACACCACCCGCCCTGTCCATCCAGGTCCGACAACTTGCCGAGGCCGTTGGCCAGCCGCTTTTTGATCAAATAGGTAAGAAAATCTATCTGACAGCGGCAGGGGAAGCGCTAACGTCGGCGTGCCACGATGTCCTGGATCGGCTGGAATATTTCACCCAAGAGATAGCCGCCCTCCAGGGACTGGAGAAGGGCAGCTTGAAGGTGGCCACGCTCTCCACCACGAAATACTTTATCCCACGTATGTTGGGAGGATTCTGTACGGAGCATCCTGGTGTCGCTAGTGCTTTGTTTATTGGTAATCGGGAGACCCTGCTGGAGCGCCTCGCGCGTAACCAGGACGACCTCTACATCCTCGGTCAGCCGCCAGAACATATGCATGTTGTCGCGGAAAGTTTCGCTGATAACCCCGTGGTAGTGGTGGTCCGACCGGACCACCCCCTAATGCCGGAAAAAGACATTGAGCCATCTCGCCTGCGGGACGCACCATTTATTTTGCGCGAGCCCGGTTCGGGAACGCGTCTGGCGGCAGAGAAGTTTTTCGAGCAACACGGCGTTGTTCTCAGAACACGTATGGAATTTGGTAGTAATGAGGCTGTCAAGCAGTCGGTGGCTGGCGGTTTGGGCATTGCCGTGCTGTCTGCCAGTACGATACGTGCGGAACTCGCCAACGGAGAACTGGCGATACTCGACGTGCGCGGTTTTCCGCTGGAGCGCAAGTGGTATGCGGTTTATCCGGCGGGAAAGCGGCTTTCTCCAATCGTCAAGGCCTTTATGGAGTACCTGTTTGCGGCATCGGCACATGGTGAAAATGGACCAATTTAGGGCGAATAAATGCCTGGTTAAGCATTAAGTGATCGCAACAATAGACACTTCTGCGCTTCCCGATGTAACAGATGGCGCAAGAAAATGCCGTCTGCTGCGCTCGTCCAAATGGACAAAGTCTTCCAATAGTGTAGGGTGAGTTATCTCAGGAATAGGCCCTGAATCTGTCAATTAACCCATCCATCTTTCCATGTCTAGTAAGCGCCACCCAAGCTCGCTGCGTACTGACCACCAATTTCTGGACGTCCGGTTACGCTGCCCTGCCGTCGTTGAAACCTGATGGTCGGCAGCAGACATTCTGCAGCGGAAAGAAAATGACATTATCGCTATGCCGTAGTAGCAACCTCCACCCACTCATCAAAGCGGGCAAGATGCCCTTTCGGCAACCAGTCCTCCATGGACGGAGGCAGGAGATATCTGGTCTTGCGGTCGGGGTCGATAAAGTGGGCCATCGTTCACTCATCATATTGAATTATAAATAATTATAGATCAACAGGCTGGCCCGTGAAAGTCCGACATAAGGCTGCTAGGACGACAAGTAAAAGCATCATCACCAATGAATGCCGTCTGAGCCAGTTGTCAAGGTTTGTTCTGAGAGAACCATCAACATGCTCTGATTCTTCTGTCATGATCACACTCCAAATTGTCGCTGCAAAACCGTATCCACCGCTTCACACATCGGCCCTTTTTCTTCCGCGCAGAGATCTCGGATGACGTGGAAAGGAATCCCTGCATCCCATAAGGAGAACCCGCAGGCCATGATGCAGGCGCCTGTCCGACTGCCGACCAGCCCCCATTCGGTAATCTCCGGGAACTCCCGCAAAGCATCGATGGCCGCCGGGTTCAACCCGTAACCTGTTTTTTCAAGGACGATTTCATGCCCCACATCGATCACGGCTCCGCCGTCATGGCCGTCATTCAAGCGGGTTCTGAACAGGCTGCCAGGTGGATTAACGAATTTGGTGGCGATGACGACAGAATGTTCCTGCGCAGCATCGCGGATGCGCTCCACCAGATCCGGCTTGGGGAAGAACCCGTACTGCAGGTCTATGACCAGTAATCCACTGTTTTGCGACATGAAATATCCTTTTTATACCGTTGCGCGATCCATCAAAGCATCTCCACCATTCGCCTTATCTGTTCAGCCCCAACATCAGCCCACTTCCGGCCATCTGGTGCGTTCCTGTTCCATGCCAGGGGTGATGTGTGTGGGATTGGGACCAACAGCGCCCCATGCGGCCACACGGGCTTAATTTCTGGCGGGCAAATCATTTCTGCCTGCCGTGGGTTATGACCATGTTCGCGCAGCGCCTTGATGTTGACCCAAAGCCCGACAATACCGGTGATAGCTCGTGTCGCCGTTTCGCCCACCGTGATGACCGCGCGGGGTTGAGCGCGACCAATGGTTTCAGCCAGCAGAGGCAAACAATGCACGATCTCCTGCATGGTCGGCCGACGATTATCCGGTGGCCGGCAGCGGACGATGTTCGCGCAACCATATTCATAGCCACGGCGCAGGCCATGCTCCTCCAGCAATTTGTGCAAGGCACGCCCGGCACGGCCCACAAATCCCTTGCCCTGAGCGTCCTCGTCGGCGCCCGGAGCTTCGCCGACCACCAGGACGCGACAAGGGCTGCTAAACTCTTCTGGCAGATCGGGTTCGACGATTTGCGTGCGGGACGCACAGAGGGATTGGCATTTTGTGCAAGTCATCGTACTACCTCGAAGTGGATCACCCATACAGACGGGTCGGCATCCCATGACGCTTGCCCATGAATGGATTGCCATAGCGACCGGTACCAACCTACCGGGTCTTTCTGTGAAGCAGTGGGACAACCTTCAGCCCTGGCTTCCTCTGCCGAAATATCCTGCAACCGCTCCAACCGGACATCAGCAACTTCCAGTCGCAATCTGCAGGCTTCGCGCGGCATGTGAATGGATGGTTTCCACTTCAAGCCAAAATCTTTGCGTGCTTCGTCGCTGGCACTGCCCGGCAAGCAGTTGGCGCCATATTCGTACCGCTGCGGTTTACCGTCGGCACCGTCAATACCTGTGCCAGCGAGATCCATCCAGGTCTCCCGGACCCAGAGAACATCACCTGGCTTGCCTGCGGGTGATTTCAAAAGGACGCCTTTGGCAATCCGCCTGGTGACCGTCTTTCTTCCGCCCAGTATGGCGTTAACCATTTCGGAGTTGAACAAGATAGGGTGTTCTTTTCGGGCTTGCGCCAGTAATTCTTGTTTATTTGGCATCGTTGTCCCTCACGCTTCCTTCTGACTTGCGCTTTTCCCACACTGCAAACGGATCACCCGTGTGAGATGCGCAGCAGGCATCCCATAGCTGTTCCGTCTGTTCGTCATCCAAAACGCCTACAGGCAGGCCCTCGTCCAGCCATGCACGCTTGGTCTGTGTGGCTTCTGCTGTCTGCGTCAATGCAGCGTCACCCCGTTCTCCTGCCTCACCATGTCGGCCGCCATCACCAGCAGCGCCGTGCGCGGCATGGTCATTATTAGCGCGTCCGGTCTTTCGCCATGCAGCACGATCTCAATGTGTTCCGCTTCTGGGTGCGCCTTGGCCCATTCCGCGGCGACCATCACACGGGTGATCGCCGACGGAAACAAGTGCAACACAACGCTGTTCTGTCCATCGCCATCCAGCATGCTCAGCACGGTGACACGCTGCATGTCCTGTTCGTTGTCGCTATCAGGCATTTCTTGCTCTCCGTTGCGTATCCCACCAACCATCCCGGTTTAACCTTGCCCACACCACCGCCTTTTCTTCCGGCGACATGATGATCCAGCGAGTCACTTCCTCGAACGTCCTCCCACAAGACTTGCATACATCGTCGCCCAGTGCCGTGGTGCAGAAGCCCAGGCATGGGGAGTCAGGCCGGTGGCTATGGACGGCCATGGCCACCATCACCTGCGCTGCCGTCAATCGCCGGGTAATGGCATAACCAGAATGGAGAACTTTCGACATGATTTTTAAAGTAACCCACACGGGTTCTGCTGGGGATGTTCCCGAAGTTTAACGATTCCGAGATTATGGCTGCGGCAATGATCAATGGCCGATTATGTTTCGAGAAGCCAGTTTTCCAAAACCACCCCTGGATATTTGATGAAGTCCTTTGTGTTGTTGGTCACAATAATCACGTTCAGCGATATAGCATGTGCGGCAATCAGCTTGTCGAGCGCGTCTTTCCTGGTGTCACGGGTGGCTAACCGGATGGGCCCGTAGGATACACCGGCAGCGACATCAAACGGGGCTACCAGTATATCATCCACCAGGCTGGCAAGGTTGATGCGTTCCTGTTCCGAATCGCTCGCGGCGGCCACACCGTATGTCAGTTCGGCGTAGGTAATTGAGGACATCACGACATCGCCGACATAGCACCGTGCAAAACGCTTGGCGACTTCTTCTGGCTGGTTCTTCATCAGGTAAATGCACATATTGGTGTCGAGCATGTATCGCGCCATTACAGAAGGTCTCTCTCTGCCTGTTGCTGGTCGCCGCGACCTTCAGCCATGAAGTCCGGGGCGAACCTGGCAAACTTGGTCAGCACCATAGACAAAGACCGACGCGCGGGTCGTATCCGGATTTCATCGCCATCACGCTCAATCTCCAAATCCATGTCCATGCGCTCATAGGCAATATCAGCCGGGATACGGACGGCCTGTGAGTTCCCGTTCTTGAAAGCTCGGGTGGTATGCATCATAAGCTCCATGAGTAGATGTACGAGGTGTGTACCATAAGCGTTCCGCACCGCGTCTGTAAATATGCATAGGTGCGTCATTGGCGTTGATGGTTTTGGGATGGTTCACTCGACCACCATTTCCGCCCGATATTTGTCGCACACCCTGGGTGCTTTTGGGAAACACGCCGCATAGCCATTGTTAGGATTCGTATCCGGTGGCAATCCCTCGCGATCCGGGACCGTTTTGCCGGATTCTTCTACTCGTAATAAGCGGTTCTGAGTGAGCGCGCAGAAGCCCATGCCGCCTGGTGTTGGCCCAATAATGAAGTGCTGGCAATCTTCGCAGGCTACCTTGCCGGTCTTTTGGAGTTCTGCCTTCCTGGACGTCGTGCTCATTTCTCGGAAAGGCCTCGATTTGCCAACCGATCCGCCAGTTCATTTTCCGGGTGACCGTTATGTCCGCGCACCCATTCCAGAGCGACTTTGCGCGCATGGTATTCCTTGTGAAGCGCCTGCCAGAGTTCTTTGTTCAGCACTGGAGATCCTGAAGACGTGCGCCAATCCTTTTTAATCCAGGCCGGCATCCACTCACCCAAGCCCCTCAGCGTGTATTGGCTGTCGGAACAGAGTACCACCAGAGCACCTTCGGGCGTTTTGCGCAGGGACTCAATCGCCGCAGTGAGTTCGGCGATATTATTGGTGCCCTTCGCATGTATGAAGCCGAAGTGTTCCGTGCGTGTCCCGTCCGGTGACTGGATCACGGAACCCCATGCACACGGTCCGGGATTGGTTGGCGCGCAGGCCCCGTCACACCATATTTTCCAACTGCTCAAGGTCTTGCTCCTTCTGCGATTAAGCACTCCGGCGCAGGATCATCCGTGTATCGCACCGTAAGCCCATCATAATTGACTCCATGGAAAGTCGGATTCGGGTCGTTATGCAAAGCCAGTGACTTCTGGACAACCTTCTCCAGATCGTAAGTCCTGTGCGCCCTATCCGATACCGTTTCGTGACACTTTTGGGGCCATTTATGGCCCTGATTGTGTGCATCAACTTGTCGATTTTTTCTATGTGCAGTAAACGTCACCGGGCGATTTTGCGTGCTACCCACCAATTTCTGAATGACTGCAAATGCTGCCCTGCCGCCGTTGAAGTCTGTTGGTCGGCAGCTGCATTCCGCCCATTCACCCAACTATACGGTCGCTATTTTTAGTGGCTGTGGCCCTCGCATCAGAAAAAATCATCGTCGATGTAATC
>JAAOMR010000548.1 GCA_018853935.1 Acidithiobacillus ferrivorans
GACGTTTCTGGCCGGTTGCTTCACGTTCAGCGCGGCGGGCCATTTTCTCGTCGTAAAGGATTTTTTCCTTTTCATAACGGGATTGAACCCGTTCGGCAATCTTGGCCTTGGCGGCGGCCATCACCACCAGCCGGTCTTCGCGGCGACGTATTTCCTCCGGCAGATTCACGCCATCAGGAATGACTGCCTGATCTGCTTGCTCTGCCAGCGCGAACAATTCCCGCACTTCGGCCTTCAGTTGCCGCTCCATCTGTTCGATATGTCCGTGGGACAGGGCTTGATGTTTGGAGGCATTGGCGTGGATCTTGGTGCCATCCAGGCAAACCCGGCCAACCCTCAGCAGCTTCATTTCTTGTGCCAGTTCCAGCACCTGTACGAACAGGTTTTGCAGCTCACCCAGGAAACGGCGGCGGAAGTTCGCCAGCGTGTCGTGATCGGGATGGCCGCCTGCAGCGAGATA
>JAAOMR010000549.1 GCA_018853935.1 Acidithiobacillus ferrivorans
GCCGCAACAACCACGAGAAGAAATGTACCCCAAGCCTCCGAAAACAGACGCCGCCACTCGTGCGATGGCTCTAGAAAATCAGGCGGTACAGGGGCATGCAGCATGCGCCGTTCGGGTAGAGATACAACGTGCTGACGAGGCTCATTGGTCATCGTTTCCACCTCGACTCAAATAATTTTGCAGGGAATCATGGCATCCTCATCAAATTTATAAACGGCACAGAGTCTATGATAGCCATCTGCAATGATTAATTTGCCATTGATCTTGTTTCTATAAAGCAACAGAGGGGATAATTTTTCGCCGCGAATAATCTGAGCCGTATCTTGCTCGACATGGCTATTGCTCACCCCCAGCAGAGATAGTTCGGAGGCTCTGAAAATGTCTTTGGCTGCAAATTCGGTTATATCGGCTTGTTTCAATTCGTCTACAATGGACTCCGCTTCGCCTTGACTCATCGTCAAGCTTAAATAGGAGGTGGCAGC
>JAAOMR010000055.1 GCA_018853935.1 Acidithiobacillus ferrivorans
AAAACCGCTTAACCGCCGCCCCCCGCCCCAACGTACGATCAAATCCATACGTGAAACGTCACTGGAGCGCAGACAGCCACAGCCAAGACCAGCCAGGTCCCACTCCCAACCGTAGTTGACCAGAAAATTCACCTTCATTCCAGAACCACGTCGCTGCCGAAATTCCTTTAACGCATCAGGGAATTGTACTGACGTCTCATCACCAACAACAAGCAGTGCTGCGCCGCGCCGCGCAACTTCAAAGGCAAATTTAACACAAGCCTCTCTGAATGCGTTCGTCTGGACGGTGACCCGTCGGGTGTTGTCCTGAGTAAACCCATAGATAGACACCTCGCTGATCCCATACTCCCTACATCTTTCGAGCAGAAGTAGCCCAGGGTTTACGCCGTGCGCATAGCCGGCTTCTTTCCGTAGACCTTGACTTACGGCCCAGCGACGGTTCCCGTCCGGGATAAATCCAACATGTCTCGGAATAATTTTTTTCACCATGGACTTCCCATTGCCTATCCGGCCAAACCCAAGCAGAAAACATCACTCCACAATTAAGCCGAATGCGCGCTCCATGACCGCATCAAATGCAAGGAGTTACAACTTGACGGCTAATGTTCATCACGTAATTCTCGGAACTCGCATGCAGGTAACCATTGTCGCTTTAATCGGATAGACGATGTTTGCACTCTACGGATACTCTCCTCCCAGTCGAAGTATAGCATAAATCAGCGATGCCATCATTCCAAACATGCGACAACCATACAGCACCGTATTTTAATTTCCAGGCCATTTCAAGCTAGTAATATGTGCTAGCCAACATATTGGCTGAGACATACAGCCACCTCATGGCAGATGGAGAAAGGTTACGAAGAGTATGGGGCCTGCTTGCAGGGCAGGTTGCCAGTGTCTGCAAAAAGCTGGTGTTGAGCACTTGAATTACCGGATTCTGATGCAGAGCTTTACCGCAATGTTAATTAACGCACAGACACGAGGCAAACTCTGTCTGTAAATATAACGCATAAAGGGGGATTCGGTAGGAAGGCTGCTGGACCTCGGAGAAATCGCTCGGAACTGAATACAGATAAGGAGCTATACCATGAATTATCGTTTTATCACCATGATCTGTGCCATCGCTATCGGAACCAGCCTGGTCGCCCTTCAGGCGGATGCTGCAACAGCAGGCTCAATGACGGGGGCTGCTGCACCCAGCACTACTACCCAGCAGCACCAATCCATGGCCCAAATGAAGGCGCACTTGCGGCACGAGCAACTTGAACAGCGGCAAATGATGAAGCGAGAAGCCTATCTAAAAGCACACAAGAACGGGAAAGCCGCTGCCATGGAGACCAAGCGGATACAAGCCGGGAAAGCGGAGATTGTCAAACTGAAGCATGAAATAGCTTCCGCGAAGACGAAGACCACCAAGAAGTAGGGGCCATCGTGGAGTACACCATCCCCGCCCTGTCCGGCAGATAGATAGAGGATGGGGTCCCGCAGATCTAAGGGTGGATGGATACATGTTACCCTGCGTCGGATAGCGCTGGAGGGATAGAGAAATGACTCCTTTAATTTATGTGGTGTTGGTTCTGATCATCGTCGGGGTAGTGCTCTGGCTCATTAACAGCTTCATACCCATGGCTTCTTCGATTAAGACGATATTGAATATTGTGGTGGTTATTGTCGTAATCATGTGGTTGCTCAGCTTTTTTGGCATATTTCATCTGCATTCCGGTTAAAGCGTGCTACTTCTCGATATTTCAATCGAGGGCACGGCGTATTTACGAATAGTAAAACATGGAGGCAATCATGAACAGAGATCAAGTAAAAGGCCGTAGTAAAGAAGCTACAGGCAAGGTCAAAGAAGAGATTGGTAAACTTACTGGCCGCAAAGAGCAGGAACATGATGGGGGAGTAGAAAAACTCCGCGGGAAGATTCGGGGCGACTTTGGAGATTTAAAGTCAAAGCTATCTAAATAATAATTTAATGAGGAGTAGTGCTATGAACTATGAAGAACGTGATCCTTATGGGATATACAAAAACAGGGTAACCGCTACTACCGGAACCCATGTAATGGATGATTACGTCCCCGCGCTGATGGGTGCTAACACGCTTATTGGCAATGACGTTTATAACCAGAGGGAAGAAGATCTCGGTAGCATCAAGGAGATCATGCTGGACATGCGTAGTGGAAAGGTCGCCTATGCGGTGCTTTCGTTCGGGGGATTCCTGAGCATGGGAGAAAAGCTTTTTGCGGTACCGTGGACTGCACTCACGCTCGATACGACGAACAGACGGTTCATTCTGAACGTAGAGAAAGATTACTTGAGAGATGCGCCCGGATTTGACAAGGATCAGTGGCCTAATATGACAGACCACACCTGGTCAAAATCCATAGATGCATTTTATGGTGCAGCCGCTCACACAGACGATCGAGGCCTTGGTGGTCGCGGAATGTAGTCGAACTCATCCATCCCAGCATATTTGAGTTGCGCTCAGCCCGAAAGACGGGAATGGTGTGGGTCGATATTGCTGAACCCTCTACGCCAAATAGCTACGTCCTACTTTTCGTCGCTCTTTCCGTCGGCCAGGCCATAGGCGCGCTCCTGGTACTTTTCTTGGAACGCCGCCGAATCAGCGAGACAGCACTGCGAAGCCCTTGACGTTCCGTTGTACCGTGCAAATATAGCATGCCGCATCAGAAACCAGCTTCAAACGGTATGCGACCACCCTGTAATTTATGTATAAATAAAGGAGCTATATAATGTCTACTAACATTTCATGCAAGAAATTGGTTCCCATTGTTGGTTGTTTCCTGTGTTTAACAGCTGCGGTCGATGCCAATGGGCAGGCTGCCGGTTATGGGACAACAACGGGCCAAACGCCAGCCATGGCGCAGCAGAAACAAATGCCGTCGAAGAATGGCAGTGTGGGTAGTTATATGGACAGTGCGGTCATTACGACAAAAGTGAAGGCCATGCTGATGAAAGATGAAATGCTCAAGAGCTTAAATATACACGTCGATACGAAGCAAGGTGCCGTGACCTTGACTGGGACTGTTAAGAACATGAAAGAGTCCGAACACGCTGTTCGTATTGCAGCGGCTGTCGATGGCGTGAAAATGGTCAAAAACGATTTAAAAATAAAAAATAAGGACTAAAGTAGTATTTCGTTCACAAAGGAGAGTTCTCATGAATTACGAAGATCGTGATCAATATGGCATATACAAAAGTCGTGCAAAAGGCATAACCACATCTGCCGGTGAAAATAGCCCCGCCCCCGCTTTTATGGGCGCTGAAACGCTGATCGGGAGTGATGTCTACAACCACAAGTCCGAGAACATCGGCAGTATCAAAGAAATCATGCTTAACCTGCATGATGGTAAGGTGGCATACGCTGTTCTGTCATTCGGTGGTTTTCTGGGAATGGGGGAAAAGTTATTCGCAGTGCCTTGGGTAAGCTTAACACTCGACGCAAAGAACAGATATTTTGTGCTGAATGTAGAAAAGGAATACCTTAAAGGTGCTCCTGGTTTCGATAAAAATGACTGGCCGAACATGGCGGATAAAACATGGTCAGATCAGGTCCATGCCTACTACTGTAGGTAGTTCGAAGCGAGCCTTACGTTTTACCGGTAAGTCATTGGCTCCCTGGGCCACGCAGTCCATTGCGTGGCTTTTAAGATGTTGGGGTGCGGAATATGGTGAACCATCAGTCCTTGGTATCGCCGGACTGGCGGTGATGGGGCATGTATTGCCATTCTAATGAAGCCTGTGCGCATCATATCGGTATCTGCAATTTTACTCCTACGGACTCACTTGCGTCTGGAAAGGCTGTTGGCCAGGGTTGAGCAGGACCTTGGACCGCTGATGTTTGATATTAAGATAGCCTTGGCGGACATTAAACATATCACCCAGACTGGGTGTGCACAGATGGGACGAGTGGATTCCACGCTCAAATATCTGAGTCAGGAGATTATGGACACGACGGATACCCTGGTTCAGCCGCTTCACGAACTGGGCTTATGGTACCGTGCGCTGCGCACGGGATGGCGTTATTTTTCCCGGAAACATTAAGCTGGAAACAGCGAGGAGAACACAATGAAGAACGCGGAAGGCTTTGTTATCGGAGTGCTGGTCGGTGCGGTTGGTGCCCTGTTGCTGGCCCCGGCCAGTGGCGTAGAGACGCGCCAGGAACTGCGTCACGCTATGGATAAGGGACGGGATCGTTTGCGTAATCTGGAGTCGCTGGCGGAAGAACGTATCGGCGTACTCATTGATGAAATCCAGAAGAAAACCGCACGCCTGATGGATGCCGGTGGTGACCTGGTTGAGTCCAAGCGCCAGGATCTGCTAGAAGCCATTCAGGTGGCCAAGCGGGCATTGGCAGAGGAGCGGGATATTCTGACCCGGGCCAGCCGGGCGCGCCGTATGGAGACACTGGACACAGACATCTGAGAATTCTTGATAAGGCCCTGTGACTTTTTATGGCGCCCAATCATTTCATGGCGCGGGTCTGTTCTACTAGTCTACAGGGGAGGTTGTGGTCCCATGTCCGTACCTTGGATGATGCCAATTCCACCAATGACGCACTTTTCCTGTTCTTGCCACAGATTACAGCAACTGATCGCCCACCACGTGTCCCTATAGCAGCCCAAATGGGGAGCACATTATAAATAATACATAAATAATACATATTTTTTCTTCTGAAAAGCCATTATCCCGCCCTCGATGGAGCTTTTGAGGGGGGCTGCAGGGGGCATGGTGCTTTATGGATTCACCTTGCCTGGAAGTGGGATTGCTTTGGTGGGCGGGCTGGCCTGCCTAACACCAGTCACCCTGATCAGTTGACCATTTCCACTTACGCACCCTTTCAGACCGGACCAATAATGAACGATTGGACATCCATGGATAAAATTAGGGGGCTTTGACAGCGCAACCTAATTGCCCACGGTGGAGAGTATGGTGGAGGAAACCTCAATGGGCAACATTTGTGGCATGGTCCCATCACGATTCAGCATGTTTTTTGCCATCATATTCACATAGCGTGTAATCGTTTCTATGGATAATGTTTCGACCTCACAACAGCGAACCGTAATCCAACAGCCTGCTTTATAGGCATTTCCGTGGTGGAGACACAGCTGATCAAAAACGCTGCGAGGAACCCGAACCCTCAAAGGCTTGCCAGAGGCTGTAGTGAAATCCATGGTAACGGGAAACGGACCGGGAGAATAAACGCGCTGGCCGATATCAGGCGGCAACCGATGGCACTGTTGTGCGTCTTGAATATGAGACATGATATGGACCTGAAGCAGGAGATATGAGGGATGGTAAATCAACCGCGACGTATCCTCTGTGCTTTGCATCACATTGGATAGACAACCGTAAACCACCGACCACTCCACCTTATGGCAGGAAATCGGTTTACCGGCACACGCGTATGGTGAGTGCGTGGGATTGGCGATGGTCCAAACCTGCCCTCGTCGTCATGGTCCGGGATGCGGAGAGCCAGAAATAATTGACGAAAACCGGATTTGATAGCGATGATGAAACCCCGTCAAGGAAGATAATCCGTGAATATTCCGCCGTTTTTGCTTTCTGCCGCGCACTCGGCATTGCCCATCCTCCATCGATACGGGTTGTGGGCCATATCTGGAGCTCTCTTCCTTGACAGTTTCGGGGTGCTCTTCATGCCTGCGGAATCCATACTGGTGGCAGTGGGCTTTTTAGTCAGAGATGGCGCACTCTCCATCTGGCCGCTTATTCCGGTGGCCGTTATCGCCGCCACTCTGGGAAATTATGGGGCTTACGGCCTCGGCAGCCGGTTCGGTCACCTTGTTCCGCTGCGCTGGGGTCGGTGGATTGGGATCACCGCGTCGCGCCTGGAGAAGACGGATCGTTTTTTCAAACGACATGGTCCGATGGCCGTCATGCTGGGGCGCTTCCTCGTTCCCTTGCGGCAATTGCAGGGTTATGTGGCGGGCAATGCCAAGATGGGTTTCTGGCGCTTCGCTTGGTGGAGTTTCCTGGGTGCTGTGGCTTGGATTCTTGTATGGGGTGCTGGGAGCTGGTGGGTGGCGGGATATGTGCCGCTATAGCAACCGTGGCGCCATGGAGACTTGAGCCCACAATGGGAACAGCGGACAGGCCGATAGATCTCTGGGGTACGGGAAAGGGTGTCGATATACTGTTGCAGAGACAGAATGCTGGATACGATACGAGGGGCGGGCCTCTTTCTTGAGTGAAAAGCGTTAGAACTTCCCACGATAGCAGAGAGGTGCCGACACTTCCTATGCCCTACGTTCCATCAGGAGCAGTTCTTCAGATCGCCCTGAGTGACCACGGGATAAAAGCTCCTTTTAACCTGCGATTGCGACGGACGTAACAGCATTTAGACCCTGCAAGGATCTCACCATGAGTCTTCGGTCACGGAATACAGATGTCAGAAAGCAGGCGGTCTGTCTCTTTTTTTACCACGGAGTAACACTCACAGACGCGTGCTTCCAGTCCGGGGCGATTGATGACGGTAATGTGGCCCCGCCTGTAGTCGATCAAGCCCGCCTCATGCAGCTTTCCGGCAGCCACAGAAACACTTTCACGGCGCACTCCGAGCATATTGGCGATCAGTTGTTGGGTCATGACCAAGCGATTGAATGACAGGCGATCAAGGCTTAGTAGCAACCATCGGCAAAACTGCTGATCCAAAGTATGAAGCCGATTGCACACGGCAGTCTGAGCCATCTGCGTCACCAATGCCTGCGTGTATCGCAGCAGGAGACGCTGCATCGGACCGTCATGTGAAAATTCATCCTTTAGCGTTTGGCAGGGCAGTCGATAGCCGTAACCAGCACTCTGCACAACGGCCCGATTACAAGTCGTCCCCCCCCCAGGAAGAGAGAAATGCCGACCACGCCATCATTGCCGACTATGGCGATTTCGGCGGAATCGCCATCCTCTGTCTCATACAGTAATGACACGATGGCGGTGGTAGGAAAGTAGGCATGTTGTATGGGTCTGCCGGATTCGTAGATTGACATCCCGAGCGGCATCGCGATCAATTCCAGTTTGGGAAAAAGAGCTGCGGCATGTGTGTCTGACGGCAACGCCGCGAGTAAGTAATTCTGTCGAGGGTCGTGGGAAAAGGACACAAGACTGTCCCGTTTTCAGCCTAAATTGAAAATAGTTTAGTATATTCAGAGGGGCTCATCAATTTTTATTTCTTCCCGGTGGACCGGCGGCAGATAGCAGGCGACTTCCGCCTTCCAGAGGGCCGTCATGGGGAAGTCCTGTATCCACCAGTCTCGCCAGCGTCGCCGGGTGCGGCCGGGAATGTCGAGCAAAGCACAAACCGCCTGAGCGCCCGGTGTTCTGGCAGTCAGCCGCCCGGCCATCAGCAGGATCACCAGGGCCAGATAGACCCGGTGCCCGAAAAAACGCACGGAGGGTGACGTTCTGCGCTTGCGGCAGTGACTGCAGCAGAAACTGAAGCGCGGGGCGTACCGCATTATGAAACCCCGTAAACAACCTCTCGGCTTGCGCGGGTAGTCCGCCCGATGCCACTTCCCACCACAGGCACACCGGGTGGTCCTGGCTTCTTCGGCAAGGGCCTCATCAACGCGGTACAACAACTGAAATATTTTGGGATCATGCAGAAGGTTATGGCACACTGGCGGGGTCCTTTTCTTGGCTGGAAAATGACACTCCCCCAACAGGCGCGTTTGTTCAAGTTCTTCGAGGGGGTTTACCCCCAGCCCCTCACGCTACGTGACCATCAGCGTATCCAAGGCCATCAATATCTTTGACCGTACTCACACATGCACCAGCCCGATTACCGTCTTGCAGACGGCTCGTTACTGCGTAACACCTTTGGTGAGATCCTTTATCTTCGCTTCCGCATCAGCTAACGATGTATGATCGCTGAGAAATCCATAGGGACCAAAAATCTCCCAATGAATCCGCCCATCCTTTTCAATGACCTCTTGGATTTGATAAGGATCGGCTGTCTGTACAATCTTGCGCCGTGTCATATTCCTTTCTCCGTCACCGCGTTATCCCGCCTTGCGCAAGTGCATATCCACATGAATGTCGGCGAACGGGCAGCGCACCCCGCCGCTGGTCGTGCGCTCTATCAGTCCGAGTTCGGCGAGCACCAGCACGTCGTCATGAACGCGACGCACATCCCGGCCTACCCGCCGGGCCAGCTCCCTGATGGATACTTCCCCCGCACTCATGATCTGACGCACCAGAGACCATCGTAGCGCGGTCAGTCGGCCCAGGAACACATCCGGCGATTCAAAGTTCAGGGTTTCCCCCTGGTAGGTTTCCGCCTGCGCAGCTTTACCCGCAGCGCGTAGGGCTGCTTTCCAGTCCGGTTGTACGGTAATGGTCAGTGTTCGCATTTCCATTGTTCCACCTCCGCGATGAAATCCTCAATCAACTGGTCCACACTGGTGAACGTATATTCATTTTCCTCGCCGGTGACGTGACGATGGTCGCCCTTGCCACGCTCGTTGTCATAGCCGATCACCCTTGTGCCGTTGACCACGTAGACCAGCCGGTACTTGAAGCTGTGCCCACATGGCGGCACAGGCTTTGGTACGCGCCACACCACCATCTCCATGAGATCGCCGTTCGGCGCAACATCCTTGAAGCTGGTGATCAAGGTGGCTTTCATGGAGGCTATCATGTAATTCCGTGGCGGCGATGTCAACAATGACAACACATCACGTAGCGCCCCGCCTTACCCATAAACTCCACAGCCTTGTGGACGGCTCGTTACTGCGTAACGACCAGACGCGACACGTCGCAGCTTGCCGCCCACAACCCAGACTGCCGCCGGGGGCCGGTTGGACCCTGCTTCGTTGTCTGGGTGTCAATCAGCGTCAGCCATTGACCATGCGACAGCACCAAACATTTGCCACCTATGGAGTATTGTAATGCTTCGTAACTCTATGGACTAAAACATAAACATAAAATTCCCGATCTGATCAAAGATGAATAAACTTGACACACTCAGGCGCTGTTTTACATCTGCGTCTTAACCCACTCGAAGTGGAGAGCCAAACCGGAGAGGTTCATACTGTGCTTATCCGGATTGGCTCTCAAAGACATATGTGGATGAAGACCGCAGACCCGATTTTATGAAGAAGTGTGTGAGAACTTTCCATCACCGTTCCAACGGTAAGTCCGGTGTTGCGACGGCATTGGCGACATCTCAGCTGGGGCGCGTGGCTATTCGCCTGGGATCGCCAATCTCTGCACAATAAGGGCAGACAGACCCGCCCGGCCAGCGCAGCCGTTGAAGGTAATTTGCACAAGCATTGGTATCTGGGAACATCCGCTGAAACTCGGGCAGAAATTGCGGAAAAGGAAGGTCGTCGTGTTGAAAAATGTCCATTTGCATCGACTGAAATCATACCCTCACCTTTTGGGTACATCAACCGGATAAGCACGATTCATAGATGTCTAAACTTCAGGTTTTTTGATGATACCCATATATTGTACGGTGACACCCTCAACCACCGGTGTTTGAGAAAAAGATGGTTGTTGTAAAAGGTTCAGTACCTCTTTTCGGCTTTGATCAGATCTAATGGCAGTTACGGGCATTTTTAAATCAAAGGCCGCAGCGATACCCATGGTGCGCGTTAGCGCGTCCGCCGTCCAAAGCTTTTCTGACGAAATTACACCGACGAGCTTACCACTGTGATCGAGCACATAGAGATTTTGCGGAGCATTATCGGCGGTCAGCCAGTACACAAGCTGGCTATAGCTGGCTGATACTGGCACAATATTCAGCGACGGGATTATCAGATCATTAAACGCAGTATGTAAAGGGCGCTTTGTGATTTGCTCAATAAAAGGCTGAATGCTGGCAGGACCCGAATCAATGGAACGCATATCCAGTAAACGCGCCGTGATGATGGCACCTGCGATAGCCAGTAGAATAGGAACCATGATAGCCATCGTATTGTGGGTGAGCTCCAGAAGCAACACTGCCGCCGCCAGGGGGGCCTGCATCGTTGCGGCGAGCACTGCGCCGGCACCGATAACGGCATAACTCCCCATGGGGGTTCCGGGCCAGATAAAAGACCATAAATCGCCCATGGCACCACCAAATACAGCGCCGTAGGTAACGCTGGGTGTAAAGAGTCCACCCGGGGCGCCGCTACCAAGACATCCGGCTGTCACCAATGGTTTCAGCACAAAAAGAATCAGCAGCAGGAGCAACGGGAGTTGATTGCTAAAGGCAAACTCAGTGATATCCAAACCGTTCCCCAAAAGCTGTGGATAGGGAATGGCGAGAATGCCAAGCAGGGCAAACATGGGTAGTGGTGCCCACATGGACCATCCGGACTGTGGTTTATGGGCATCAACCCAAATAATGAGCCGCACAAATAAAACGGACATGACCCCAGCCAATGGTCCGAAGAGAAGGGTCCAGAGCAACTCTCCAAGATGGAACGAATAAACCGGTATAGTGTAGGTGGGCTGGTTAGGGAGGGTGATCCAGGATACCGCTGTAGCAATCAATGCAGCGGTCATGGCGGGCAAAATAAGCGGTAAAGCAACGGTGCCCAGCAGGACTTCCAGCGCAAAAAGCGCGCCCCCGAGAGGCACGTTGTAAATAGCACCCATGCCGGCGCCAGCGCCACAAGCCGCAAGAAAACGGGTTTCTGCCGATGTCAGACGTCCCCAACGGGAAAGCACACTGGCAATAGCCAACCCTACCTGCTTGGGCGCACCCTCCCGTCCGAGCGAAGCACCCATCCCCACAATGGTCATAGAAAGCATGGCCTGAACCATGGTGTGCCAGAAGTTCACGCGTCCGGATTGAAACCAAATAGCGTGGACAATGTCGCTGTTAGCGCCATGAGACAACTTACGCAACAGCCAAACCATAAAAGTCGCCAGCAGTCCGGCTGCGATCAATACGGCCAACCGATGCCATGCGGACACCTGTGCTACCGCCGTCTGAAAATGGCCCTGTTCATAGCCATAGCTGACATGCTGGACGGCCTTAAGTAGGGCCATCAATCCATCTGCTCCCAGTCCGGCACCGATTCCTGTAACGACAATAAACAACCAAAATTTTGGGCTGAAAGTCAGGACAGACGAATCGAAGGCGTGAGTGTGCGGCGGAAAAATATGACGTACAATGGTCGAGAACCTATTCAATGGAAATAGTACTTAGACATTCTGCGATCCCGGTTATAACTCCGTGGACATCCTCTCCGCCCTCAGCCTATGGCTGACGCTCTCAAGAGCGGGAAGGACAGGGCTTAAACGCCGCAAGGCATTGATAAACATGCTATTATATTATCATCCTCCTGCTATTTACTAATTTTACGAGTATAATGACGTCTAGGATGAGACTGAACTTACCTGCACCGCAATAAAGCGCATAATTAGGTAGGAGAAATCGTGCTACGGAACAAATCCACAGATAACTTGATGACAAGGCCTGATACAAAAAGCCGAATGACGGCTATCAGTCTTGAAGCGACATTCAGGCTGCGATGTTTCGAACGCCTCTAGCCACTCCCCGCTGCCGCGCCTCCCAGAGGTCGTAAGCCACCTGCGTTCGCAACCAGAACCCCGCTTCCACACCAAGTGCTGCTTCGAGACGTAGCGCCATCTCTGCACTGACGCCAGACCGTCCATTTAATAGCGCGGACAAGGCCTGCCTAGTCACGTTCAGCGCCTTTGCAGCGTCGGTGACACTCATACCCTCCGGCAAGTATTCACGCAACACCTCGCCGGGGTGTGCGGGATTGTGCATTTCGCTCATGGCACCCTCTTAGTGATAATCCAAATAATCAACCAATTCTGCATGATTACCGTCGAAACGAAAGGTCAGTCGCCAGTTTCCATTCACGCTCACCGACCAGAATCCCTCAAGGTCACCCATCATCTGTTACTGCCGTTCGCTCCGCAAGATACTACGGCACCCCGTCGCCTGTAGACATGGCCTGTCGTAAAAAGCCAAAGGCGAATTCGCCGAGCGCTTCGAGCATACATTGCGTCGCTGCTTTCACGCCGTCTATACGCCATGGCTGCCATTTATGGCAGATCAAACAACAACAACTCCGCCGATTGTGTCGCTATCACCGACAAGCCCTCGGACCCGGAGATTGCATCTCCAGCACTGAGCAGAAGGTCTCCGACTTGCACTACACCTTGCACCACATGTAAATACAGACGCCGCGCGGTTGTCGGCTGATAGCCAAGCTCTGCGCCCTGATCCAGTATGCTGGCATACAGCCGAAAATTCTGCTGCACCACTAACGCATCTTCGCGATCAGGGGCCACCAAAAGGCACCAGCGATTCAGCTTCGCGACGTCGGCAAAATGCCGCTGATCATAACTGGGTGGTAGAGCGTTTTGTGGAGGCAGTACCCATATTTGCAGCAGATGCACCGGCGTATCTACCGAAGGATTCCATTCGCTATGCCGCACACCTGTTCCTGCACACATATACTGAACATCACCAGCGCGGATAACGCTGCCATTACCCATACTGTCCCAATGCTCCAGAGCGCCACTGAGGATATAGGTGATGATTTCCATATCCTTATGAGGGTGCATAGGAAAACCAGACTGGGGGGCAACCACATCCTCGTTGATCACGCGCAATGGCCCGAAACTGACCGCTTCCGGATTATAATATTCGCCAAAAGAAAAGCTATGCGCGCTTTTCAGCCACTTCGCCCCGGTTCTGCCGCGCTCTTCCGCGCGATGTAACAGCCACATAACGTCAAGCTCCTGCTTCTATCCCGGGTTGCCCATGATGTTCAACGCACCCAGTAAACCGCATGAAGTTCTCTATGTAAAGTAGGTACGATTGGGTAACCATTGCGCCCTGCAAATCCGCGGTACCCAGAGAAAGGTACACCGACACTCCGTTCAAAAAGTTGCCATGCCATAAAAATGCGAGTATAAACAATGGCCCTTATGGAAACTCGGTTATTTTGATTTGAAAAAACTCCTAGTGGCCACTATGACGGCCGGCCTAAGCTTCTTTTTTATTGGTGCCCCACAACCCCTCCAGCGCACCCTTCCACGCTTCCCCGTAAAGATGACGATGCCTGTGCTGCATGCCTTGGAGCCTATCCGGGACGCAAGCACAGCCACTTCGCAAGTTATAGCAACACCCGCGCCGCGCCGCGCATGGCGGCTTCTCGCCGGCATTTACAGCGCCGACGTGCTCTATGCCGCCAAACAGACCGGCCTTTCCCGCAAACTCATCGCCGCGGTTGTGCATGTGGAGACCCGCGGCCGAAACCTGGTCAGCAGCGCCGGTGCCATTGGTCCCATGCAGCTTATGCCCACGACCGCCAGTAAAGCATTGCATGTCGATCCCTGGCAGCCACGTGCCAATATTATCGGCGGTGCCC
>JAAOMR010000550.1 GCA_018853935.1 Acidithiobacillus ferrivorans
AGCGCCCGGCAGTGGCGAATAAAGGCAAGCCGTTCCAGATGCGCGAGGCCATAAGCGCGATAGCCGTTCGCCCGCCGAACTGGCGCGGGCAAGAGGCCTATCCGTTCATAATAACGGATGGTCTCTGGATCCACGCACGTGGCCTGCCCAAGTTCGCCAATTCGCATATCAGCCCCCCAAAAAGAGCAGTATAAATCCTTGACCATGTAGTGGCTACAAGGTTTTTAATGGCAATTCATTCGGATTTTTGCAGAGTAAGGATGATGTATGGCACACGACTCTCATGACCATGCCGGTCATACCGCTGGTCACCATCATACCCACGCGCATAGCCATGCCCACGGTCCGGCAAACTATGGTCGCGCTTTTGCCATCGGAGTGGCGCTCAACCTGAGCTTCGTGCTGGCTGAGGTCGTGTTTGGGATGATTGGACATTCCCTGGCTTTACTGGCGGATGCCGGACATAACATGAGTGACATCCTGGGCTTGCTCATGGCTTGGGGCGCCACGGCACTGTCTCGCCGCCAGCCCTCGGCGCGCTTTACCTACGGGCTGCGCAGCTCGTCAATTCTGGTGGCTCTGGCCAATGCCGTATTCCTGTTGGTGGTGACTGGCGGGATCGCCTGGGAAGCGATTCAGCGCATGCTGCATCCCACGCCCGTGGCAAGCGGCATAGTCATTGGCGTCGCAGCCTTCGGAGTGGCGATCAATACCGGAACCGCCCTGCTGTTCATGGCGGGGCGCAAGGGCGATCTGAATATCCGAGCAGCGTTTCTGCACATGGCGGGCGATGCCGCTGTATCGCTCGGGGTGGTCCTGGCGGGGATCGGGATGCTGTTTACCGACTGGTTTTGGCTGGATCCCGCGGTCAGCCTGCTCATCAGCGCGGTGATCGTGATCGCCACCTGGGGCTTGCTGAGGGATTCCCTCAACCTGACCCTGCACGGCGTGCCCGAAGGAATCGAAACCCAGGCGGTACGCGCCTATCTCGCCGCCCTGCCGGATGTGGCGGCGGTACATGACCTGCACATCTGGGCCATGAGCACCACCGAAACGGCGCTGACCGTGCATCTGGTCATGCCCAACGGCCACCCCGGAGACGCGCTCCTGAACCGGATCGGCAATGAATTGCAGAGGCGCTTTCGCATCGACCACCCCACCTTGCAGGTGGAGGCTGGCGATCCGGCCCACCCGTGCGCACTGGCGCCGGATCATCGGGTTTGAGATTTTCCGGAAGGTTTATGCAAGGATCCAGGAATATGGCTTCGAGAAGATTTCTTTTCCACAATATAGATACTCTGAATAGATACGGTCAGAGGTCAGCATCAAAATGTCAGGAAGTTCGCGCATGAGATAAAGTATCTTCGCTAATGGCCTGTATGACAAGGGCATGCTGAACAGTCACAGAATATTTAACGTACGCTACCGCTAGGTACAGCAAACTCAAGGGATACCACAACAAATGGCTAATTGCTGTGAAGACAAACGATGCGAGATAGACGCCATGCGCGAGAGTCACAGGCGTGTGCTGTGGATCGTGTTCACCATCAACGCTGTCATGTTTTTCGTGGAAGGCTCGGCGGGCCTAATCGCCCATTCAATTTCGCTGCTGGCGGACGCGCTGGACATGCTGGGCGATGCCTTGGTGTACGGGTTCAGCCTCTTCGTGTTGGCACGATCGGCGCACTGGCAGGCAGTTGCTGCCCTGGTAAAGGGCGGCTTCATGCTCGCGCTTGGGCTTGGTGTGCTGGGGACGGCGATCTACAAAGTGTTTCACCCCGTCATGCCGGATATCGAAACGATGGGAATCGTCGGCGTGCTGGCACTCCTCGCCAATCTCGTGTGCTTTTTTCTTTTGTACCGATCCCGTGGCTACAACCTAAACATGAGTTCCAGTTGGCTGTGCTCTCGAAATGACTTGATCGCCAACGTCGGTGTTTTACTCGCCGCCAGCAGCATTTACCTGCTTGCCTCGCGCTGGCCTGACATCATCGTCGGAGCCCTTATCTCCGGTGTGTTTCTCCGTTCCGCGCTTAATGTCCTGCAGCAATCCTTGCAAGCACTACGTGCACAGGGAGCGCCTCCCGTGGCAAGAACAGGAAAAGTGCGTCATTGGTGAGATTAACATCTTCCAAGGTGCGGACATGGGACCACAACCTCCCCTGTAGACTAGCCCTTTTTATAGAGTTGAGCCACATGGATTTTGGTCCAGGTCTTTGCTTGTTTCTACAGGCGTAAAATGCACAATGTGACTCTGAACCCGCCTGCATTGCACTATAAGGAAAGCTCCTTCCCTATGGAAATCTGTTCACAGCACATGATCCAGCAATCGCGCCACATGCGGGCTCATCAGTCCACAGGTTCGTGGCGAGCAGTGGCGGTATTACCCTGCCTTTAACCGTTTGCTGATCATCTTTTGGGCTACGCCACCAGTCACTCATCAGTCGAGAAAATGCCGAAGGTGGGCATGTGGGATGGTATCGAAATATTTTTGAGTATCGACATCCAACATTCACCACCGTAGCCCTGGGTCACGAAAGCCGTGCGCGGGTCGTGGAGTGTCATGACCGAAAGGGGTCGAGGCTCTTGTGGAGCATTGCACGACATGATTAGGCACCTATCGCCTCGCCGTGCCGCTGATTTGCTGTCGATTGCAAGGCCTCCGAGATCCTTCCATACTCCCGAAACAGCTTGTCTCGGTCTTTTGCTTGGAAGGCTCGGTGGAGGTCCAATGAACGATTTGCCGATCTACCTCGACTGCAATGCCACCACCCCGGTAGACCCATTGGTGGCGCTGGCCATGCAGCCGTGGTTAGGGAAACATTTCGGTAATCCTTCTTCCGTGCATCCTTATGGCAAGGAGGCGAAGGCAGCAGTGGAAACGGCGCGGGCGGAGGTGGCGGCGCTGATCGGTGGGCGGCCAGGAGATATGATCTTCTGCGGCAGCGCCACGGAAGCCAATAACCTGGCAATTTTCGGCGTAGCGCGGGCCTTGCGGGGGGATCAGCGCCACTTGGTCACATCGGCGATCGAACACCCCTCGGTGATGCAGCCCATGCGCTGGCTGGAAGCGGAAGGCTGGCAGCTCACCGTGTTGCCGGTGGACGGTACGGGCCGCGTGCGGATGGAGGCGGCGGCGCAGGCTATCCGCCGCGACACAGCCCTGGTGTCCGTGATGCTCGCCAACAACGAAACGGGGACGATGCAACCCGTCCTGGAAATCGCCGCTCTCGCTCATGCCCACGGTGCACTCATGCATGTGGATGCCGCCCAGGCGGCGGGCAAGATCCCGGTCGATGGCAATGATCTCGGCGCAGATCTCCTCACTCTGGCGGGGCACAAGTTCTACGCGCCCAAGGGCGTGGGCGCGCTGTATCTGCGGGCAGGAACGCCCATTTTGCCGATCATGGCCGGAGCGGGCCACGAACGGGGCCTGCGCCCTGGGACCGAGAACGTGCCGCACATCGTGGCCTTGGGCACGGCAGCCCGGCTGGCACAGGAGGGGTTGGTTCGGGAAGCGGCACGACTGCAGGCATTGCGGGACGCCTTGCATGAGCGGCTGGTTATCGCCATCCCCGGCCTGCTGCTCAATGGCCATCCCACCGAGCGCCTGCCCAATACCCTCAATCTCTACTTCCCCGGCGTGGCGGGTTGGCAACTCCTCGCCGCTACCCCGGAGATCGCCGCGTCAACGGGATCCGCTTGCCATGCGGGCGGCCAAACAGTGAGTGATGTCCTGGCGGCGATGTCCATGCCCCAGGAGCAAGCCTTGGGGGCGCTGCGTTTAAGTCTGGGCCGTTTTACCACTGAGGCGGAGATCGACGGGGCGGCAAATGCCCTGATCAACGCCTGGCGTGACCTGACGAGCACGGCGGGCAGATGATGGATGCCCTCGCCTATGCAGGCCCTCGCCGTCGTCGAAGCCACAGGCCTCCTGCCGGATCGCGTGGTCGAACTTCCTCCTTATCATTACGGTGCGTTTTTTCAGCTTCCCGAATAAGGGGAAAAACGGGCGTGGTCCATCTGTATCCAGACCATGCCTTTTTATAGCAGGTTCAGTTTCAGGAGGTTTTAAATGGAAATAAAAACATCGGAAGGTCAGACAGAGAGCCCCCAGGAAGCCGCACCGTCGAAAGAATGTGATGGCCATGGATCCGTCAAAGTCGCCCGATATGAAAGCAATGGCTGGCTACTTTGACGGAGCCCTATTACACCCCCTAAGTACGAAATACCGCCTCCAGACCGCCATGCTCAATTTTCTTCAACCTGAATGGGGTGCCTTAATGAAGAAACAAATCACTGTTGTAGGCAATGGATTCGCTTCCATGTTTTTCATTGGCTACTTTCTTGCCATCCCCGCCTTTCCCATCATCTCGTATCTCTTTCGAAGGATATATTCCCGATACGATATTACAGTCATCGGAAATGGTAAATTCATTTACTTTCCGGCAATTCCTGAATTTCTCACAAAGAAGCGAAACAAAGCAGATGTCACCATTGATATCCGTCCATTTCTTAGGCGGCGGAACATTCGCTTTATTGAGGGTGCCGTTATCGATATACAAGATGGTGGACGGACTGTAATTACCCATGATGGAGAATATAGGAATGATTATCTATTTATTGGTATAGGGCCATCCTATAGAAAAGACGATATTTCTGGAACAGGAGACTACACATATTCGCCATGTTATGGTCCGGATGACATGGATGGATTTGTAAAAAAACTGGAATCCCTGAGTAGTGGTGTCATATATGTCGGCTATAAGATTAACCGGAGGGACGGTTTCGTTGCCGGACGTCCCGGCCCCATGTATGAATGCGCCTGCCTCTTGGACTACGCCTTGAGAGAAAGAGGGGTAAGAAATAATTTTGAGATTCATTTCTTTTCCCCAGATAGAAGTCCGGGAGAGAAAGGTGCGATAACCGATCGACTGCGTGAGCGCGGGATTATCCTTGACGATGGATATGAGCCAGTAGAATTTTTAGATGGAGGGATGGCTGATAAGGATGGCACGTTTAGGAAGGCCGATTTAGTTCTTTATTCGCCTGAAATAACGGGACCAATGCTTGTGCAGAAGTCATGCCTTCCCATGTCCATTGGCGGTCACATTGACGTAGACAAATATGGACAGGTAAAGGGGTTGACTCATGTTTTTGCCGCAGGAGATTGCGCCAATCACGAAAGCCCACCGCCATGGGTGCCGCATCAAGCCCATATGGCCCAACTTCGAGCTAGCGCAGCGGCAAAAAACATGAAAGAAATTTTAAATGGCAAGATATCCACGAATCTTTATAGACAGGAGCTTTCCTGTATACTGGACATGAAAAATGACGCCATGTGGCTACACAGATCGGAGGATGGTAGACCCCCATTTCGAAATGTCTTTCCGCGACGTTCGAAGAATTTGATTTTTGTAAAGGAAGCATTTGAACGGATATTTTTGTTCTATCTTCGGTATTTGTAGTCGCGCACCGCCATTCGGGAACCGCATCCAGCGTCATGCGCTTGCTCAATTATAAGAGGCTGATTATTTACGCCCCTAAAAATTCCGCAGGTTTTGGCTTGCAACCCCTTTAAGTTCCGTTTTCTGCGGGGGGTCAGTGTATTGTGGCACCAAGGTTTACGAGCGCCTCTGAATGGTTCGGGTTAGCGGTAAGCGCCTGTTGAAAAGCGGCTTCGGCTTCCTCTAGGCAGCCACGCTGGCGAAGTATGACCCCGAGATTCACCAGTGCGTCAACTTGGTCCGGTTTGATGGCGATGGCCTGTCGGAGAATGGTTTCAGCTTCGTCTAATCGGCCTTGTTTGCTGAGGACTGCGCCCAAGTTTATCAATGCGTCAGCGTGCTCTGGTTTAATGGCGACGGCCTGCCGGAGAATGGTTTCTGCTTCGTCCCAGCGGCCTTGTTTGTTGAGTGTGGCACCCAAGTTTACCAATGCGTCAGCATGGTCCGGCTGGATAGCGAGTGCTTGTCGGAGGATAGTTTCGGCTTCGTCTAAGCAACGGCCTTGTTTGCTGAGGGCGGCGCCTAGGTTCATTAATGCTTCTGGATAATCCGGTTTGATGGCGAGTGCTTGCCGGAGGAGAGTTTCGGTTTCTTCCCATCGACCTTCATGGCCAAGTATAACGCCCAGATTCATAATGGCCTCTGGATAATCAGATTTGATAGCAAGAGCCTTTCTGAGTGTGCTTTCTGCCTCATCCATGCGACCCTGATAGCCTAGTGCAACACCGAGCCTCATTAGCGCTTCCAGGTAGCCTGGTTTGATAATTAGGGCTTTTCGGAAAGTGCCTATCGCCTCATCCATGCGCCCTTGGTCGCTGAGCATGACACCGAGGTTCATTAACGCTTCCGGATATGCAGGTTTAATGGAAAGTGCCTTTCGGAAGGCCATTTCAGCTTCCGAAAGGCACTTCTTTCCTACAGATATCGCGCCCAGTACAAAGATACTTTCGGCATTGTCCGGCATTAAGGATAAAACCTTCCTAATTGCATCCTCAGCCTCAGAATATCTATTCTGATACAGCAGCAAAACTGATAAATTATGGAGCGCTGCAACATTGTTTTCATTAATATTAAGAGCATCGTAGAGAACACGTTCGGCATCCAATAAATTACCTTGCCGACGAAGCACTTCACCTAGCATAGCCATCTCATTTGATGGGCTATTTTTTATGGCGATTAAATTACGTAAAATGTTTTCAACATCCCGCCAGCACTGTAAGTTCAGTGCTTGATTATAAACGCCCTCAAACGCCAAGGAAAAGTTTTTGTCAATTGCCAATGACTGTTGCAGGGCGGAGCTGGCCTCTTGAATGCGTCCTGTATTGTAAAGCAACATCATATAATTAGCCCAGGTTTTCCCGTTTTTTGGATCCGAACTCAGTGCCGTCTGAAAAAAATATAAAGCGTCATTGACGCGGCCTGTTTGGCTTGCCAGCACCCCCATATTGCTATTAACCTCGGCGTGGTTCGGTTGTTCCACAAGAATGTTTCGATAAAGCTGTTCGGCCTCCTTCAGCCGACCTGTTTGATGATAGTGCGTGGCAAGTGACAGCTTTTGACTTGTGACCGCAAGTTTTTTATCTTCCTGCTTGCCGGCTGGTGATGGTAACATCTGTAGTTCCTTCCTTTCGTGTGGAATTGTAGCATACCCCTGCCTCGTCGTTGCAAAGGTATACTGCAAGTAAGCTGTGTGTCTTTGAAAAGACAGGTAGGACACCTCGAAAAAACCCATTATCCCAAATATGTTCCATTTCAACCCATTGAAATGGAATTATGTGAGAGCAGGTTTTTCCGAGTCGCCGGGCGATACCAGAAGTCCGCACTTGTGCAAGGCTATTCATGCTGGACCTCAGACCAGACCTTCGTGTTCGTTGATTCACCATGTGACTCTATAACATGTCGCTGACGTGTGCCCCTTAGGACGTAAGGTAGGGGCATAAACACCAATAGTCAACGCCAGCTTGCTGCTTCTTAAAACAGGAATCCGGTTTCGACGAGGGCTCTAGCCTGGGTAGGATTATTCCCTTGCGGACCAAAAACATCGCCCTGGGTGTAGCTGCTCGCCTGTACGTAGGAAAACTCGGCGCGGGCGAAGAAATCATGATCCTGGTAGGTGGGCGTTACGGTGATGGACCATGCCTTACTGCCGGGCCCATACATCAGGTTGACCGCACCATCGGTGGTATTGCCGGTGCTTGCGATATATTCGGCCCGGGCGGCCAGAGTAACGTGAGGGGTGAGGCTATAACTCGCCAGGAGAGCCGCGCCCTTGGTCGCCGTGCTGTGTCCCACACCGATAGCGGGGTTGGCTGATACATGGGTGTACTGGAGGTAGGGCTGAATCATCCATGGACCCGAACTATAGGTATAGATCAGGTTGTAGATGTCGCTGTTGTTTTGATAGACCGGGGTAGCGAGACTGGAATAACCCGTCTGCCCCGCATTGCCCATGCCCACGAAGCTCACGGTGTTGGCGGAGTTGATGGTGTAGGACAGGGAACCGGAGAGCCAGTTGTAGCGGTTGGAGTAAAAACCGTCACTCCATGCCAGGGAAGCACTCAATGGTCCTACGCTGTAGTTGACTTGCACCCCGCGATTGACAGCGTTTTCCTGGTTCCACAACAAGCCGCGCTGAATGTTCATGTTCTCGAAGGTAAAGGTGTATTCCGCGCCGATCAAGGTGGGGAGCTTGCCGATCAGCACTGAGAAATTCTTGGTGGGCGCGATCTTCAAATAGGCTTGCGGCAATGCGCCGTAATAACCGCTGGTGGTGTTCCCTGTGGAGAGAAACGGCGTGCCCAAGGCGGGCATGTTGTAGGCACCGGCCTGGAGAAAGAACTGGATCAGCCCGTGCGTTTTCTGGATGAAGATCTGGCCATTGCTGATATCAGCGCGGGTGAACCGATCGCCGGGGACAGGGTTATCCTGCCAGACGCCCATGCCGCTCATCACGCCAGTGACATCCAGTTTTCCGAGTGGGCCGGCGTTGAACTGAAAAGGCGACGGTGTCTGCAGCGGCCCGGTCATTGCTGGCATGGGCAGGGGCGCAGCTTGAGCGGTGTCTGATACCAGGGCCAGTGTGGATAAAACCGCGACAGCAAGGATTGTTAACTTCCGTTTGCTACCGGTGCAGGGATGTTTTGTGATGCTGAACGTACTCATCGGGTGCTCCTTTTTCGTTAAATGGCAGAATGCACAAAGCATGATTTGTGCCATATGCTACAATATTATTTTTTTGGTTGTAAACCTGCAAAAAAAGGTTTGGAAGATATTGGGGCGGCACCCTGCGAACCAATACAGATCAGGAGTGCACCATTATGGATGCACATATGCACTATTATGGTGCATTATTCTTAACATCGGCAGAATCCATTTTTCTATTTAAAGTAATAGTAATCGCAGTAGAGATGCCCATTACTGCCCCCCCAGCACAGATCCCCGCGGGCGCAATTCACGCACACGGGCTCCCACCTTGGGTTTGGCAGCAAACCGATCGTCTGGCCAAGGGTGAAGGATTGGGGGTTACTGGGTTGGTTTACATTCGATTTGTTGGCTGGACAAACCTACCGTGCAGTCGGGGGAGCGTTGACATTTGATGGTCGTTGAGTTGTGATAGCCTGACTAACGTTTCGAGATTGGAGTGCTGTGCGCGGTTTTCGCCTGTTCGTTCGCCGGATAGCCTTTATGGTCTTGCTTCTACTGTTGCCTTGGATGGTGGCACCCGTAGACGCTGCTCCGGCCCTGTGCGCCCTGTCGATGACAGGAGTAGCCGCACACGGCACACAAATGCCGCGTTGCGAACAGGCCCTTGGTGTTCCGGCCCAGCAGCAAGGAGCTTGCCTAACTGCTTGTTGCCACCACGATATGATGACGCCGGTAGCGGAGGGTGCCCACAACGTCACCCCCGCCATGTCAGCCTTGGCCGTTTCCGTTGCATCCTGGATCACCCTCTCTTCTCCTAAGCCCGTTCCACACTTTCTCCGCGTTGCAGCCCACACTGGTCTTCCCCCACTCTCTGCAGTTCGTTTTCTCATTTAGCCTCCTGCCTGAATCCGTAGTCCTGCGCACATAGTCGCGCCGGACAGGAAATTCGCGTCTTCGGCCCTAACTCGGGCCGTATGTGGAGGCTATATGAGCGATGTGCAAAGAAGTTCTGGAAATAAATATTTTCTAACGTGGGTTGCGGCTATTCGCAGGGGCTCAGGGCCACTTTCCCTTCCCGTCATGCTGATGATGGTGTGCGGCCCTTATGCCAGTGCCGCCCCATTGAGCCTGCAGAGCGCGGAAGCAATTGCCCTGCGGCAAAATCCCGGTCTCGGCGCCTTGACCCAAAAGATTGCGGAATTGCGGCACAAAGCCGTGGCGGTGGCCCAGTTGCCCGATCCGCATCTTGATCTCGGTGCCGCAAACCTGCCCCTCAACAGCTTCTCCATGAACCAGCAGCAGATGAGCATGCTGAGCGTGGGCCTGAGTCAGACTTTCCCCTCTTTTGGCAAACTGGGGCTGGAAGGACAGCAGG
>JAAOMR010000551.1 GCA_018853935.1 Acidithiobacillus ferrivorans
GCATGTTTTCGATCATGACCACGGGGGCATCCATCATCACGCCGATGGCAATGGCGATGCCGCCCAGGGACATGATGTTGGCGGGGACACCCATGGCCCACATGATGAGGATGGCGGCCAGTATTCCCAGCGGCAGGGCGACGAGGGCCACCAGCGCCGAACGCGCGCGCAGCAGAAAGAGCAGGGAGATGAGCGCCACCGCCAGGGATTCTTCCAGCAACTTGCCGGTCAGGGTATGAATGCTGCGCTGGATGAGCGGGGCCTGGCTATA
>JAAOMR010000552.1 GCA_018853935.1 Acidithiobacillus ferrivorans
TCTGCGACCTGAAACCATCGGGCCGCTTCGTCGCCACCGACCTGCATCGGGCGGGCGGCATTCCCCAAGTGATGAAAATACTGCTCGCCCACGGCGTGTTGCACGGCGATGCGCTGACCATCAGCGGTCAGACACTTGCGGAAGTTTTGCAGGATGTGCCGAGCGAAGCGCGTACGGATCAGGAGGTGATACGCCCGTGGAACAATCCCATTTATACCCAAGGGCACCTTGCCATCCTGAAGGGGAATC
>JAAOMR010000553.1 GCA_018853935.1 Acidithiobacillus ferrivorans
TTTGGTAATCCCACTCAGGATAGTGGCGTGGCGGCAGGCCCTGCGCTTCAGGATCCGGCGCCGTGCGGCGCTCCTCGTCGAAGGACTCTTCTTCGTCGCCCGCCTCAATGAAGCGCCACAGCCCGCGATTGTCGTCACGGTAGTTGATTTCGGTATCGGCGAAATGCATTTTGGCGAACTGATCGCTCTGGCGGCGCGTGGTGGTGACATAATCCAGTGCCAGCCGGGCCATGCTCGCCGTGTCGGCATTCCCGCCCACGATCTCCGCCTGGAAGCGCTCGACAAAGTCTTTGAGTACGGGGTTACGGTAGCCGTGTTCCGGGTCGAGCAGCGCTCGCGATAGCATCGTCAAGCGATGGCGCAGGCAGGAGGTGGTCTCTGGATCGCAGGCCTCTTCAGCAGGTTTGGGGTGCAGCGCGAGGAATAGCGCCCGCAGGCCGGGATAGGTCTGGATGAGCAGGGTGTCGATGCGGGCATCCTCGAAAAACTCCACTGCCAGGCGCTGGAACGGGCTCCAGTTATCCGCTATCTGCGGCGTTGACCAGCGCCGGTGGCCGACCATGTGCGCCAGCGTCGCGCGATAACGGTCCAGGGCACGGGCGCCCGGCAGATCGTCCAGCACATCCGGCAGCCGCATACCGAGTGAGTCATAGTAAGGCTGCGGCTTGCGCAGCGTCGCAAAAGCGGTGGAATAGGGTACCAGTACTTCGCTGTCCTGCCACAGTCCGCGCAGATAGAGATCCAGCTTGCGTTCGACATCCACCAGCAGGGTGCCATGCCGTTCGCGCTGCATCACCGCCCGGCTGTCAGCCGACTGTAGTGAGAAGAAATCTTTTTGGCGTTCAGGGTGCTGGAGATAATTACGCACGCCGTAGTTCACCCAGTTGCGCAGGCCATCCACCGTCAAGCACTGTAGTAAAGTGGGTGCCTGGCGCAGCAGGTCGGGTAGGCCGGGGCTGGGGTGGGTCTGATGATGGCCGTGGATGGAGCCGGTGGTCCGTTCCATCATGTCGCGTAGCGTATTCAGGTAATCTCTCAGCAACGCGCGGCTCTGCAGGGCGCGGGTGACCGGTGCCAGGGTTTGCAGAAATCCGCCAATGGCGTTGCCGTTCGGCGAACGTTGCATGTGCTGCACCATCTGCATGACCGGCTCCAGAGCCGAATCGCCCAGCGCCGTGCCGATATCCGGCCACTCTTCGAGAAAAATCAGGACCGGTTCTTCACCCCGCCCGAGTTTGCAGAGCGTCCGCGCCGCATCGATATACGCGCTCATCCCCGCCGGGCTGAGGCTGGCGGCGGCTTTGGCGATACAATCGGGAAAGACCTCGCCGACCCGGGGAAAGCGGCAGTCGAGCTGGTCCCGGTAGGCCGCTGCCAATTGTGGCGGCAGAGCGGTGTTGTGCAGGTGGTCAGTCATGGGTATCCCGTACGGCGATGTTTCAGGCGAAAGTCATGTCGATGGCGTGTTCCAGTGTCGCACGAATGTCGGCATCGTCGGTGATGGGCTGAACCAAAGCCATGCGGCAGGCCGAACGCGGCGCTACTCCATCGTCAATCAGCAGCGCTGCATAGACCAGGAGCCGGGTGGAGATGCCCTCATCGAGGCCATGCCCCTTGAGACGGCGGGCAGTGGCGGCCACCGTGACCAGTTGGGCGGCTATGGTGCTTGCCACGCCGGTTTCCTTCACCAGAATCTCGCTTTCCAGTTCGGCGTTGGGATAGTCGAACTCGAAGCCGGTAAAGCGCTGCTTGGTAGATTGCTTGAGATCCTTCATCAGCGACTGGTAGCCGGGATTGTAGGAAATCACTATCTGAAAATCAGCGTGGGCGCTGATCAGCTCACCCTTTTTGTCCAGCGGCAAGGCGCGCCGATGATCGGTGAGCGGGTGGATCACTACGGTGGTATCCTGACGTGCTTCGACAATCTCATCTAGATAGCAGATGGCGCCGTAGCGCGCGGCCACCGTCAGCGGGCCGTCCTGCCAGCGGGTACCGTCTTTGTCCAGCAGCCAGCGGCCGACCAGATCGGCGGCGGTCATGTCCTCATTGCAGGCCACGGTGATCAGTGCTTTGCCCAGCCGCCAGGCCATGTATTCGACAAAGCGGGATTTGCCGCAGCCGGTCGGTCCCTTGACCATCACCGGCAAGCGCTTGCGATAAGCGGCCTCAAACAGGGCCACTTCGTCATGCTGAGCTTGGTAAAATGGCTCCTTGCCTACCCGATACTGATTGAGGATGGAGGAATCTGTTGCAGTCATGCGGTGCTCCGTTCTGGGTTCGGCGCCAGCGGCGTCAAACGGGAAAAGGTGGATTTTAAAACGGGCTGCGGGACCTCGCTTGCAATGAAAACGCCCCCGGATGGGAGCGTTTTCACCCGCTTTACCGCTTTATCGGAACCGGTCGAGGGCCTACTTGTGTACGCCCAGCTTTTCGCGCCAGCCTGGGTAGAGCTTGTCGGCATCACCGGGGAAGGATTCGAAGGCCCGTGCGAATTCCTGGTGCTCCCTGGCGTACGCAATGGGATCAGCTCCCGCCTTCCAGCATTCGTAAGCCTGCCGCAGGGAGACCGCGCCAGCCGCCGGGCTGTCGATATGACCGTAGGCGCCGCCACCTGCCGTGTTGATCACGTTGCCGTGGCCGAGATTCTCGAAGAAACCGGGCAGGCGCAGGGCATTCATGCCGCCGGAGATGATGGGCGTGGTGGGCTTCATGCCGTACCACTCCTGATGGTAGACGGGGCCGTCACAACTGTCGCGCTCGATCATGTAGGCGATGTTGCGGTCGTCAGCACCGCCCTCCATCTTGCCGTAGCCCATGGTGCCCACATGAATACCGGAGGCACCCTGCAGGCGGGCCATTTTAGCCAGCACGAAGGCGGTGTAGCCGCGATTGGCGCTGGGCGAGGTGATCATGCCGTGCCCGGCGCGATGGTAGTGCAGGTACTGCCCGGGGTACTGGCGGCGCGCCGTAGTGATCATGCCGGGGCCACCCACGAAACCGTCCACCAGAAAGGCCAGTTTGTCGGCATCGGGACCGAAGGTTTCCAGGGCGAAGTCAGCGCGGGCGCACATTTCGTAGTGGTCGTCGGCAGTGATGTTCATGGAAAACAGCTTGGCCGCACCGGTTTCGTCCATGGCGCGTTTCATGGCGTCATAGACCAGCGGGATGGTTTTTTTCACCGGGGCGAAGACCTGGTTGCCCTGGGGTTCGTCATTCTTGATAAAGTCGCCACCGAGCCAGAACTGGTAGGCCGCTGCGGCAAATGGTTCGGGGCGCAGACCCAGCTTGGGCTTGATGATCGTGCCAGCAATATAGCCGCCGTTCTGGACCGGGCGACCGAGGATACGCCACAGGTCAGAGATGTCCTTGGCCGGGCCGTCAAACAACTGGATGGCGCGCGGTGGCATGAAAAAGTCGATCATCTGACCGTGCTCGATGTCGCCCATGCCCTGGTTGTTGCCGATGACCAGAGTCAGGAAGGAGACGATCATCATGCGGCCATCGGTGACGTTGCGGTCGAACAGCTCCAGCGGATAGGCGATGCGCATATCATCGGCGGCTTCGTCGATGTGATAGACCAGTGCGTCCACGCCCTTGGTGAAGTCGTCGGTGGTCGATACTTCGACGTTGGTGCCGGTAGACGATTCTGCGGCAAAGTGGGCGGCAGCTTCGAGATAGCCGTGGCCCGCTTTGGGCTTCATTTTATAGGCTACCAGAATGTGTTTGCCATTGCTTATAAGATCGTTTTCTCGCAGAGAAAGATCGGCATAACGATTAGATTGATCCATGATTACTCCTTTTATGTGCATATTAAGATAGGAAAAATTGATTTTGTCGCCAACTGCACAGCTGATCCGGCTAACGGATATTTACAAGCAGAATATTTTTAATAAAAATAGGCCCGCCCATTTTAGCACTAACAATACTGCTGACATAAGCAGAAAAATATTATTAAACCAATAAGTAAAGCATTATGAATTGCTTCTGCCCGCGCTTTGCCGGGCAGTGCTCAACCTGTGAGGGTCAGGACCATAGCTCGTATCAGCGCTCTATCCGCTCCCCGGACACCTGCAAAAGTCCCCGCAGCAGGGCGTCAGGATCCGGCGGACAGCCTGGTATCTGCAGATCCACCGGCAAGACCTCTGCGACGCCGCCCATGACTGCATAACTGCCCTGGAACACGCCGCCGCAACCGGCGCAATCGCCAATGGCGATGACCTTCCGGGGTTCAGGCATGGCGTTGTGGCAGTCTTGTAAGGCGGCGACCATATGGCGGGTCACTGGTCCGCTCACGGTGAGTACGTCGGCATGCCGGGGCGAGGCGGTAAAGCGA
>JAAOMR010000554.1 GCA_018853935.1 Acidithiobacillus ferrivorans
GTGATTATCCTGGCGGGTGATCATATTTATAAAATGGATTACGGACAGATGCTTGCCGAGCACGTCCAAAGCCAGGCCGACATGAGTGTCGCCTGCATTGAGGTGCCGCTGGGAGAAGCCAAGTCCTTCGGCGTGATGTCCGTCAACAGCGAGGATCGTGTCATCGCCTTTGCCGAAAAACCCCAGGACCCGGTCCCCATTCCTGGCAATCCCGATCGCGCCCTGGCAAGCATGGGTGTCTACGTGTTCAATACCGACTTTCTCTATGAACAGCTCATCCGCGATTCCGACAGCCACGACTCTACCCATGATTTCGGTAACGACCTCATTCCCTACATGGTGTCGCGCTATCGGGTAATCGCGCATCGTTTCCGTAATAGCTGTATTTCCAGTTCCGACGGAGGCAAC
>JAAOMR010000555.1 GCA_018853935.1 Acidithiobacillus ferrivorans
GATGGCAACACCGCTGAGACCAAAACGCTGCTGCCGACCCTGGGCAAAGTGCTGGAGCGCTTTCCGACAGTGCGGCGCCTGGTGCTCATCGCGGATCGCGGGTTGTTGAGTCTGGACAATCTGGCAGCCCTGCAGGCGATTCGGCTGGCCAACGGGCAGTCGCTGGAGTTTATCCTGGCCGTACCGGGGCGGCGGTACCATGAATTTACCGATCTGCTGGATAGTTTCCAGCGGGAGTCGTGCAACACTGCCACTGAAGAAGTTATCGGTGAGCGCACCTGGAACGACCTGCGGCTGGTTATCGCCCATGATCCCATGACGGCGGCGGACCAGACCGCCAAGCGGAATGCGCGGATCGAAGCGCTGATTACTCAGGGCGACCAGTGGG
>JAAOMR010000556.1 GCA_018853935.1 Acidithiobacillus ferrivorans
CCGCCGCCGTCATGGGATCATGGGCGATAACCAGCCGCAGGTCGTTCCAGGTGCGCTCACCGATGACTTCTTCAGTGGCAGTGTTGCACGACTCCCGCTGGAAACTATCCAGCAGATCGGTAAACTCATGGTACCGCCGCCCCGGTACGGCCAGGATAAACTCCAGCGACTGCCCGTTGGCCAGCCGAATCGCCTGCAGGGCTGCCAGATTGTCCAGACTCAACAACCCGCGATCCGCGATGAGCACCAGGCGCCGCACTATCGGAAAGCGCTCCAGCACTTTGCCCAGGGTCGGCAGCAGCGTTTTGGTCTCAGCGGTGTTGCCATCGAAGACCTCATGGTAGATCGGCAAACCCTCTGCAGTCTGCACGACCCCCAGCATGAACTGGCGAGCGATCAGACCTTCCTTGGCCATCCCGAATTGACGGACGTCCTGGGGAACCGTGACCAGGCCTTCACTGCGGATCGTGGTGAGGTCATAGAAGACCACGG
>JAAOMR010000557.1 GCA_018853935.1 Acidithiobacillus ferrivorans
CTTTAGCCCGCTGCGCCATCAGATAACCCCGCAACTGAGCGCACAGGGCCTGTCCCTGTCTCCCTACACGGCCTCCAGTGGCAGTAATATCGCGGGATCGGTCAATGTGGTGCTGACACAGCGGATCAGTACCCACTGGTATCTCGATGCGGGCGCTTCCTATCAGGCTAACCCCGCTTTTCAACAGGCCCAGGCAGGGCTCGATATCCGCTATGTCTTTGGTGAAAACCATGCCCGCACCTTTATACCCGCTCAGTATGTGGCTG
>JAAOMR010000558.1 GCA_018853935.1 Acidithiobacillus ferrivorans
GCCCAGGCTGCATACTCGGTAGCAACCCAGAAGCCGATGAGGGAGATCATCAAAAAAAGACCCAGGGCGGGCCAGACCACGCGGGTCATGTCTCCTTGTGCTTTGGCGATCTGGTAGATGTTATGATTAGCATTAGCCATGATTTCCTCCAAAAGAGAGTTATTCTCCAGTCGGTTATGTCTGTTATTGCAGGTTATGGATTAGGTTTTGTTTTCGTTCGGTGTTAAACGTATGCCCGTTCCCGTATCCACTTGCTGGCAACCCATTTTTCACCTTGCAGAACCGGTTCGCCCGCGTGCAGCGACTTTTGCAGTACCTGTCCATC
>JAAOMR010000559.1 GCA_018853935.1 Acidithiobacillus ferrivorans
AAACTCTTATACGTTAAACAGATAGATTTGTCCAGCGCTCACCGTCCACCTCAAAAACCGAATCATTCACACGGCGACGCTACCCAATAAAAAAGGGCTCTTGGCCATATTGAGAATTGCTGCTATTAAGTGGTTAAATCCATGGATCGCTTCTGTCGGCTCTCCCCACTCGGCCCGGACTACGGCACCATCTATAGCCATGGCGACGGCGCTCGCCAAATCTTCCCGATCGCAATTCTCAGGTAGCAGGCCCTCAATCACTTTGCGCAGTCCCGCTTTGTGCTGATTTACTCTATGCACAACTTCGGGCATTGCCCCCCCCATCTCCCCCAGCGCATTGATGAAGGCACATCCCCTAAAAGAATGGTCGGTAAACCATTCCTGTAAAACCGGTGCAATGGCCAGAAGATTGTTGCCATGCCTTTGGAGTGCATCCTGAAACCAGGGCATCCACATACGGTGACGATAATCCAGAAAAGCCACGATCAG
>JAAOMR010000056.1 GCA_018853935.1 Acidithiobacillus ferrivorans
TTTCTTCTCCTGGGACTGCTGATCCTCGTTGCGAACCAGGATGCGCTTTTGGTCCTGTTCCTGGGCGAGATCCTGGGCCTTGGCCTGCGCCGGTTCCTGGACAGGTTCACGATCGGGTTGTGCGGCGGCTTTTTCGTAACCCGGCTGAACGGCAGCGCCCTTGAGGTTTTCGGGAGTCTGCGCACGGCGGATTTCCAGCAGACGGTCGGAAGTCAGCACCGCAGCGACGCCACGACGGTTCAGGTCGTTCTCGTCTGCCAGCCCGGCGGAGACCAGGGCGT
>JAAOMR010000560.1 GCA_018853935.1 Acidithiobacillus ferrivorans
TAATGTCATTCCAGTGAGAACGTATGGCCTGTCCCGTTGTTTCTCCTCAGCAAGCCCTTCGCATGCCAGAGCAAATCGCCGTACTCAGAGCGTTGGCGCGTGACTTCCCAGACAACCGGACCGGCAAAAATTGCACTTATCGCATGGAAGATGCCTTGTTAGGCGCATTCTCGGTGTTTTATACCCAATGCCCTTCTTTCCTGACACATCAAATCGCCATGAGCGAAACCCGGGGCATGAGCAATGCGCAAACCTTGTTTGGTATGCGCGACATCCCCAGCGA
>JAAOMR010000561.1 GCA_018853935.1 Acidithiobacillus ferrivorans
CGTAGCCATGGTCAATTTCATTTTCAAATTGCTCTGGCGCGAGGCAAAGAGGCCGCCCGGCATCCAGAAGTCGATATCCGCGGTACCGTGGGGTTTGCTCAAGGTCGAATGGGCACCCTGCAGATCACCCAAGCGGATCACTTGACCTGGATAAGCGGCATTCTGCGGTCCGAAATTCAAGCCCGTTATTTGGTCACTGCTGGTGATATTCCAGCGATGACCGAGCGGTAGCATGTTACGGTTCACTGCAAAGGCGCGGGCGGCGGCGAGCACCTGGGC
>JAAOMR010000562.1 GCA_018853935.1 Acidithiobacillus ferrivorans
GTTGCAGTCCTGACATTGTCAATTCTTCTGGCATTGCCGTTGGGCCACTATATGTATCGTGTTGTTGAAGGTCATCGATTCTGGGCCACCTCCTTCCTGGGACCGCTGGAAAAAGGAATATATCGTCTGACCGGAGTAAAGGTCGACGATGAAATGGGATGGAAACGCTATTCCCTGTCCATATTACTTTTCAATATGCTCGGCGTTTTTTTTATGTATATTATTTTTCAAGCACAAGGCGTCTTGCCGCTGAATCCGCAGCATCTACAGGGAACCTCCATTGGCACGGCTTTCAACTCCGCCATTGCTGCGATAACCACCACTAACTGGCAGGATTATGGTGGTGAAACGACGCTGAGTTATCTATCGCAGATGCTGCCCTATACAGATCTGAATTTTATCGGTGGAGCAAGCGGTATTGCCATCGTTCTGGTCATTATTCGTGGCATAGTACGACAAAAAACCACGAAGATAGGCAATTTTTGGGTCGATATTACCCGCATTATTATCTACATTCTGATCCCCATGTCGATCATACTGGCGCTGATTTTCGTTCAACAGGGCGTTACCCAAACCTTTGGGCCTTATGTGCAGGTCCATTTGATTGCACCATTCCAAAGCGGGGGAAAAGAAATCACTCAACAGATGATCGCGATGGGACCGGTGGCTTCACTGGCATCCATCGGTGTGTTGTGCAATAACGGTGAAGGATTTTTCGCTGCCAGCTTTGCTCATCCGTATGCAAATCCAACCGCACTGACTAATTTTTTATATATGATTGGCATGATTTTGATCCCGATAGCTATCGTGTTTATGTTTGGTCATATAGCCAAGGCTAAAGGTACAGCTTGGGCGCTATTAATCGCGATGCTGGTGATCTTTGTACCGTTGACTCTTTTGAGCGAGCATGTCGATCTCGTGGGCAATCCACTATTCAATACGCTACATGTCACACAGGCGCATACCGCAGTGCTGGCCGGTGGCGGTAATATGGATGGGGTCGAAGATCGTTTTGGAGTGGCGGCTTCAGACCTATTTTCGAGCCTTGCCACCGCCACGTCATCCGGCCTTGCGGATTGCGCTTATGATTCGCTTATGCCCCTGTCTGGTGGTGTTAATATCTTCTTTATGGATCTGGGAGAGACCGTGATTGGCGGCGCTGGTACGGGATTAGCAACCATGCTCGCTTTTGCGATCTTCACGGTATTTCTGGGTGGCCTCCTGGTGGGGCGTACGCCAGAATTTCTCGGTAAAAAAATCGAGTCCTTTGAGATTAAAATGGCCTCACTGGCCATCCTCATCATGCCATTACTGGTCTTGATCGGTACGGCGATCGCCGTGAGTACGAGCGCCGGACGGGCCGGGGCCCTTAATCCCGGGGCGCATGGTTTCAGCGAGATCCTCTATGCCATTACCAGTCCCGCCAACAATAATGGCAGCGCCTTTGGTGGATTGAGCAGTGATACGACCTTTTACAACATCATCACCGGGATCGTCATGCTCTT
>JAAOMR010000563.1 GCA_018853935.1 Acidithiobacillus ferrivorans
CCTCGGCCACGGTGGTGTAGGGTAACGTGGCAGGACGCCGTTGGGCGTCTATGTCCTCTGCGTCGGGGATGTAACCCAAATCCCCTTCGACCGGCACACCGCAGGCATGGGCCATTTCGACCACGGCCTTCGTACGCGTCAAATTTTGAGCGAAAGTGGATTGGGCGGCATCTACCATCACGCCGTTGCAACCCAGGCGGATAGCCCGCACCGCCGCTTCCAAGTTCGCTCCACGGTCAAAATGGAGGGCTACCGGCACCGCGCTACGACGTGCCGCTGCCTCTACCCCTGACATCAGCAGCTCGAAATCGTAGTGCTCCAGGTGCGATTCGGCCAGAGAGAGGATTACCGGGGCGCGAGACCGCTCGGCAGCGGCCATGACGCCCTCGACGAACTCCAGACTCACGACGTCGAAAGCACCTACCGCGTATCCGTGCGCATAGGCATGGTTCAGCAGATCTTTCATGTGCACCAAAGGCATAACGCTATCCCCCGAATGAATCCTGTACGGAAAGATTTCCATTCCCGGCGCCGCATCACCGGCACCGGCTCCGGTAATTCCTGACCCTGAACAAAGCGTTTACCCATCATCGTTCGGCTGGTTTTTCATCGGGTGAGTCCCATGTAGAGCATCGGCAATTTTTCGGGCAATCTCTGCACATGATCCAGAACCACATAGTTGTTCGCGCCAAAAATGCGGGATACGTACTGGTCAGCCCGGGGATCGAGGCTCAGGCAGTAGGGAGAGATGCCGATCTGGGTCAGTTCTTCGACGGCTTTCTTGG
>JAAOMR010000564.1 GCA_018853935.1 Acidithiobacillus ferrivorans
CAACGCCGAAACCGGGCAGGCCATCGACCGCCAGATCATTGATCAGTCTACGCTCCAGGACCTGCTGCACAATGGCGTGGTGCAGGAAGATCTGGCGCAGCAATGGCAGACACGACCGGACCTGCTGGCCACTGCCATGCAGACTCTGATAGATCACAAACGGGCAGGCATGTACGACTATGCGACGGTTGCCGATCAGATCAGTCGATACGCGCCCGACGGAATCATCGATCCATCACGGATGCGGGTACCTATTCCCGAACCTGCTGTGAATTCAGCACCCGCACCTGGGGCCGTTCTTGTCCCGACGGCTGCCGAACAACAGGCGGCAGTCTTGCAGCCGGCAGCGACGACGGCGAACTCTCCCCAGGACATGGAAGGATACCGTGATGAGAACACGCCGAACGTGGCCCCGGCAGACCGCCCTGCCGCGATAAAACCGGATGATGGAAATAGCAGAACCACGCCGGTTGTTCAGGAGAAAACGCAGGAAGCGCAGCAGAAGGGTCAGGAAGCGCAACAGGAGGATCAGAAAGCGCAGCAGGAAAACCAGGCGGCAAATAACGGCAAGAACCAGAAGGGGCAGGGACAGGGGCAAAATCAATCTTCCGATAAGCAGGATGCGTCGAAGCCAGGTGGTTTCGGCCTGTTCAGCCGGGTGCATCAGCACCATCACTATCAGGAACCCCTTGCAGGGGCGCAACCCTCTGCCGGGGCGACGGCGGAAAATGCACCCGGCAGGGATGCTCCCGTGCCGGATGCGCCGCAGGTTTCCAAGCGGGACGCGCTGGGGGTGATGGACATGATAAATCAGGCCCCGGTCAGTCCCGATGAAATCAATGTGATGAACAACCGGGTGAAAAGGGAAGGACTGACACCGGAGATTCATGATGGCATCCAAAATCTCAGCGAGCGCGGTCAGCGGGATGTGAAAAACCAGAAATTGACGCCGGAACAGCTTCAGAAAAATGCCCATGCCCTGAATCAATTGGGCGATACGGTGAACCATCAGCCGGATTCTCCGCAGAAAAAGGCGATCCTGGAACACATCCAGAAGTTGGGTCAGATGCTAATGGAAGCCATCAAACGCATTTTCCATCTGGGCAGGGCGTCCACTGGTCCATCCATGTAAAGGTTGCACCTAGCAAGGGGAGGATATTTGTCATGAGTCAATGGCCGCAGATATGTACGCAATGGTGGAAAACGCATCAGGCGCAGGCGGGAGAAGACGTGCAGGACATGGGCCTCATCCTGTACGGGGACATCCTGAATTCCCGGCTGGATGCGCTATTGGACCTGATCATGCAGGAGATTCCCATGCCGCCCGTCATCATGGAAGGAGGCTGCACCCCGGCAGGAGGCTGCGCCCCGGCAGGGGTGAGTCACGACGAACCGGACCCCGCCATCGTGCGGAAAATTCAGGCGCTTCAGGAATCGGTGGAATGGCACCGTCTGCTGGTCCGATTGCCACTGTCCATCAGTCTGCCCCTGATTTCTCTGGCGATGCCCAATCGATGGGATGTGAAAAGGCAGTTACAGGAAGATGAGAACCGGGTCATTAACTGGCTGGTTTCCAATCAGATGATGCTGGAGATGTATTTTCGTAAACCGCCATCCACCAGCTTTCCGGGGATGACGTTCTGAGCTTTATTGCGTCACCAAGGCTCAACCGTTCTGAAAACCTTGCGGCACCAAGGGGTGGAAGGATTCTTGAGTTGTTGGATAGGTGTCATGGAACCCTATGCCTAAAAGCAGGGTCTCCCCAAACGGAGGAATAATTGATGCGATGGATAAAAAGATTTTTCTCGGAAGCGTTTTGGGAAGACCTGTCAGAATCGAACATGAAGAAGACGCAAGGGATTGGTCTATCCATTATCATGATGGTTCTTTATGGCGTTTCCTTGTTCGTAGTTCCGTGGGCGCAAAATCATATCGTGGAGTGGAGCCTAATTTGCGTTCCGGTTTACTTGGCTGGTCTTTGTTTAATGATCTATGGATAAAAATAATTTTGCTGAATAAAATTCCTTTGAATAAAGGTTCCATGATGCTATAGCGAAAATAGCCACACCAATTCCATAAAACCACATTGGATTACGGGTTGCAAGAAATGCAATGTAAAACACCGCAAGCAGTATTGCGAAAAACCAATAAAATATACTCCATAAAGTAATTGCTATATTGAGCGTTGATTCTCGTATTAACGAAGTAAATACTGAATCTTCGCATTTTATTTTTCCTGAAGACTCTATCCGTAATCTGATGCTTCTTAACGGTGATGGTAACTTGGCCAGTAATTTTATTTCTTCAACTGAAAGTCTCATTCCAAATAGAGATTCAAATTGGTACTCAATTAGTAATCTATCGTAAGGCATATCTCGGTCAAGTATTTGTAACATGGATTCCAGGAGTTCTATCTGTGATTTTCTGGTTTTGACGTTGACATTTTTTACCTTTGTCCATGTGGCATACAGCGCAAGTCCTGCGGAGACAATGGTTATTGTTCCACTGACCCAATTAAATAGTATAAGATGAAGTAATGGCATAATTTTCATGGTTTCTCGGTCGTTACCATCTGGATGCTTTGTTTACGTCAATTGCCACTTAGTCTAATAGAAAATCATTAACGGTACCACTCATGTCTGCAAAAGCTAAGCGAGTAAACTGTCACTACCCATCCCCGCAACGCTTGCGTCACCAGCGAAAACAGGGGTGAAAGCCTTGCGGCACCAAGGGTTTGGATTTTTGAAACACTGCGGCACCAAGGGGAAGAAGGTATCTTGAGGAGTTTTTCGATGAAAAAACACAGAATCACCATAGGGGTGTTGTTGGCTTTGGGTTGGATGGGGGTAGGAACGGGGGGTGCGACCACCGCGACCATCGCGACCACCACGACCACGACCAGCGGTTGCAGCAGTTCCTGCCCGTCCACCTGCGCGGCACAAAATCATTTCGGCAATCTGGCACAGGAATCTCTGGCCCTGGCGCAACCGCCGAGTCCGCAAACCAGCTTTGCACAAGGTTGTCTGGGCACTCTCGACAGTTTTAATCTCTCCAGTTATTTCAATCCGAGCCTTATCGGTACTTTGTTGCAGCAACTGGAACAACAAATTATCAGTCAGGCGTGTTCGACGTTGACCAATACGATGAATAACGAGGTCAGCCAGGGCAATGGCATCCTGAATTTCGCGTTGAATCCCGCGCAACTGGAACAGGGTGCGCTGAACAGTGCCAGCGGTTCGGTGCTGAATGCGGAACAGGGCGCATTGAGTACGGCAACTAACCCTATCACCAATACGACGGGCAGCTATGCTTCGGATGCGGGAAGTGTCCAAAACACCATCAGCA
>JAAOMR010000565.1 GCA_018853935.1 Acidithiobacillus ferrivorans
GGGATGCCGGTTGGGTTCGGCACGTCCATCAGCAGGTGCATGACGCCGCCGGCGGCGAAGCCCGCCAGCGCCATGCGCAGCAGGTCGCCAATCTCGATAGCCCTGTCCGCAAACAGGTGAATGGCCGGGACGTGAACCGGCCACGCCACCACCAGCGCTGCCGCCACCAGCCACAAAGGCCACCAGTGGGTGATGGTCCGGTGCGGGATGACCGAGACCCGGACCCATTTCTGCCGTGAGCCGGAGAACTCTGCATGGGCAATTTCCAACCAGTCCGGCGCGGAACCGCCAGACCAACCCATGGGAATCGCGGCCAATGAAGATGTTCCAAACGCATGCCAGCCTGCGGCGGCGACAAGAAGCCCGGCGGCGAGGCCGGTAAGATGGTGTCCGGTGCGGCCCATGATGAAAAACCTCCATGAATGTGATGCAGTCATGGGGTATGGGGCTTTTGATGGGGTGATGAGGGAAGTTTAGGGGTTGCCGGAACATACAAAAAATTTATATTCAGCCACGCGTATCTGACCTGGTGCGCGGCAAGATCAACCTGTTTACCCTGGATGCCCTGGTGAATATGGCGACAGCG
>JAAOMR010000566.1 GCA_018853935.1 Acidithiobacillus ferrivorans
AGTAGCGGGGTCCGCGGATGTTGTCGTGAGCGGGCAATGGAGCCGCCTTTTGAGGTGTCTCCGGTATCTGGTCCAGTCGCTGTTGCAGGATGGATTTGACGCTGTTGGTGGTGGGGGACCCCACCTTCATCGCCCGGAGACAAGCAGCATTCAGACGGATTTTGTCATAGCTGCGGGAAAGACTGAGCAAGCCCAGGCAGGAACGATATCCCTGCTCGGGATGGGGTTTGCTCTCCAGCTGCCAGCGCACTACATCCCGGGTCGCAGGGCCGATGGAGA
>JAAOMR010000567.1 GCA_018853935.1 Acidithiobacillus ferrivorans
AGGGATTGGCCGTGGGCGGTGGCATGAATGTGCTCTTGCACGCCGTTGTAGGACAAGAGGGTTTGCCGCACGCTGTTACGCAAGAGATGGACACTCCAGTTGCTGCCGCTGTGCGATGGGATGAAGGTGTAGCGCAACAAGCCTTGCACCGTCCCGCCCCCGATACCCGAAGGCGAGGTCCAACCCAGTGCGGCGCGCCAGTGATGGTGCGGTTCACGATTATCGACGCCGAGTAAAAACTGGGGGGTCTGCCAGACGTGTCCGGTAGCACTCCCCGTGGCGCTAGAGGCGACATTAAAGGCCGGAAGCTGCCCGTTGGTCGGCTGGCCACCATACAGGTCAGGCGATGACAACTGGGCAAAAGCCGCCATATGCCAATTGATCCCCCACTGCGCCTGCAGGGAAGGCAGGTATTCGTGCATTTGGGTCATCCCGCTGTTATTGCCACCGCGCTCCTCCCAGGAACCGCCCAAGGCCAGGTAGCTTGCGCGGGCAAGGGGGGGCACAACCTGATCGGGCGGCATGAAGCGCCAGGGAATCGTGTTGATATCGGCCCGATGGTCGCGCATGGTGGTCATCGGTAAATGCG
>JAAOMR010000568.1 GCA_018853935.1 Acidithiobacillus ferrivorans
GTCAGCGGCGGGCGCGAAAAGGCGTCGATCATCTCCTGCACAAAGGTTTTCGCCTGCCGGTGCGCTTCCCGTTCCTGCTCTTTGGAGTGCGTCAACCGGGAAACCGTGACCGTTTCTCCGGTATCCGTGTTCGTTTCCTGAACGTCCTGCATAGTTTTTTTTATGTCCTGCAAAAATAGGCCGGTCAGACGTTCTTCCAGACCATCCAGCTTGCGCACTTTCAGACGCAACAAACGGCTGGCCAGTTGGTGCTGCTGTTGGGCCGTCTGTAGTTCTTCCTCCTGACCAAAGACATGATCGCTCGCACCCCGTTCTACGGCTGACCGATAGGCCTGTTCCTTATTGCGGATGGAGAATTCCCATGAGGAAATGTCCAGCATGTTTTCCAGACGGGACAGGAAATTCACGTTTTTTTGGGGATCGAATTTCGTACTGCTGACATGCAGCGCGGGAATATGTTTAGCATCGGGCGGATACAACTCAATGGTCATGGATCCCGCCGTGAACAATTGTTCCAGTTCGACGATAAAACCGCCGATAAATCCCACGCGTTCATGCGAGGACACAGACTGATTGTTCAGGTCTTTCATGGTTTTGTTGAATTTGTCCACGAAAAACTTTTTGGTCACCAGACGTTCACGACCACTCTGCCCCCAGGGGATGAATGCCGGATCTTCCTCTTTTTGGGTGGCGGTCATAATTTCGGGTGTAGCCCCGCCCGTTTCCAGCGTTTCCTGCAAGGCGCGCATTTGTGCGACCACTTCCGGCACTCTGGGCGTTACGGACTCGGTCAGTTCCAGTAGTTTTTCGCGGGCCAGCGTCGCCTGCTGAACTGCGCGTTGCTGTTCCTCGCGGTATCCGCGTTTCAGTATTTCCAGTCGCTTCACGCGGGAGCGTAGCGGCACTTCCAGCATGAGCACTTCGTGACCGGATGCCTGGGCCTTGATCGCTGCGGGATCGATGGCCTGGGCATCAGGATCGGATACACTGTTGCTCTTGCCATCGTAATAGCGTACCTGATCAATGAACTTCTTCTTGGTTTCCAGAATCTGCCACAACCCCGCGTCACTGGAGT
>JAAOMR010000569.1 GCA_018853935.1 Acidithiobacillus ferrivorans
GGTCGCCATCCCGAATAAGTCGCTGACGAAGCGCACAGCACAGCAGCCACGCCACATGCACGCCGGCGATGTACGGATCGGGAAACGCCGAATCGTCGCGCACCGGGTTTACACAAGCCACGGCCGCCGGGGGCGGCCCGGATGCGGGCACGCCGTGATGATCCGTGACGACGACGATAAAACCATGATCCCGCAGCCGGGCAATCCGTTCGTGATCCGTGCTCCCCTGATCCGCGGTAATAATCAAGGCGGGACGGGGGGCCTCCGCAATAATGCGGTCGGTCAGGGTTTCGGTGACACCGTAGCCATCCCGCAGACGATGTCCGATATAGCTGTGAATCCGCTGTTCCGGAACGCCAAAATAATCCCGGAACGCCAATTTCAATACCGCGTGGGCCGAGGCGCCATCACAGTCGAAATCGGAAATCAGGAGGATGGGCAGCCCTTGTTTTATGGCGGAGACGATGCATTCAGAAGCGATGTCGATATCGGGCAGCAAGTCGGGCGGGGTGAGGCCACTCAACTGCAGACTCAACAATGCCGGCAGCTTCGCCACGTCCGCATCACTCAGTCGACCGGCAATAATCCGGGCCTGGAGCGGGGTATATCCGAGACGCAACGCCGCGTGCAATATCGCCGCTGCCACCGGACGGTCGACGATGCGCACGGTTTCAGCCATCTACCAGACCCCCGGCAAGGCATGACCGGGCCGGGCCGGGCGACGCCAGAAGCGCCAGCGATCTGCACGGCGAAGCGTAAGGCGTTCTATATCACCGCTGGCAAGCACACCCGTCAGACACTCCAGGCGCCCGCCACGCCGCCACAACGACGGCAGGGCCGGGACCAGCGCCGCGAAAGACTTTGCCGCATCGGGATAAAGCCAGGCCCCGGACCAGACCCAAAGCAGATCATCGGGGAGTTTTATTGCGGCCTGCAACGCCTTGGGATAAGACAGTGGCAAACCCAGCCAGCGGGCCGCGGCCTGCAGGTAGTCCGCCTCCGCCGCCACGGTCCGCCACTTCGGAACGGGCCGCACAGAGGGCAAACGCCCTTCCCCCCAGGCCCAGAACAGACACCAGGGTTCCTGATCGCTGGCATCGACATCCTGATTCACCGGATGGGCGGCGAGGAGCATCTGCAACTCATTGAGGAAGGCATTCCAGCGCCGGGCATCGGCACCGGTGGCTTGCAGGGCCAGCGGCTCGCGGCCCCAGACTTGTTCGGGATCGGGACAGTGCAGATCGGGCGTGTCGGCGGCCAGCACATACCAGCGCCGGGCGCCGCGGCGCAGAATCCAGGGGGTATCCGCCATATGCTCAACAGCAGACGTAAACAAGGCTGCGGCGGCAGCCTCTTCCAGGCCGGGCAGAGGCTGTAACACCGCCCGCCCCGCCTGTCCGCGAAACGCCACTGGCTCCAGGGCGATGACCCAGTGCCCTTCGGTCGCTATGCCCTCAGACTCTGCCAACAATGCCGCAGCGGGCAACAACCCCGCGAAACCCAGCAAACGCCCTGCCACCTCCAGAGAGGAAGCAGCCGTTAACCGTTCCGCCCGCCCACGCCCCCAGTAACGCGGCAGCACCGCTCCCAGGTCGTCCTCCGGCACGCCGCGCAAACCCGACAGCCAGAGGCAGAGATCAGTCATCAGCGGTCCAGGATGGCGCGCTGCACGGCCTCCAGACTGGCATCCACGGTGAGCACTTCGCCACCCTGAGCGATGGCGGTATCAGGATCTTTGAGGCCATGCCCGGTGAGGGTACAGACCACCGTCGCGCCCGCTTCAATTCTTCCGGCGCGGGCCGCAGCCACCACCCCCGCCACCGAAGTCGCCGAAGCCGGTTCGCAGAAAACGCCCTCATGTTGCGCCAGCCAGCGCTGCGCCTCCAGAATCTCGGCATCGCTATGACCGCCAAACCAGCCGCCGCTTTCCGCCTGCACCCGATGCGCCTGATCCCAGGACATGGGATGACCGATACGGATGGCCGTGGCAATGGTCTCGGGGTCTTTCACATAGTGGCCAACGATGAAGGGGGCACTGCCTGCCGCCTGAAAGCCCAGCATCTTCGGTCGTTTGCCCGCCTTACCGTGACCATAGGTGCAAGCACCATCGCAGAATTTGCAGGAAGCAGTCAGAGACTGGGACTGGTCAGTCCGCCCGTCAGTGGCTTCACAATAGCCCATCCAGTGGGCGGTGATATTACCGGCATTGCCCACGGGCAGGGCGTGATAATCGGGCGCCTCGCCCAGCGCCTCGACAATCTCGAAGGCCGCCGTCTTCTGGCCCTGCAAGCGGTAAGGATTCACCGAGTTCACCAAAGTGATGGGCGCATTGGCGGCGACATCCTGGACGATCTGCATGCCCGCATCGAAGTTGCCGCGAATCTGCAACACCATGGCACCATGCATCATCGCCTGGGAGAGTTTGCCGAGGGCAATCTTGCCTTCCGGGATCACCACGAAAGCGCGCATTCCCGCCCGCGCCGCGTAGGCCGCCGCGGCCGCCGAAGTGTTGCCGGTAGAGGCGCAGATCACCATCTCGCTGCCCTCTTCCTTGGCCTTGGTCACCGCCATGGTCATGCCGCGGTCCTTGAAGGAGCCGGTGGGATTCAAGCCCTCAAATTTGAGGAAAAGGCGGATATCGAGGCCGAGCTGGCGGGGCAGATTGATGCATTCGATCAGCGGCGTATTGCCCTCGCCCAGGCTCACCGCCTGAGTCTCGGGAGCCAGGGGCAGGAAAGCACGGTAGTGGTCGATGATGCCGGTATAACGGGTCATGAAGTTATCCTGATTTTAAAATGAAATGCCAAAATTCGGTTTGACGGATGGATCACCCTTCCGCCAAACTCTCGACGCGTAGACGCAATACGGGCTGAACGACCACTGGCAGGGCTTCAATGCGGGCGATGGCCTGCTCCAGGTCACCCTCCCGGCAGCGGTGTAGCAGCAGGACGATGGGCACGCTGTCTGCCTCCGGCGCCTCTTTCTGCACCAGCGCTTCGATGGAAATCTCATATTCCGCCAGCATCGTCGCCACCTGTGCCAGGACACCGGGGCGGTTACGGGCACGAATGCGCAGATAATAAGCGCTCTCCACCTCGGCCATGGGCAACAGCGGCAAGATACTCATGGCATTGGGCTGGAAGGCAAGATGGGGCACCCGGTTGCTGGGATCGGCGGTCATGGTCCGCGCCACATCCACCAGGTCAGCCACCACGGCGCTGGCCGTGGGATCGCCGCCCGCGCCGCGTCCATA
>JAAOMR010000057.1 GCA_018853935.1 Acidithiobacillus ferrivorans
AGGTCGTCGTAAAAGTGGTGGATAAGGATGGACAGGAGCAATGGAAGCCGACCCATCGCAACCGCTTCGATGTGAAAGTTGCCGATATGCCGCTCAAGTCCGCACCGCACCTGGCAGACGTCGCCGGCAAGGCGGGATTTAGCCACGATGCCGCCACTGGCCGTATGACCATCCCGGCGGAGGATTATCTTGCCGCCAAGGCGGAACTCTCGGTGCTGTCCGCGTCCGGGCACTACGCCCTGCACCAGTCCAGCCAGATCCCGTTCGCGGATCTCCAGCCCACCGAAAAACACGCCCTGGTCTCCGCCGGGCTGGCAGACGAGAACGACCTGAACCGTCGTGGCGTCGCTGCGGTGCTGACTTCCGACCGTCTGCTGGAAATCCGCCGTGCGCAGACTCCCGAAAACCTCAAGGG
>JAAOMR010000570.1 GCA_018853935.1 Acidithiobacillus ferrivorans
TCGGTCCGCCGCTTTAGGCCCTGTCCGCAGTGGCCAGCGCTTTCATCTCGCCCATGAAGCTGGAGTTGCGCTCGGCCAGCGCAGCCTGACCTTCGGCATCGATACTGATGTTGACGTAGGTTTTGCCGAAGCTCACATTTGGATAGTAATCCTCGCGTTTGGACAGATCGGCCATTTGGTCCAGAAAATGCCGCGTCGCAGCGTAGTTTCCAAACTCAAATCGCCAGTTCAACGTGGACAAACGTTCCTGTGGCCCTGATGCTGCCGCACTTGGATTAGTTCCAGCATTCATGACGTCTCTCCTTGATGCATCTCGATCAACATGCCATCCAGATCATGCAAGTGACCCAGCTCCTCTTGCAGCAGGTCGGCGAATAAAGTTTGCGTCTCTGCTGCACGCACCCGGGCACAGTAGTTGGCCGCTTCTTCGTACAGACGGATGACCTCGATCTCCAGCTCGCGGTCGATCAACAGCATTTCCTCCAGCGAACGGCCCGGTCGGATGGGCGGCAGTTGAGTACCATTGGAAGGGATACCCAACACCAGCATGCGCTCGATCAGTCGCTGCGCATGCCCAAGCTCCTCTTCCGCATCACGGCGAAAGCGGCTACTGGGCGCGCCCAACTGCCACATCG
>JAAOMR010000571.1 GCA_018853935.1 Acidithiobacillus ferrivorans
GCCCGTCCATGTTTGTTTCCATCAAGTATCTGGATTATCTTCAAAAATGGCTGGGATACCGGCACATCGATGATGGTGCCTTTTTTCTCTCTGTTTTTTCCACCCTGAAACTGGCTTATGGCGGCTTGATGCCCCTGGGGCATGGTTGCATCCAGCAGATAGCCACCTTGCTTCACAAGAGTTTTGAACAGGCCGGACTCCCGGCCAATGATCAACTTGCCGTCGTAAAAAAACGTGCCCAAGTCGCTCTTTAGGGCTTCATACAGTGCGTCCAACCAGAGCCTGGGGAGTATCCATTGATCCTGGTTTCCCACCAGGTAGGGACGCTCGCCCAGGGTGGATCCATCCATTTGGTCCAACCATTTCGGGCGAGTCTGATAGACATTCATAAAGTCTGCCCAAATGCCGGAAGTTTTTACGTCGCTTGGCTTTTGGTCTTTTTTCGGGTCGGCGTGCTCGGCGACCTGCGCCATGATCCCTTGCAGGACCGGGCGGTACTGCTGGTCATACCAGTGATATCCGTCCTCCGCCATCTTCCGGCGCTCGTCAGACGAGTATACTTGGTGGTCCAGTGCGCGCTCGGAATAGCGGGTAATCCAGGCCAAATCAATGCGTTTATTCATCGACAGAATATTTTTCAGAATATCGTCCACCCGAATTTCAAGTTTTGAAAACATGGGGATGTACTCATCGACAATAATAAGCCGTTCTTCCATGTTTTGTTCGTTTCTTGCAAATCCCAAGAGCGAGGAATCGCCCGTAAGGGACTGATGAACCGTAAAAATGATCTCGGCTTTTTTGGACTCAGCCAGTCCCGACAGATATCCTGTTGTTTTACACTCTTCGGCGTGCGGGCAATTGCCCTGGATTCCATCCGTGAGATCCTGCATTTGGCATGCCTGGGACCATGGTGCACGCTTTTCTTTTTGCAGGAATGTGACGACCTGCCAGCGCTGGCAATTTTCCTTGCTGCGCGGCTGATGGAAGCGTAGGGAACGCTGTTGTTTCAGAGTGTCACTCTGTATCATCTGTTCCTGCATTTCGAGCGCCGTTTGAAAAGTCTCCTGGGCCAGGTCATTGGTCGGTGCGCCGTAGATGTACGCGTGGTCCGTGTCCATCAGCATGCGCGCCACGATCGCGCGGGTTTTGCCAGTGCCGGTGGTGGCGACCAGCCCTGTCACATGTGCGTCCGCTTCGTTCAAGATTTCATTCAAAAATTCGCCAGCTTCGTCAGGCGAAGTGTAATAAACGTCTTGATCCTCGCGCCGTTTGCCGGTTTTGCGATGGGCATTGATCATTTTTTCTACGTTTTCTGTGGGAGATTTTTTTGATTTCTGGGGGATAAGTCGCCCGAGTTTTTTTGGGCTATGGACTGTCACAGCGCCCACTAGCAACGATCTGATCGCGCCTTTTCCGCCTGCCTGCCACAAGATCCAGGCGTCATCGCGCAGGATTTCCGCATTCATTTCGTTCAAAACTGGCTTGCCATCCTCAGAAAACTCCGCCTTCGAGTTAGGCATGACGCGGGCGGCGGGATTGCCTGTCCAGAGAATTTTTCCGGCAAATCCGGCGTCCTGCAGGCGGGTCACAATTTCCTTCATTTCCCCTTCCACCGCTCCGCAAATCCATATCTGCTGCTTCTTTTCCTTCACCCATTTTTCGATCAGGTGATGGGGAATGCGGGGGGAGGGCAGGGCGATGGTCTCCTGCCCCGTCACCATATTCAGGACAATGGCATCCTTGCCGCCCATGACCAATATCAAGTTGTTTGGGCGTTTGGCAGTTTTGTCATCAATACCTTTGGGCAAAGGGATCATGGGCAGCACCGTCACGGCGGCCTCTTGGTTACGGAACATTTTTATTTCCGTTGCGCCGATGAAGTCCATGGGCGCGCTTTCGCAGGTCAGGAACTGAATGGCTGAAACCTCCAGACGCCCACCGATTTGGCGGGAGTATAGAGGGAACAGAATGTTTTTTGCCTTTCCGTGCCGGGCCTTGGCATCCACCCGCAAGTCCAGTCCGGCTATGTGGCCCGCCAGTTGTTGGTCGCAGCCGGTGATGGCGGTGATTTGTTCTGGGGTTGCGGGTTGCGCCGCGGACCAGCGGGTCAGTGCCGCGCTCTGGCGGACCGTTGCGGTAGCGGTATTCTTGACATCAACTTCGGTTTCCATGATTATCTTCCTTGGAAAGTAGTGAGTGATAGGCCAGCGCCCGCTGGCCTTTTTTTGTGTCATCTCTTCCATATTGAATTTACCGAGCAAACTTCTCCTGGCAACTGGTTATGGGGATGGGCTGGACCTGATCACCGTTTTGGCCCCCGCTCACTCCCTCCACCCCTGGGCCAGGAGCCCTTGGTAGTGCTCCGCGACGAAGCTCATCGCGCGCTGGGAAAACCGGGTTTTGGTCTTGCCCGGCAAGTTTGTGGAGAACTCCCCAGCCATTCCTTTGTCTTCCAGATACTGGAGAACGTTGCGTTTTCTGAGGGTCGTGTCCCTGCACTTGGCGCCAGGATTCCTGGAGTTGATTGCGGCGGCTAGGTTTGCGTAGGTGAAGGTACAGGTGGCTGGGTTGGCCATCTCCTTTGCTAGGGCCTGGGCATCCATGGTGAGCCTGGCCAGGGAAAAGTGAATGGGATGATTCTCTGGAAGGGCGCCTGTTTTGAGCGAGTCCAGGAGCCAGTTGAGGCTGGATATCTGGTCCTCCACATGTGGGAAGGCGATGCTCATGCCGCACCCCCTTGTCCTTGCCGGGCGCGAGCGATTTGTAAAGCGGACGCCTTGCGTGGGCGGCCCTGGGGTTTGGGTGCGGCTGCCGTGGATTGCGCGGGTTGCGTCTTGGCCTTACGGGCCTCCAGCCATGCCTGGACATCGTCCACCAGAAAGCGCGGGCCTCGGCACCCCGGCAGATAAATTGCTGGGGGGAAGTCTTGAGGCCGAAGATAAAAGGCGTTACGCACACTTCGGGGGTTGGCGCCGTAGGTGGCGGCCAACTCTGGGAGGGGTATTGCCTTGCGGGTGCCGGAATCCATGGGGGTATTTTCCCTAAGGATTTGCGCCATGTGCGGCGCAATAACGCAATAATTTTCGACTTTCTGAGCACGGGCGTTGCAATGCTCGGGCTCGGAATGATCCCGTAGGGCAGCGCAAGTAGGTGCTTTTTTGTCCATGACATATCATGGTTCAGATTAATATTTCTTTGTAGTCCGCATTATAATATATTTCATGTCACAAATATTCACGGTTACGGATACACCATGAAAGGACAAAAAGTTGGGAAGGCAGGGCGCCCACGGAGATCTGATGCCCAAGGGATGGCGACCAGAATTTGGGCAAGATGGTTGCTGGAACACACTGGGTTGACCGCATCGGAGATGGCTGAGCTTGCCGGAGCCTCTACGGGGAGTAAAAGCGCCGGTGACAGGAGGAATATGTGGTATCGCTGGCAGAGCGGGGCGATTACTCCATCCGTCGTCAGCTTGAAAAATTTAGAACGACAGCTAGAAGCTACAGGAAAGTTGCCCATCATTCCGTTTCTGCTGCCCAACACAAAAGACGGGAAGTGTCCGTCTCTGCAGGATGTTTTGCGCTTTGGTCCCTACGGTTGCTGGTGGGTGTGTGGAATGGTGGCGCCATCTCCGAATGTAGGTTCCGCCGCTTACTATTTGTTGGAAAATATCGTATGTGCCGGGAAGGGAGAGGAGGATCGATTAAATGCCATGTTTTTTGTGTCGGCTTTATGCGAAAACCTGGCCGGGTATTCCACTATCTTGACATATCTGGGAATGATGATGGAAAGTTTCGTAACTAATAAGCATGGCTGTTTCACAGAGGTGTTTGATGCGAAGGGCAGTATAGCATTCCTCTCCCCAACGACGGTTCAAGACTCGTGGTGGCAATTCTCGGTTTTGCTGGCCGTGGGTTTTTATGGCGCTTACGAGATTGAATGGCGTGTCCAATCCATAATTATTGGTGCGACGGCTGGGACTGGATTGGATGAATACGAACATCTTGCCAGAAATTTTCCATGGATCGATTCTGGGGTAGGTGTGGCTGGATCCATCCCCAGTGCTATTATCTCCGGACATTTTTCTTTGAATCTAAAAGATGACAAGCAAATGTTCTTGTCTAGCTCAGGCTGCCGCAGCATCCAGTTTGGCGCACCATCTCCAGAAAAGTATCGAATTGGGCACAGCCTAGATGATCTTGATCTTGATTTTGGTTCCTCATAAGCGGGAAATCTGGTCGGGCCGGACCAAATCGCTGTTTTTGCCTTGTTGTGGCTTTACCGCCAGCCGTATTCGTTTTTCAGCACCGTGTAATGAGCTGCGATGTGGGCCACTGCTTCCTCAGAAAACTTGGTCTTGGTCTTGGTTTTGGTCTGGCCCGGCAGGTTGGTCTGATAACCAATTCCTTCCCCTATTCCCTTGTCGTCCAAATACTGAAAAACTTGAAGTTTTCTGAGGGTCGTGTCCCTGCACTTGGCGCCAGGATTCCTGAAGTTGATTGCTCTAGCCATGTCCGGGTAAGTGAGGACGCAGGTGTTTTTGGGCGCCAACCGTGCCGCAACAGCTTGCAGGTCCATGGTCAGCAATCCAGTTTTGAGGTGGATGGGATCATCTGGGGCGATGGCTCCGGTCCGCGCGGCATCTATGTACCATTGCAGGGCTGCTACTCGCTGATTCAGATCGGGCAAGTCAAACGTGCTTACCGTGCTGCTCACGCCGCACCTCCCTGCTGACCATGACCTTGGCGGGCGCGGGCGATCTGGGCAGGGCTGGCTTTTCGTGGACGCCCCTGGTGGGGTTTTGGTGTGACTGGCGGTGGCGGTGGTGCAGGTTGGGTCTTCCTGGATTCAAGCCAGACAAGCACATCTGACACCAAGAAGCGCGGGCCTCGGCACCCAGGCAGATAAATTGGAGGGGGGAAGTCTTGAGGCCGAAGATAAAAGGCGTTGCGCACACTTCTGGGGTTGGCGCCGTAGGTGGCGGCCAACTCTGGGAGGTCGATGGCGTATTTGATGTCCATGACCTGATGGTGCCGGAGATTTTCTTGCGGTTGTGGCTCAAAAACGGCACTTTTTTGCGTTTTCTGCGCGTGCGAATTGACGGGATCAATTTGAGCCCGGACGGCGCGAGTAATGCGGGGTGATGATCGCTTGTCCATGCCGTCTGTACGGACGGACTGAACGTGTTGCTGATTGGTGCTGGGCGCTCTCACTGTGCACCCCCGACAAAAATCAGGGAGTGGGTGAGGTTATGGTGAAACGAAAATAGTGTGGGTGTATTGAAATGAGATCGAGGCGGCTCCCCATCGCCGTCGTCTGTTCCCTTATTTTGTTTTCTTGAAGCCATCGTTTGACGACGACGGCGATGGCCCCACCGTCTCGCTGCGTTATCAATTGAGTTGTGGCTAACTACTTCGCATTGGAGTTGCATTGGGGAAAAAACGCTGCGGTGACAGTGTCGCATCACACTGGTTGGAAATGAGCCCATGCGGCGTTCCGCGTCATTCCAGCCGCTTATCAAATCCCTTTGGGCTACCCATCCTCGAAAGAAAGCCATCTGAATGAGTGCTACAAGCATTATCAACAATATTGAAATCATGCCCGCTATTAATAGTCCTTCCACGGGCATAGCCATAGGATTTAATATGCAAAACGAACCTGTCACAGCGGCCGACACGAGTGATCCAAGCTGCAGAGAGCCCAACATGCGACTCCATGATGATGATGGTATGGTGCGATTATTTGTCATAAAACCTCTCGATTTATCCTTATTTAAAACGAAAAAAACATGCTCCATATAGAATTGTAAAGCAGGTCAATAGAGCATAACTCTGTCAATATTGTTGGCATGATACCGTATATTTTGTCAGAGTCAATAGGCGTAAAATTGACAAAGTATGAATTTTATCATATAGATGAAATCTATTGTCATAGATTGATGATGGTGTCGCCTTCCCGTTTGAAATATCGTTTTTGAAACGCTGATGCCTTTGGTAGTGAATTCTTTTGCTGTGTACATTCTATGAAAATGCCGAGCGATTTTTTTGTTTTCCATCCGGCAACCTCTTGAAAAGCGCGGTTATCGGCTCTATATTTGGCTCTGTTAGCATTATAGAGAATGCAGAAGCGCATCATCATGGAACCCATTTACGCCGATTGCTTCATCAGTATGACCGAGTTTAAGAAGAACCCCGCCAGCGTACTCCGGGACGGACGCGCCCGGTGGCGGTGCTCAATCACAATTGCCCCGCGTTCTATATGGTCAAACCGGAAGTTTTTTTGAATCGCTGGTGGAGGATCTGGCCGACAGGGACTTGCTGGAAGCCGCTCGACGTCGCTTGGACGCAAGGATACGGCCATAGAGGTGTATGTTGACCAAATCTAAGGTCGGGAAGTACCGGCTGAAGTTTATGCCGGAGGCCCTCGAAGAATGGAATGCGCTCGATGGCGGCGCAAAAGGTCCATTGCGCAAGGCTCTGAAGAAACGATTGGAGCAACCGCATGTGGCCGGCGCTCGCCTGTATGGGGACCTGACGATTGGCAGTTCTGGTGTTGGCTGTCGGTAAGCGGGAGAATATGGCGGCGTATCTGTCCGCCGCCCGGCGGTTGCTAGGTGGGGGATGATGTCTGCGTACCGGAAATCCGGCTGGACAATCTGGACAAATTCTGGACATTGAGTTCGTGTTTGGGTGTGCATGGGGGTGTACGGGCGTGTACGATTACGCTTGTAAATCATGGGGGTGCATAGTAAGTGGTTGACTATAAACGGGAGAAAATTTGAAAAATTTTGAATGGCATTCAAGAGGTCAGCGGTTCGATCCCGCTTGGCTCCACCAAATTAAAAGGCTATTCGGCCTTTTTTCTCCTCGACAATCCAAACAGTCACCGTATCATTTGTTTTCGACAGATGCCGTCCGGATATGGCAGCCTTCTGTATCCGCGCCCGTCTTGCAGTTTTTACAAGAAATGCTCATGAGGTTCTTTTTTGCACAATGAACGGCTTTTTCCCTACGGCCATGCCCGTGATGCGGATTGGCGTACGGCTTTGTCCTCCACTTTAGAGATGGCGGGTCCGCGGGTGCGGGGTGGTACGCTGGGGTTCCTCTACGTCAGCGACAGCTTCGAGTCTGATCTGCCGGAAATTCTGAGCGCCCTGCGAGAAGAAACCGGCGTGCCGCATTGGACGGGTTGCGTGGGGATTGGCATCTGTGCGACTGCTCAGGAATACCTGGATGAACCGGCACTGGCCTTGATGGTGACCGATTTCCCGGAGACGGCGTTCCATTTGTTTGCAGGGCTGGAGCCTTACCAACCCGGTAAGGAGCTGACCATGGGAGAGGCGGATCATCCGTCTTATTTCGCCATCGTCCACGGTGACTCCCGGACACCGGATCTGCCTGATCTGGTCCGTGATTTTGCCGGAAAGATGCGTAGCGGTTTCATCACCGGGGGGATCAGCAGCAGTCGTGTCAACGGTGCGCAACTTGCCGATAAGGTCGTGCATGGCGGATTGAGTGGAGTGACGTTCAGCGAGAAGATCGCCATCGTTACCCGCCTGACTCAGGGCTGTAGCCCCATCGGTCCAATCCATCAAATCGCCGAGGCCAAGAGCAACGTGATCGCCCGTCTGGATGATCGTCCGGCGCTCGACGTGTTTTATGAAGAGATCGGTGACATCCTCTCCCGGGATTTGCAGCGGGCGGCGGGTTTTATTTTTGTGGCGTTGCCGGTCAAAAACGATGATCGTGGCGACTATATGGTGCGTAATCTGCTTGGTATTGATATCGAGCGCAAGCTGCTGGCAATCGGGGAATATGTAGAGACCGGTCAGTCCCTGATGTTCTGCAAGCGGGATGGCAGCTCGGCGCGCGAAGATATGGAGCGGATGCTCACAGAAATTACCCGTCTGGTGGGGGGGCGAAGGATTCGCGGTGGCCTCTATTTCTCCTGTCTTGGGCGCGGTGAGGGTCTGTTCGGACCCGATTCTATGGAATTGCGGATCATCCAGGAGCGCCTGGGCGACTTCCCTCTGGTCGGATTTTTTGCCAATGGCGAAATTTCACATGACAAAATATATGGTTATACGGGGGTGCTGACCCTGTTTCTGGATGTGCCAGTCTCCTGAGTCAATAGCTGATCTACAAGCATGGTGAGGCGCTGTCGGCTTTGCGACCGCTCACTGATTTTGATAGTTACCGGTGAGGCCGGACAGGAGTTTTTGCTCCAGAGCGTTGGCCTGCTCCGCAGTGGACTGGCAAAGCGCGCTGGCAGGGTCGTGCGCGCATTTTAACTCGTCAGCCAACATCGCGGTGCCTTTTTTTTGCAACTGAGCCTGGCTGTTGCGGCTCTGCGGGGTACTGGCCATCCACGCAACTCCATAACCGAGCGCCGAAGAGAGTATGGTCGCCATCAGAAGCACCAGTACCGTGCGGGTAAAACCGCGTTCCAGTCCCTGCCCATCCAGGTAACGCTTGCCATACCAAGCAAATGCCGGATAACTGACAACGCCTGCCACCAGACCCCACATGGATTATCCCTCTTTGGCGACGTCCAGGGGCAGGGTATAGGGAAGCTTCCCCAAGCTCAAAGGTGTACCATCCGGCGTCCCAGCCATCAGAGCCTCCCCGGTGTTAGCGGCGCGTAAAACCGCCAGCGCGGCAAAGCCATCCTGAGGATCCGGTGCCGCATTGATAACGACGCCAATACTCTGTTCCCCCATGTTGGCACTAAAAATCTCTTCACCCGCTCGCAGTGGCGCCCGGGCCGAGATTCGGTAGGTCTGGTTCTTGAGTTTGCCGAGATAGTGGGAACGCGCGACAATCTCCTGCCCCGGATAGCAGCCCTTCTTGAAATTGATACCGCCCAATACCTCCAGATTCAGTTCCTGGGGAATAACTTTTTCTGTGGTGGCGCTGCTGATCATGCCGACGCCGGCATGAATGGCTTGTAGTCGCCAATCCTCCGCAGATCCGGCCCGCGCACCAGCCGCTGTCAGTCCGGCGCTGAGCGCTTCCGCACGGGATGCGGGCAAAATGATCAGGAAGGCTTCCGCATCCACCCATGGCAGACGGGTGATGATCCTGTCGTCGTGGACCAATCCGCTGTTGCCGGTTTCCGGCGCCGCAAGCCCGAGGGCATGGCCAAGCAGATCACCAGCACCTCTACCCGAGACAGCGAATAAGGCGGATTCTGGTTCCCCCCGCGCAATCTCCAGCTTGGCCATCATCCGGAACTTACGCAGGCGCGCGATGACTATGTCGGCCATATCGGCGGCCAGACTCAGCCAAAAGCCATCGCCGTCGCGCTGCACGTAAAAATTGGCGATCATGCGTCCTTTAGCCGTACTGTAGCTGCTCCACTGGCCGTGACCACTGGCCAGGGCATGCAGATCATTAGAGAATTGCCCTTGTAAAAACTTTTCGGCATCCACGCCGTAGGCATGAATCAAACCCAGTTCCGTACGCAGGGGGGTAAAGGTAATGACGGCTGAAGACATACGATTGGACTCCCGGTTGCTGAAACAGCATGGCCCCGATCATACCCTTATGGATGACAGCGACAAAGTCCTGCCGATTCTTTCCTTTGGCAGTGCCCGGCGACAGCGCTGGCTACAGAGTATTCCCTGTGCACTGGCTTTGCTCTGCGCGGCTTTTACGATGGGCCACGACTGGCGCTGGGGTTTGGCACTGCTCGCCGTGCTGCTGGCATGGTCCGTCTGGCACTGCCCTCTGCGTCAGCGTGTCGGCCAGGCAGTGCCGGAGGCGATTCTGCTCAGTATAGAGAGCGATCTGCGGGTACAAATGGAGGATGGTAGCGTGGTGCCGGTTCAACATCGCGCCCGCCCGTTTCTGCACCCGCGTCTGGGGGTGATTCCCCTACAGGGTGGCAATGGTCGCCGCCATGTGCTGATCGGTCTCTTCACGGCAGGCGATGATCTGTGGCGGCGCTGGCGGCTCAGATTGCGTCAGGAATGGGACGCAGCACCGGACCCTGCTGATCCCGCTGACTGATGCTATCCGCGGCCACACTCCGGAGTTGCGGGTGGTCACTGTTGAAATGACAGCCACGGGATTCTTCGCGTAACAGCGCGGAACGGGTGAGGATTTCCGCGCACTGGCGCAGATTGCGCAGCTCCTGATAAGACCGCGGCCCGTACAGGCTATCGCCAATGCGCGCGGTTAGTTCATGCCAGTGTGCGCTGGCGGACCGCAGGCCTTCATCGTTGCGGATAATACCTGCTGCTTGCCACATGCCCGCCTGCAATGCCTGCCGCAAGACCGCGATGTCTATCTCTGGCGCGGTTGTTGCCGATTGCTCCGTCAACTGCCCGGGCATTTGACGCGGGCAATCGGGCAGGTGCGACTGTCCTTCCAGGTCAGCGACGATCGCTGCCGCACCCACCATACATTCCAGCAATGAATTGCTGGCGAGACGATTGGCGCCGTGCAGTCCGGTGGAACTGACTTCGCCCACCGCATAGAGTCCTGGGATAGTGCTGCGTCCCGCCGCATCCACGACCACACCGCCGCAGGTATAGTGGGCGGCAGGGACTACCGGAATCGGTTCCCGCGTCAGATCATAGCCCTGTGCCCGGCAGTACGCAGAAATCGCTGGAAAATGCTGCTGCACCAGAGTGCCGGGCTGCGCGCTGATGTCCAGAGTGACATGGTCGAGGTGATGCTGCTTCATCTCCGCATCAATCGCGCGCGCGACAATATCCCGCGGTGCCAGCTCGGCGCGGGGGTCATAATGCTCCAGAAAAGCACTGCCGTCTGGCAGGCGTAAGAGCGCTCCCTCACCGCGTAAAGCCTCAGAAAGCAAAAAGGGTGCGCTACCTGGCCTGTAGAGCGTAGTGGGATGAAACTGGATAAACTCCAGATTGGCGATTTCCGCACCCGCCCGATAGGCGAGTGCGATGCCGTCCCCGGTGGCCACCAGCGGGTTACTGGTGTGCAGATACAATTGACCCGCCCCGCCACTGGCGAGAATTACCACCCGTGCCGTCCACAGCTCCGGATGGTCACCTCCCGGAGCGAGCACCCAGGCGCCCGCGCAACGGCCCGCGTTGAGCCAAAGATCGCTGGCGTAGTGTTCCTCAGCGATCTGTACGGCAGGCTCGGCCAGCGCTCTTCGCAGCAGGGTACTCTCAATAGCGTGGCCCGTGGTGTCGGCGCTGTGCAGTACCCGGCGCGCCCGGTGTCCGCCCTCACGGGTAAGATGCCAGTTTCCGTCTGTCTGGCGATCAAAGGGCACCCCCCAGTCGATTAACTGACGCACCGCCTCCGGGCCGCGGCCAACAATTTGCCGGACTGCCTTCGGGTGACATAATCCTGCACCGGCCCCCAGCGTATCCTCGATGTGCAGGGCAATGCTGTCGTGGTCCATATCCATAACGGCGGCGATGCCGCCCTGTGCCCAGTCGCTGGCGGAATCGCCTGCCCGTCCTTTGCTCACAATACCTACTCGGCCGAGGCGGCTGAGCCCCAGGGCTGTGCCGAGTCCGGCGGCGCCGGAGCCGATAACGAGAAAGTCGAAAAAAGGCATTTGCTGTCCTGGGAGAGGGGTTGGGCGCAAGTGTTGCGAGAATTGGCAGGGGTCATGATACGATGACCAGCTGATAAGGTGAAGAACGGCACCTAAGAACAAAGGGAAAGTCCGAATGGGTAAGATTACGGGACGCCGCACTGCGGATGGTCAGGAACATGGCGCACCCAGTGACCTGCTCCTCGTCCAGCGCGTGCAAAAGGGAGAAAAAGGAGCCTTTGATCTCCTGGTGCGCAAATACCAGCACAAGGTGATTGCCTTGGTCGGGCGTTTCGTGCGCACCTCCGAGGAGGCCGAAGATGTGGCCCAGGAAGCTTTTGTCAAAGCCTATCGTGCGCTCGCGAATTTTCGCGGCGACAGCGCTTTTTATACCTGGCTGTACCGTATCGCCGTAAACACGGCAAAAAATCACCTTGTAGCCCAGAGCCGCCAGGTTTCTATTGTGGATGCAGAAACCGAAGATGCGGAACAATTTGCCAGTGCCGATGGACTAAGAGAATATGATACCCCAGAAGGGTTGCTGCTTAGTAAGGAATTGGCAGAACATATCGATACTGCATTGGCAGCGTTGCCGGAGGATTTGCGCACGGCGGTGACCTTGCGGGAATTTGAAGGCTTGAGTTACGACGAAATTGCTCAGGTCATGGAGTGCCCGGTGGGGACGGTAAGGTCCCGGATTTTTCGAGCGCGTGAATCAATTGCCAAGGTTTTGGCCCCGTTGTTAGAGCAGGAAAAGTCATGAACGATGAAACGCAAAAAGAACTGATGGCGTTCATGGAGGGCGAGTTGACCGGTCTGCGCGCCAACCGCTTGGCCGCGCGTTTGCAAAGTGAGCGCGGATTGCGAGAGGCTTGGGAGTCTCAGTACTGTGTCTCTTTTCTTCTCCAAAATGACCGGAATAGGGTCCGGTTAGCGTCGGCCGACTTCGCAGACCGAGTTGCCTGGGCGATTGTGAGCGAGCCCAGTATCCTGGCCCCGCAAACCGCGCGACGGCGGGGTATTTCCGGGAGTTTCTGGATTAAGGCAGGTTCCGTTGCTGCGGTGTTGGTGGTGTCAGTGACTCTGGTCGGCGTCTTGCCGCATAACATCGCGTCAGATCAATCCGTTGCTGACAGCGGGTCCGGTCACTACGCTACGACTGCCATGCTGAGGGGCTTTTCGTCCCGCAGTGACGAATTTCATCTGCGTCCCGTAGCTGGCTTTACGCCGCAGCACCCCGGTACAGATATACTTATCCAGAGAGATATACAACGGCTCTGGGTGCCCGGCAGTGGTAATTACCTGGTCCCTTCACAAATTTTTGCCGCCTATGATTCAGGTCAGACTGGTCTGGAGAGTACGGGCTATACGCCTGCAGCGGGTATCAGCGCAGCTTCCATGGCTTTTCCTGCAGGTAATCCCTAGAATCAGCGTCAGTAAAATGCACGTCGGTGCGCATAGTCTGGAGGGGCTGTGCCTGTTGCTAAGTACAGCAGATACCGAGATGATAGTCACGGTCTTAAGATTAAGTAATAAACCGGATGGTTGGGAGGGGGTTTCTTGAAAAATCGCGTGCTGGGTAGACAGCGCCTTGCAGTGGCGCTTTGTGTAGGTTTGGGCCTGAGCATAGGGATGGTGGCACCTACTTGGGCGGATGCCGCCGGTACCAGCGGTCAGGCATTGGTGGGCTTGCCTGATTTTACGCCCATCGTCAAACAGTATGGACCTGCTGTGGTGAACATCAGCACGACGGAGACCAAGGTGGCGCGCAACACGGGCTCGCCATTCCCACCGAACTCTCCCCTGAATCAGTTTTTCGCTCCCTTCTTTGGCGCGCCGGGGCAGCCGGGTGGTCCTCAGGGAGCGCCCGGAGCCGGTCAGAAATACCAGGTGCAGTCTCTGGGCTCTGGATTTATCGTCAGTCCCGATGGTTATGTAGTGACGGCGGCGCATGTGGTGAAGGGTGCCCAGAAGATTATTGTCAGTCTCACCAATCATCATCAATACACGGCCCACCTGGTGGGGTTATCGACGCGCATGGACGTTGCATTGCTCAAAATTGATGCGAAGAATCTGCCAACGGTACAAATTGGTGACTCCGGCAAGCTGGAGGTCGGGCAATGGGTACTGGCAGTAGGATCGCCCTTTGGCTTTGAGAACAGCGTGACCCAGGGTGTGGTCAGTGCGACCTCGCGGCCTTTACCGGATGACCCCTATATCCCGTTTATTCAAACGGATGTGCCGATAAACCCCGGCAACTCCGGTGGCCCGCTCTTCAACATGCGTGGTCAGGTGATCGGTATCAACGACCAAATTTATACCAGTAGTGGCGGCTACATGGGGTTATCCTTCTCCATCCCTATCAATGTCGCTATGGACGCTGTCAAGCAGTTAAAGTTACATCAGAAAGTGCATTTTGGCTGGCTCGGGGTCATGATTCAGGACGTCAGCATGGATCTCGCCAAGTCTTTCCACATGAAGGAGCCGGTAGGTGCGCTGGTGTCGCAGGTGGTACCTGATGGTCCGGCCGCCAAGGCGGGGCTGCGGCCGGGGGATGTCATCGTTTCCTTTGATGACCAAGCCATCTATAACTCGGGTCAGTTGCCGCCGCTGGTGGGGGCATTGCCTGCTGGCTTCAAGGCGAAGTTGGGCGTCATCCGTGATGGCAAACCCATGACCCTCAACATCGTGGTGGAGAGTCTGCCCGGTAATTTGGAGAATGCGGCGCAATCCACCGCGCCCGGCAGCCCGGCGCAGAAGGGCGAAGTCAAACGACTGAACGTGCAGGTGGGTCCGCTGTCGGCGGAAGCACGTAAGCAACTGAATGTGAATACCGGCGTTCTCGTCCTCGGCGTGGGTGTGGGTCCGGCAGCGGAAGCCGGCATTCGTCCCGGCGATGTGATTCTGCAGGTAGCACAACAGCAGATTACCAATGCTGCCGATTTGCAGAAGCTGGTGGCGGTATTGCCGGCAGGCCGGCCGATACCGGTGCTGGTGCGGCGCGGTGAGGGGAGTTTTTATCTGGTACTTTCGCTGCCGCATTGATGCAGGCAGTAGCCGCGAAGGGCTGGGTGTTTATACCAGCCCTTTTTGTTATGGTGTCCGGCGCGGTGGTACTGACCGCCGGGCGCCCATGGATTGACAGGTCATATGACTGAACAGCAACATATTCGTAATTTTTCTATTATCGCCCATGTGGATCACGGCAAATCCACGCTCGCGGATCAGTTTATCCGTCTTTGCGGGGCGCTGACCGAGCGGGAAATGTCCAGTCAGGTGCTGGATACCATGGACATCGAACGGGAACGCGGAATCACCATCAAGGCACAGAGTGTGCGCTTGCAGTTTCGCGCGGCAGATGGGCAGGAGTACCAATTTAATCTCATTGATACGCCGGGCCATGTGGATTTTTCTTACGAGGTCAGCCGTTCGCTGGCCGCCTGTGAAGGGGCTCTGCTGGTCGTGGATGCTTCGCAGGGTGTGGAAGCGCAAAGTGTGGCTAATTGTTATACGGCGCTCGAACATGATCTGGAGATTCTGCCTATCCTGAACAAGATCGATTTGCCAGCTGCCGATCCGGAGCGGGTGCGCAAGGAGATTGAAGAAATTGTCGGGCTGCCCGCTGACGATGCCGTGGAGGCCAGTGCTAAAGAGGGCATCGGTATTCGGGAGATTCTGGAGCGGGTGGTGGAGCGTATCCCGCCGCCCCAAGGCGATCCGGACGCGCCGCTACAGGCCCTCATCATCGACTCCTGGTTCGATAACTACCTGGGGACCGTGGTTCTGGTGCGGGTGATGAATGGTTCTATCCGACCGGGCCAACGTATTCTGACGATGGTGGGTCAGAAATCTTATGTGGTCGAAAAGGTCGGCGTTTTTACCCCAAAATCCCTGACAGTACCAGCTCTGGAGACCGGTGCGGTAGGCTTTGTTATTGCGGGCGTGCGGACCATTGAAGGCGCCCGGGTGGGGGACACGCTGACGGAGCAGGACCGCCCCGCAAGCGCGCCGCTGCCGGGTTTTCGCGAGGTGCAGCCGCAGGTGTTCACCGGGCTTTATCCCGTGGACTCGGCGGACTATGAAAATTTTCGCGAGGCACTGCAGAAATTGCGGCTGAATGATGCGGCGTTGCAGTTTGAGCCGGAGACTTCACAAGCCTTGGGCTTTGGTTTCCGTTGCGGATTTTTGGGGCTGTTGCACATGGAAATCGTGCAGGAACGCCTGGAGCGGGAGTATCAGCTGGAGCTGATCAGCACCGCGCCGACGGTCATCTATCAGGTGATTACCACGGACGGGCAGGTGCTGAAGATATCTAATCCTGCCGATTTGCCGCCCATACAGCAGATCGCGGATATTCAGGAGCCGGTCATTACGGCAAATATTTTGGTGCCGGAAGCTTATCTCGGACCGGTGATCGCGCTCTGCGAAGAGCGGCGCGGGCGGCAGAAAAATATGCAGTTTACGGGCGGGCAGGTTATGCTGCGCTATGAACTGCCCCACAATGAGGTGGTTTTGGACTTTTTTGACCGCCTCAAATCGGTAAGTCGCGGCTATGCCTCCATGGATTATGAGTTCGCGCGCTTTGAAAGCGGACCGCTGGTGAAAATGGACATCTTGATCAACGGTGAAAAGCTGGATGCACTGTCCTGGATTGTCCATCGCGATGTGTCCGAGCGGCGCGGACGGGAATTGGTAAGCAGATTGCGTGAGCTGATCCCCCGGCAGATGTTTGAGGTGGCGATACAGGCAGCAATCGGCGCTCGGGTGATCGCCCGGGAGTCGGTCAAAGCCATGCGCAAGAATGTGCTGGCCAAGTGTTATGGCGGTGATATTTCCCGTAAACGCAAATTGCTGGAGAAGCAGAAAGAGGGTAAAAAACGCATGAAGCAGATCGGCCATGTGGAGATTCCCCAAGAGGCTTTTCTGGCAGTGCTGAAAAGTGACAAGAGATAAGGCGCGCGCCGTGAAATCGATGCGGAGGCTGGTTGTGGTAATACACAGAGTGAAGGATAGGTACTGATGGATTTTACCCTTGGGTTGTTTCTGGCGGTTGTGCTTTCCGGCCTGATCTGGCTGGTGGATCTCCTGTTTTTGCGTAAGAATCGGTCTGCAGAAGCCAGAGAGTCCATTGTTGTCGAGTATGCCCGGAGTTTTTTTCCAGTATTGCTTATCGTTTTCCTGATCCGTGCCTTTCTGTTTGAGCCTTTTCAGATACCCTCCGGATCCATGATCCCGACTTTGCGGGTGGGGGACTTTGTGTTGGTCAACAAATTCCAGTGGGGGTTGCGGCTGCCCTTGATTCACACACCCATTACCCATGGCAGCCCGGTAGAGGCTGGTGATGTCATGGTGTTTCGGTATCCCAAAAATCCGCGTGTCGACTACATCAAGCGGGTTATCGGCCTGCCGGGCGACACGATTGAGGTGAAGGGAAATGCCCTCTACATCAACAACAAACTGGTGCCACAAAAGTTTATCCGGACCTTTAATTATCGACCGGAAGGGCAGGGTGCCGAAGGCATGGTGATTCCCACCAAAGAATATGAGCAGGAACTTGGGGGCCACAAGTTCCACATCATCGAATTTGATACACCAGAAGCCCAGATGAATTTTGGCCCTTACAAGGTGCCGCCCCATTCCTATTTCATGATGGGCGATGACCGGGATAATAGTAATGACAGCCGTTTCTGGGGTGTGGTGCCAGAGCGTAATATTGTCGGAAAGGCGATGTTTGTGTGGTTCTCCTGGAATGCCGAGGACTGGGCTATCCGCTGGAAGCAGATTGGTCGTTCTCTGGACGGGGTTTCCTGAGGGTGAGGATTGCACTTGCAAAATTGTGATTCGGGACTAAGTAATAATAGGCCATGGATGGATCCATCGGCTCCCGGAGGGTTCGGAATGCGCAAATCGATTATAGATGACCCGTTCATGAAGAAAACCATTGACCAGCCTGCCCAGGGTGCACGATCCATAACACCACAGTATTCCGGGGAGGCAGGCGTCTCACTGATCGGCGTGATTTTCTGGCTGCTGATCCTGGTATTTGCGGTCGCCTTTGTAGTGAAGGTGATGCCGTCCTACTACGATTACTGGTCCTTGAAGAATATTGTCAGCCATCAGGCGCAGCAGTCTGGGCCGGGAGCGTCCCCATCACAAATTCGCCATGACCTGAACGATCGCCTGGGGGTAGCCATGATCAATATCCCGCAGAAAGACATTCAGATCGAGAGAAGTGGTACGGGCCCAGCGTTGATCACCGTCCGTTATGACAAGATTGTGCCCTTGATAGCCAATATCAGTCTGCTGCTGCATTTTAAAGCCATAGGGCATTAAAAAGGGCTTTTCCGTGTATGATATAGTTCTCTCTTCACATGTTTGGATTACTGAGTCTGCGTTTATGGGTGTCTTAGAAGGGCTGCAAAAATCGGTCGGCTATCATTTTCGTGAGCAATCCTTGCTATCGCAAGCGCTGACACATCGGAGTGCTGGTGCCCAGCACAATGAACGGCTGGAATTTCTGGGTGATGCCGCGTTGAATTTTGTGGTGGCGGCGAAGCTTTATGCCCGCTTTCCCAAGGTGAGCGAGGGGGACCTGTCGCGAATGCGGGCGCGGCTGGTTCGTGAAGAAACCCTGGCGGAAATTGCCGGAAAGATCGCCCTGGCCGATTTTCTGATCCTTGGATCCGGAGAAATACGCAGTGGTGGCGCGCGGCGCGACTCCATTCGTGCCGACGCCCTGGAGGCGGTAATTGGCGCGGCCTTTCTTGATGGCGGTTTTGCGGCGGCAGAAGATATTGTCGCGCAACTGGTTGAACCCCTGATGACCGATCATCTGAGCGGTGAAGAGTTGCGTGACCCCAAAACGCGCCTGCAGGAATTCTTGCAAGGGCAGGGACGTCCTCTTCCCATATATGCTTTGGTGGCAGAAAAAGGGCAGGCCCATGAACGACGTTTTGTGGCGCGTTGTAATGTGCCGGGCGCCGAGGCTACCGAAGCTGAGGATGGCAGTCGGCGGAAAGCAGAACAACAAGCCGCGGCACTGATGTTAGCGCAACTGCAGGTGGCCGCGCGTGGATGATGTTATGGATGTCGTTCCCGACGAAGGATATCGCAGCGGGTATGTGGCGCTGCTCGGGCGTCCTAACGTCGGTAAATCTACCCTGCTGAACCATCTGGTTGGGCAAAAAATCAGTATCACTGCACCGCGTCCGCAGACAACGCGTGATCAGATTCTCGGGATACTGACGCGCCCCGACGGACAACTGTTGTTTCTGGATACACCGGGCGTGCATAGTGGTTATCGCAGTCTTAACCGGCATCTGCTGCGGGCCACCCGGGGGGCGCTGGAGTCAGCGGATCTGGGCGTGCTGGTGGTAGAGGCGCTGCTCTGGACCCATGATGATGCGGAGGCATTGCGTTGGTTACAGCGGGCGGGCATTCCACTGGTGGCCGTTGTGAACAAAGTGGACCGGGTGACGGCCAAGGCGCGTCTGTTTCCCTATTTGCAGATATTGGCGGGGCGGGGAGATTTTGCGGCGGTCATACCGCTGTCGGCACGCAAGGCGGCTGATGTGGAGCGTCTGGCCGATGTGCTGGTGCCCCTGTTACCACCGGCACCGGCGTCTTTCCCGGAGGATCAGGTCACTGATCGCAACCTCCGGTTTATGGCGGCAGAAATCATCCGCGAGCAAATATTCCGGCAACTGGGTGCTGAGCTACCCTACGATACCGCCGTTGCTATCGAAAGCTATCAAGTGGAAGACGGCCAGCAGCGCATCGAGGCGACTATTTATTGTCGACGGCCGGGGCAGAAAGCCATTATTTTAGGTGACGGCGGCAGCCGGTTGCGGGTGATTGGCAGCCGGGCGCGGGAGGCGCTGCAGCAATTGACCGAGGCGCGGGTCTGGCTGGGCTTGTGGGTCAAACAAAAGGAACAGTGGTCGGAAGACCGCAATATCCTGCGCGAGCTGGGGTATGACGACTGAGGCCGGGGAGCGTGCCTGGGTCTTGCATCGCTATCCTTATGGGGATACCAGTCTAATAGTCGAACTGTTTACCCAGACACAGGGTCGGCTGGGGGTATTGGCCAAAGGTGCCCGGCGCGCGCGCTCTCCGCTGGCGCGGATTGAGGCGGGGCGCCCCTTATGGGTACGTTGGCTGGGGCGGGGTGAGTTACCGGTGCTGGCGCAGGCGGAAGAGTTGGGGCCAGCGCTGCCACTCGACACCCTGCAACATCTCAGCCTCTTTTACGTCAACGAGTTGCTGCTAAGACTTACCCAGCGGGGGGATCCCTTTCCTGCGCTCTTTCTGGTGTATGAAGAAACCATCAGCGTGTTACGCGGTGAACCCGGTGCGGGTTGGTATTTGCGGCGCTTCGAGCGGCGCCTGCTGGAAAACCTGGGTTGGGCACCCGACCTGGAACGCTGCGCGGAATGTGGTCGATCTCTCGATCCTACACTTTCAGAGCACTGGTTTTACCAAGCAGCACGTGGGGTGCTCTGTCCGGCACATGATGCGCCCGATGCCGCGGTGGTGACCTTGGAGGCGGCCGCTTTGGTTTGGTTGCAGGGGGCGATGCAGACACGAATTGCGGGAGACTGGGGCCCCTCTTTGCGGCACTGCCTGGAGCAGGAGTTGCAAGTCCATCTGGGTGGGCGCCCGCTGGAGAGCCGCCGCCTCCTTGCGGCATACTTGCGCAGAACCCGGCCCACGTCGACGACACGGAGAGAGGAGCACAGGGAATGATTGCTTTGGGGGTGAATATAGATCACGTGGCCACGTTGCGGCAGGCGCGCGGTACCCGTTATCCAGACCCGGTGGAGGCGGCTTTTGTCGCGGAACGTGCTGGAGCGGATGCCATTACCACGCACCTGCGTGAGGATCGTCGGCATATTCTGGAACGCGATGTGGAAATTCTCAGTCAGACACTGCGTACTCGCCTCAACCTGGAAATGGCGGTAGAAGAAGGCGTTTTACGCGTGGCAGAGCGCCTGGCCCCCAGTGATTGCTGTCTGGTGCCGGAACGCCGGGCGGAGCTGACCACCGAAGGCGGACTAGACGTCGCCGGGCAGTTGCCGCGTATTAAAGAGGCCTGTCAGCGTCTGGCCGCTGCCAAGGTCAGGGTGTCGTTGTTCATTGACCCCGATCCCTTTCAGCTAGAGGCGGCGATGGAAACCGGAGCGCCCGTGGTCGAACTGCATACGGGCCGTTATGCCAATGCTGCTGATGCGGCGGCCCGTGCAGAAGAGCTGGGCCTGATCATCAGTGCGGTAAGCTTTGCCGATAGCCTCGGTCTACAGGTGAACGCTGGACATGGTCTGGATTACCACAATGTGCAGGCCGTAGCAGCGATTCCCAATGTCCGGGAGTTGAATATCGGCCATGCTATTATCGCTCACGCACTGTTTGTCGGTATGGCGATGGCGGTGGCGGATATGAAACGGCTTATGCTTGAGGCGCGTGGATGATTGTAGGGATGGGGACGGATATTGTCGCTGTAGAGCGGATGGCCCGTCTCTATGCCCGCTTCGGGGAACGTCTGGCTGAGCGTCTGCTGGGTCCCTTGGAAGCCGCGGAAATGCCGAAGGAGGCTGCCGCCAGTGCGGCCTTCTTGGCGCGGCGTTTCGCGGCTAAGGAGGCGACGTTTAAGGCACTGGGTAGCGGCATGAGTGATGGGATGCGCTGGATGGATGTGCAGGTAGGCCACGACCCGGCCGGGCGTCCGCAACTGGTCCTGGACGGCCGCGCGCAGCAGCTCTTACAAGGGCTCGGCGATGGCGTGCGCAGCTGGCTGTCCATCAGCGATGAACGCCGCTATGCCATGGCGGTCGTGGTGCTGGAACAGGGGGGATAGGCGATGAAAGTGACCGTGGTGGGGACCGGATATGTGGGGCTGGTCACCGGTGCCTGCTTGGCGCAGATGGGTAATCAGGTGCTGTGTGTGGATGTGGATGCCGACAAGGTCGTGCGACTGCGGGCCGGTGAGCTGCCCATCCACGAGCCTGATTTGCCCGCCATCGTGCAGGGCGGCCTTGCCAGCGGGCGCTTGTGCTTCACGACGGACATTGCAGAGGGGGTAATTCATGGGGATTTCCTCTTCATTGCCGTGGGAACGCCGCCCGATGCAGATGGCTCTGCCAACTTGCGCCATGTGCTGGCAGTGGCTGGCGATATTGGCAAATATTTGCAACGTCCGGCCATCGTTATCAATAAATCCACGGTGCCGGTAGGCACGGCGCAAAAAATCCGTATGCGCATTGCCCTGGCTTTGCAGGAGCGGACGGCGGATATCGCCTTCGATGTGATTGCCAATCCCGAGTTCCTGAAAGAAGGCGCTGCCGTGGCAGACTTTATGAAGCCGGACCGAATTATCATCGGTACGGATAACGGGGCGGCAGCGGAGCAGATGCGCACCCTCTATGCGCCGTTCAACCGCAATCATGATCGTTTTATCGTTATGGACCCACCCTCAGCGGAGCTCACCAAATATGCGGCCAATGTCATGCTCGCCACCAGGATTTCGCTGATGAATGAACTGGCGGGTTTGGCGGAGCGGATGGGAGCGGATATTGAACAGGTGCGACGCGGCATCGGCGCCGACCCCCGCATCGGCCACGCCTTTATTTATCCGGGTTGCGGCTATGGCGGATCTTGCTTCCCAAAGGATGTGCGAGCACTGGAGTATAGTGCACGGCAACATGACTTTGATGTGCCCCTCTTGGCCGCTGTGGAGAAGGTGAATAATCGCCAGAAGCGGCTCCTGGAGCAGAAAGTCGTGCAGGCTTTAGGTGCGGATCTTACGGGTAAGACCATTGCCGTTTGGGGCCTGGCCTTCAAACCCAATACCGATGATATGCGCGAAGCTCCCAGCCGGGTGCTCATGGAAGCCTTATGGCGGCGTGGTGCCCAGGTGCAGGCATTTGATCCGGTGGCCATGGATGAGGCACGGCGGCTTTATGCTGAGCCGTGCGCGTTACAGCTTTGCCTGGACCCTTATGCGGCCTGTGAAAACGCAGATGCGCTGGTGATCTGTACCGAGTGGCAGCAATTCCGTAGCCCCGATTTTGCACGGATGCGCAGCCTGCTCCGCCAGCCCCTGATTGTCGACGGACGCAATATTTATGACTTGGCGACTGTGCGTGCCGAAGGTTTTACTTACCATGCTATTGGACGCCCATGATATGACTACGGACTTGCACAGCCTGGCGCAGGCGCAGGTGGCCATTGTCGGCGATGTGATGCTTGATCGTTACTGGTTTGGCAAAGTCGAACGTATCTCCCCGGAAGCACCGGTGCCGGTGGTGCAGGTGCGGCGGGAAGAAGAGCGTCCCGGTGGTGCCGCCAACGTCGCCCTGAATGTATTGGCCTTGGGTGCGCACGCGCATTTGCTGGCCCCGGTCGGGGATGACGGAGCGGGTGAGCGTTTGGGTATACTGCTGACGGAAGCCGGGGTCAAGGCTGTGCTGATTCCTGATAAGGCCTGTCCAACGACGGTGAAGTTGCGCGTCATCGGTCACCAACAACAGCTCCTGCGCATGGATTTTGAAGCACAGCCCAGTCAGGCCCACAGCGATGCTTTGCGTCAGCAGGCGCCGGCCTTGTTGATCAATGCCAAGGCACTGCTGCTGTCCGATTACGGCAAGGGCGCCTTGCGGGAAGTGGAGCATCTGGTGGCATTGGGGCGCAGTCTGGGTATTCCAGTGCTGATTGATCCCAAGGGCAGGGATTATCGCCCCTATCGGGGTGCGACCATTATTACCCCCAATCTCAGCGAGTTTCAGGCAGTGGCGGGCACCTGGGCGAATGAGGCGCAGTTCCGCGCACTGGGTGAACAGTGGCGGGAGTCTCTGCAACTGGAAGCGCTGCTGGTGACGCGCGGCGAAGAAGGGATGACCCTTTTTATGCAGGATGCCATCTATCACCACCCGGCTCAGGCCCGGGAAGTCTTTGATGTGACCGGTGCCGGAGACACGGTCATCGCAACCCTGGCGACGGCACTCGCGGCGGACTGGGCGATGGATCGCGCTGTGGAGTTGGCCAACCGCGCAGCAGGTATTGTCGTGGGCAAACTGGGGGCGGCAGTCGTGACGCTGGAAGAATTGGCAGCGACGGAATCCATGTGTGAAGGCTGAGATGGTGACGACACTGCCCCGGCTGCCCGTACCGAAGCTCTTACAACGCCGGATCGGCCGGGCAATTGCCGATTTCCGCATGATTCAGCCGGGGGATCGCATCCTGCTCGGCCTGTCCGGTGGAAAAGATTCGCTGACCCTGCTGCACCTGCTGCGGGCCATGCAGCGGCAATCCCCGGTGCCCTTTGAGTTGGGCGTGGCCACCGTCGACCCCATGAGCCCGGATTATGACCCACAGCCGCTGGTACCTTATCTGCGGGAGCTGGGTATCCCATATTTTCTGGAGCGACAGAATATTTACGAGCGGGCACACAAACACCTGCTACGGCCCTCTTATTGCAGTTTTTGTGCGCGAATGCGGCGGGGGGTGTTATATCGCTGTGCACGGCGCGAAGGTTATCAGGTCCTGGCGCTTGGTCAGCACCTCGATGATTTTGCGGAAAGTTTCTTCATGTCTATGTTTTATAACGGTGAGTTGCGCACCATGAAGGCCCATTACCGAGTGCGGGAAGGCGATTTGCGGGTGATCCGCCCCCTGGTGTACTGTCGGGAAAGGCAAACGCGCCAGTTTGCCACGGAGCAAGCCCTGCCGGTGATTCACGAAAATTGTCCGGCGTGTTTTGGAATGCCCACCGAGCGCCAGCATATGAAAGAACTTCTTGCCGCACAGGAAGCATACGATCCCCGTTTGTTTAAACAACTCCAGCGTGCTTTGCTGCCGCTGATGGGGCAGGGACTGGAAGGCTTGGAATTTGAGGAAATGCATGACTGATTTTTCGCAGAGTTTTTATTGGGAGACGCTGCCCTTGCGGGGTGCACGCTGTCGCCTGGACGGCATCTACGCCCGGGTACTGCGGGATTTTTCCGGACCGGAGGACATGGCTAAACTTCTGGGCGAGGTGCTGGTGGGCCTGGCGTTGTTGGCCACCACCCAGAAAAACTATGAACGCTTGATCATGCAGGCGCAGAGCAAGGGGCCGTTGAAACTGCTGGTGGCGGAGATGACGGCGACGGGTGGCATGCGGGCTTACGGTCGCTGGGAGGAGGGGGTTAGGGTGGATTTCTCGAATCTGCCCGGTGCGCTGCTCGCTATCACCGTGGATATAGGGATGGATCGGGATCGCTATCAGGGCCTGGTGGCCTTGCGGGAAACGCTGGCGGCATCCCTGAATGCCTATTTTACCGAGTCGGTGCAATCGCCCGCTTATTTCCGGCTGGCGGTAGACGTGGCGGCGCAACAGGCCGGGGGCTATTTCTTGCAGCGGCTGCCCGGCGTACTCCGCACCGAGGATTGGCAGGTGGCTACCCAGTTTATCGCCATCGGCTCGGATCAGTCTCTGCTGAAGGCGCAGCCTGAGCAGTTTCTTCCGGAGATTTTCCCGGAGAAGGCGGTGCGTTTGCATACCGAGCAGCCTTTAACCTTTTCCTGTTCCTGTTCCCGTAAGAGGGTAGAGCGCATGTTGGCGTCACTGGGGCCAGCAGAAGCGGAAGAGACGTTGGCCGCAGAAGGTGCAGTCATCGTCACCTGTGAGTACTGCCACGACGTGTATCGCTTTGTGGATACGGATATCGCACTGCTGTTTGCGTCGGGCACCCCACTGCACTAGTGGCTTGTGGTGGCATAGTCAGGCGGACGATTCTCCTGTAATATCGACCAGTAGGAGAAATGGCTTGAGCAACTTTTTGGCCGTCTTCTTGTCTTATAGGAGTAAGTAGGGGGCGACCGGCTTCGACGCAGGTCGCGAAGCCTTCGGTGCATGCAGAGCTGCGGTTCGCTCTTAAAACTGGTCGCAGATTCATAATTGCCAACGACAGCAATTACGCCCTCGCTGCTTAAGCAGTGAGCCCTCTGCCCGGATTTGTCTGTGGATCCGGAGCCGAAAGGCGCGCGGAGGGTCATAAAACACGGAATCGTGCATATTCTAGTCTGTGGGATGTGCGCTAAATTAAAGCAGAATCGCCGTAGCATCATCCTGTTTGTCGGAGGATGGCGCGGTTAAAGCCAATAGACAAACTACGCATGTAGATCCGGTGGTCTAGGTACTGCGGACGCGGGTTCAATTCCCGCCGCCTCCACCAATGACCGTCATAAAGCCCCTGATATTTAGGGGCTTTATTTTTTGTTGGCTAAGTTCCTGCCGCAGTTCTTACCGTCCACGTTCGCGGCGACCATCAGCCTTTTGTTGCTTAGACGGTTACATTCAAGAAATCCTTAACGAAAGTTCCAATGTCTGATAAAGTACTTAACTATTAATGCTAATGGGCCCCGCGTGGGGGCATCAAATCAAATGTGTTCTTGCATTTTCATGGTGGTTAAAAGTAAAAATATTAAACGAACCTACTGAGAGCATCGAATCAGACAAAGCGAAGGGATGGCTCAACCGCACCGTAGCCGGTGCCGGCATCACCAGTGCACTGGGGGATTTCTGCTACGAAACCACTACGGTCATCCTGCCCGGTTTCCTGGCTGTGCTTGGTCTTCCAGCGGCGGCACTTGGCCTCATAGAGGGAATTGCTGACGCCGTAGCCAGCTTCACCAAAATGATTTCAGGTTATATAGCCGACAAGTTGGGTCATCGCAAGACCCTGGTTTTGATTGGATATGGGCTGACGCCAGTCGGGCAAGTGTTGATCGCCCTGGCTGCAGGCTGGCCTTTGCTGTTGTTGGGGCGCATGGTGTCATGGTTTGGCAAAGGTCTGCGCGGCCCTTTGCGCGACGCCATTGTGATTCAGGCGGTCAGTCCAGAGACACGTGGCAGGGCGTTTGGATTTCACCGCGCGGCGGACACGGTTGGCGCTGTGCTTGGCCCTTTGCTGGGCGTGGCCCTACTGGGTCTGGCGCAAGGCTGGCATTGGGACGATGCCGTCGGGCCATTTCGCTTCGTTCTATGGCTCTCGGTCATTCCGGGCGCACTCGCGGTGCTGGCTTTTCTGACGCTGGTCAAAGACCCACAACACTCGCCCAATCCGGCGCTGAAGTTTTTCAGCTCCCTGCGTGGATTACCGGCACGCTTCAAGCGCTACCTGGGAGCAGTCGGCATCTTCGGTATCGGTGATTTTTCGCACAGCCTGCTGATTCTCGCGGCCACCACCTTGCTGACCACTTCGATGGGCATCGTACATGCTGCGCAAGTCGCCGGATTACTCTACGTCTGGCGTAACCTGATTCAGGTTGCGGTGTCATATCCTGTCGGGGTGGTGGCTGATCGTATGGGCCATCTGAGCATACTGATTGCCGGTTATGTATTGGGTGCATTGACGGCAATTCTCACGGCGCTGGCATTCTGGTTCGTAAGCGTTTAGGCAACCCACCTTCCCAAACTTTCTGACCTGACCGATCCTGATCCGCGTTCAGCGAGGAGGGGTGGATATGACGAAGAACGAGAAGGCCGCTTATTGGCGGCAACAAGTAGA
>JAAOMR010000572.1 GCA_018853935.1 Acidithiobacillus ferrivorans
GACCGTGAAACGCTGCAGCGCCTATGATAGTTGAGGGTCTCCCTCCGCGAAAGTCGGTCACCGCCAGACACCTATACCTCATCAACCCCGACTCAATACAACGAGTCGGGGTTGTTTTTTGTCGCGATTCTGCGTATCATGCGCAAAAAAGTGGGCCGAGTGCCCACTTTTTGTTTCTGTACTGGGGATGGTGAACTTGGAAGATCGACTGTATGAAGGAATTGCCCAGCAAGTAGGCGTTGTAGGTTGCGCCTTGGTGGATGCGCGTATGGTGCGTACGGGGCGCGCAGTGACATTGCAAGTCTTCATAGAAAAAGATGAAACAGCGGCAGTCACCATTGAAGACTGCGCCGCGGTGAGTCGTCAACTCAGCCTGTGGCTTGATGTGGAAAATCCCATCAATGCTGCATATCGTCTGGAAGTGTCCAGTCCCGGACTGGACAGGCCGCTAAAAAATTTACACGATTTTGAACGATTTAAAGGATCTCAAGCTGAGATTCACCTGCAGGGCTTGACGCAAGGGCGGCGCCGTGTGCAGGGAGTGTTGCTTGGCGTTGAGGATCAAAAAGTGATTTTAAAAAATGCTGAGGGGCACCGGGCGTTTGCACTGGATGAAATCCACAAGGCAAGGCTGGTTCCCCAATGGTGAGTAGACGGGACATGCAGAGAGGAGCAGGTCAATGAGTCGTGAACTTCTTTATCTGGCGGATGCCGTCGCCCATGAGAAGGATGTAGATCGGGAAGTGATTTTCCAGGCCTTGGAGGCGTCTTTGGTCTCCGCCTCCAAAAAGAAATATGGGCAGGACTGGCATATCGCGGTGGATGTGGATCGTAAGACCGGCGACTATGTAACCCGCCGTCTGTGGGAAGTCGTAGCGGATGAGAGCGCGGGTTTTGAAGCAGATCAGCAGATTCGCTTGAGCGATGCCCGGCAGGCGCGTCCCGATGTCGAGCTGGGTACTTATGTCGAAGAAGTGTTGCCCGCCGTCGAATTCGGACGGATCGCCGCACAAACTGCCAAGCAGGTAATTGTGCAAAAAGTGCGGGATGCCGAGCGTGATAGAATTGTCTCGGATTTTGCGTTACGCAAGGGTGATATCATCAGCGGCCTGGTCAAACGTCTGGAAAAAGGCAATGCCATCGTCGATATGGGGCGTGCCGAGGCCATCCTTCCCAAAGAAGAGATGATGCCGCGCGAAGCTATTCGTCCCGGTGATCGCGTGCGCGCGCACCTCCAGGATGTGCGCCGTGTGCAGCGAGGGCCACAGCTCTTTTTGTCGCGGACCAGTCCTGAGTTGCTGATCAAGCTTTTCGCTCAGGAAGTTCCGGAAATAGGGAACGGCATGATTGAAATCATGGGGGCAGCGCGTGATCCTGGCTTGCGGGCGAAACTGGCCGTGCGCTCCAACGATCCGCGTATTGACCCGGTGGGTGCCTGTGTCGGCCTACGCGGTAACCGCGTACAGACGGTCGTTAATGAGTTGAAAGGCGAGCGGATTGATATCGTGATCTGGGCGGCTGATCCGGCCAGCTATGTGATCAATGCGCTTTCGCCTGCGGAAGTATCCAGTATCGTGGTGGATGAAAACACGCATAGTATGGATGTGGTTGTTGGCCCTGAGCATTTATCGCAGGCCATCGGGCGGGGTGGTCAGAACGTCAGGTTGGCCACACAATTGACGGGTTGGACTATCAATATTCTGACCGAGGAAGAGGCCCAGACCAAGCGCAACGAAGAAGAGTCGACCTCCCTTAATCACTTCATCCAGGAACTGGGGGTGGATGAGGACTTGGCGGGCTTGCTGGTCAGCGAGGGGTTTACTTCTATTGAGGAGGTGGCCTATGTTCCGGTCGCCGAGATGATGGAGATTGAGGGGTTGGACGAAAATCTCGTCGGTGAATTGCGGCGCCGTGCGCGCGATGTTCTGCTTAATAAAGCTATTGCCCAGGAAGAACAGGTGGCACTCAGTGAACCTGCAGAGGATTTGCTGTCCCTGAAAGATATGGATAAGGGCTTGGCACACTTGCTGGCCAGCAAGGGTGTTATTACTTCCGAGGACTTGGCGGAACTGGCTACGAGTGAGCTATGCGAAATGGTCGGTGTGGATGAAGAGCGGGCCAAGGCTCTTATTCTGGAGGCGCGTGCGCCCTGGTTTGTTTGATACAGACCCTGTCCCCGCGACGTATGTCTGCTGGGTAGCGGTTTTGGAGAATGAGGATTATGACGGTAACTGTCGCCAATTTTGCTGCTGAATTGGGTGTAACGAATGCTCGGCTGTTAGAGCAGTTGAACGCTGCGGGCATTCCCAAGAATACGGCCGAGGATGTGGTCACTGAGGATGACAAACATCGTCTTCTCGCTTCGTTGCGCAGCGCGCACGGAGAGGGCGGCGGGGAGTTGCGCCGCATTACACTCAATCGCACCAGCACCACGGAAATAAAACAGTCTGTAGGCGCCGGGAAGTCGCGTACGGTGCAGGTAGAAGTGCGCCGCAAACGAACTTACGTCAAACGCGAAGCGGCGGTCGAAGAGGCCGCGGAATCTGTTGTCCTCGAGCAATCTCCGAGTGCTGATCAGGTGATCCCGGTTTTAATGGGGTCGGCGCTGGAGCCTGTGGCAGCTACAGAAACGGTTTCTACAGGAGAGCCGGAGCAGGTACAGGTGACTCCTGCGGAAGTCGTGGCCGATCAGCAGGTGCCGCCGACACCCGCGGCGATGACGGAGCCTCTTGTGCAGCAGGCCCCTTCGCGCTCTGAAGCGAAGCTGGCACCCACAGCTTCGCGCACTCCGGAACGGTCTAGTCCTGATCGCAGCCGAACACCGACAATCAGTACGGATCGCGCACGTCCCGCCGCAGCATCGCCGGCCAGCAGAACGCCTGCCGCGGCGGCGCCAGCGAAAGGCAAGAAAGCCGGGCCGGGGGGCGCGCGCGCCGGGGATGATGATGCCCGCCGCAGTGGTGCTGCCCGGCGGGGCGGGCG
>JAAOMR010000573.1 GCA_018853935.1 Acidithiobacillus ferrivorans
CCCCGCCTCGCGACGACGCCCTTGCCCTTCTCCTTGCCTTCGGCTCTGCGTATACCTGGCCACAGGACTCTCACCTGCGAAGTAACGCGCCATGCCCGGCGCACACGTCTGACATAACCGGCGCGGGCGGCTTCATCGCCCGCGTCCGTGTTGATGGATGGGCTGGGCCTCTGCTCACTCATAGTGAGTCCACATACGCAAGACGCGAACCGTTTTCTCTTTGGTAAAGACTTCGTACACGATGCGGTGCTGAATATTGATGCGGCGAGAGTATGCGCCGGCTAGATCACCGACCAACTTCTCGAAGGGGGGTGGATTTTGAAATGGGTCATTGGCAAGAACCGCGAGCAGTTCTTGCGCCTTTGATTTAAGACCACTTGCAGCGAGCTTCTTTGCATCCTTCGTTGCTTGCTTGGCATAAACAAGTGCCCAACTCACCACTTAAGCTCCTTCGAGCTTTTTGCGAGGGGCTCGGCCATCCCAGTCTTGATTGATTCGCGCATGCCAGGCACGGCCAATAGGTACAAGGTTTCTTGAATGGCACTCCAATCTTCCGCAGAGAGAAGAACGGCACTGCTGCGTTTTCCGGAAATGATGATCGGCTCGTGTGATTCCACTGTTTGGTCAATAAGCCGGTACAGATTGGCGCGAGCTTCGCTGGCGGTAAGGGTGTTCATTTCGTGCTCCTTCAAAGAAGCCTGAACGGTACGCTAACACGTACGTATTGTCAAATGGCTATGCGAGCGCTGCAAGAGGCCCAATCGGGATAGGGAGAAGCCTCACGGCTCCCCCCTCCCACACCACCGGACATACGGGTCACGTATCCGGCGGTTCGATGAAGTAAATTCCTACCGCGGCGCAAGGCTGGGTAGTCCCAAGTCAT
>JAAOMR010000574.1 GCA_018853935.1 Acidithiobacillus ferrivorans
CAATCATCTCTGCCAACCAGTTCAATGTGAGCGGCGGCAATGTGTTCATCGACGCATATGATAGCAAGGATACAAGCATCGCCAGCCCGTTTCCTGGTAGCTTTAATGCATCCGGGAGTGGCAGTTTCGCCAATGGGGATATATGGGCGTTGCTGAATTCTGCGAATGGAGTAGCCAACACACTTAAGCCATCTAATGTGTATTACGTGTACGATGGTAGCCAGTCCGCCACAATCGCAGGATTCCAACCCTATTTGAGCGAGACATCAACATCAGTAGATCTGTGTATTGGCTCGGATTGCGTTCCTGCCCCTGCCCCTGCCCCTGCACCAGCTCCTGCACCAGCTCCTGCACCAGCTCCTGCACCAGCACCAGCACCAGCACCTGCTCCGGCCCCAACCCCGGCTCCAACCCCGGCACCTGCACCTGCACCTGCACCTGCACCTGCACCTGCACCTGCACCGGTTCCGGCTCCGGCTCCGGCTCCGGCTCCGGCTCCGGCTCCTGCACCTGCAAAAATCATCCCCATCCATGTAGTGACCCCCGTGCAGGAAGCAAAGCCGATTCTGGCCGATTCCCCGCAGGTAACGCAGGCGGCTATCCGTGATACCGCGCAGACGCTTATCAGCACTGGCGTTGTGGGCGGCGGACCCCGTGGCGTCTGGCTGAAAACCCTGGGTGGATTTTCCAGTCAGGGCGGCTATTCCGGCATGAATTATGGCTTGCTGGTGGGGTATGGAAAGTCTGTCGGCCCTGATGGGCGCGACGTGCTGGGTGCGGCTTTCAGCGCAGGCCAGGCCGGTCTGGGCACCGGATCAAGCGACTTCACCCGCGCGTCTGACTATGGCCTGTGGCTGTACGGAACGTACTACCCCACGGCTTCCCGCACCTGGAAACTCACCGGCACCATCGGTGGTGGCATGAGCAGTAACACGCTGATGAGCACGGCTTTGGGCTTGCCGCAAACGGCGCATTTCGGGGGTTCGTTTATGGGCACAGAGATCCGCGCAAGCTACTGGAAGACACTGGATGACGGCATCATCATCAGCCCGCGCTTGAGTCTGGGCTATGACCAGTCTTGGACGAACGGCTATGCCACCCACGGCGGCGGACCGCTGGACGTGAATGTCAGCGGGCAGACTAGTGGCCAGTTTTATGCTGAACCGGCAGTGCTCATCGGCAAGAAGTTCAACTACCGTAGCCAGAGCGGCAACCACACCATCTTCCCCCAGCTTCGTTTGGGTGCGGTCGAGAACATTGGCCCGAACCCAAGCGCGGAGATCAGTTCTGGGCAAGTCGCCGGACAAGTGCAGGGCCTGGCCTACCCGCACCTGCAGGGCATGGCGGAAGCGCGCCTGGACGTGATCA
>JAAOMR010000575.1 GCA_018853935.1 Acidithiobacillus ferrivorans
GATCCTTGAGCTTCTGGACGGCCCAGAGCGCCAAATGATTCGTGGCATTTTCATGAATCGCTACAGACTTCGCCACTGAGCCATTGATCGCGTTCAGTGATTTCATGGTCTCGTCATGCACGAATTTCAGGCTATCCACCTGCGTCCGCGTGTCCTGTAGCAGCTTGATATTGGCCGCCAGGGTCTGGCTGTCGATGGTCTTGCCCAGATTGTTGACCGACTCGATAGCCTTGCCCAGTTCCGCCAACTGAATCATCGCCGCCGGATCCGGCTTACCGACCGTCTGGTTGGCGATGAACCACC
>JAAOMR010000576.1 GCA_018853935.1 Acidithiobacillus ferrivorans
AGGGTCTGGCTGTCGATGGTCTTGCCCAGATTGTTGACCGACTCGATAGCCTTGCCCAGTTCCGCCAACTGAATCATCGCCGCCGGATCCGGCTTACCGACCGTCTGGTTGGCGATGAACCACCACATGGGGTCATCGTCGTGCATCCTGAGTTTGTCCATCATCAACTGCGCGTCCCGCCGTTCCTCATCCGTCGGCTTGCGGCGGCCACGGCCCAGCATGGTGTCAAAGGCTTCGTTTCTCTGGTGTTCTTGCGTTTCCTGTTCCATGTTTATGCTCCTTCTCTTGCAGAGTGCGGCCCTTACAGGGCGCAGCTCTTATAGCGTCTCTATGACGTTCCACTCATCCAGTTCCGACCCCGCGAAAAGCGCCAGACCGACCCGCCACAAGCCCATCCACGAACCATCAGCCAGGGCCTTTTCATTGGCGATATTGAACGGCATGTTGGGGATGACCATATCCATGGCCGCCTGCGCGTACTGGTTGCAAAAGAGCATGTACAGGTCCAGCCAGCGCCCATGCTCCACCAGTGCCCGTCGCAGACCTGAATTCCACCACTCCACGTAATTATTCCACCGGGAAAATTTACTGTTGCGAATGACAGCTCCCCGATTCCGGTATATCTCCGGCATCACATCCACCCGGTCGGCCAGCAGCCCCAGGCTCATGGCCTGGCGGGTGAGTATCCAGATGGGGATGGTGTTGAGGTCTTTGAGCATGCCGTTCATCAGGCGCTTCTCCAGCAGTTCGCTATCCTGGACGGCTGGCAAATCGATGATGAAACGCACTGGCCCATCCTGCGCAGCTTCCAGGGCGAGGTTGGCGATGATCCCGTAGGCCTGCGCCCCTTGTTCGCTATCCAGTTTCCCGGTATGCACTGTGGCGTCACCGCGCGCATGCCACATCTGGTACCCGGTTTCGGTGTCTGGATCGTTGCAGGCATCCCAGACATAAACGCGCGCTTTGGGCACTCGTCCATGCGAGAGCTTTTTATCCCGATAGCCCATGATATACATGTCCGCCAGCGTCCGGACGGCAAGGGACCGCCCGCAACCGGGCATCCCTCCGTCCACCAGAAAGGTCTTAATGTCAGGCGTCGCCATCACCGACCTC
>JAAOMR010000577.1 GCA_018853935.1 Acidithiobacillus ferrivorans
TTTTGTTCGTTTCTTGCAAATCCCAAGAGCGAGGAATCGCCCGTAAGGGACTGATGAACCGTAAAAATGATCTCGGCTTTTTTGGACTCAGCCAGTCCCGACAGATATCCTGTTGTTTTACACTCTTCGGCGTGCGGGCAATTGCCCTGGATTCCATCCGTGAGATCCTGCATTTGGCATGCCTGGGACCATGGTGCACGCTTTTCTTTTTGCAGGAATGTGACGACCTGCCAGCGCTGGCAATTTTCCTTGCTGCGCGGCTGATG
>JAAOMR010000578.1 GCA_018853935.1 Acidithiobacillus ferrivorans
TGGATTCAGCGGACGGCAGGTACACAGGATGCGGTGGAGCAGACCATGCGTCAGTTCCTGTACCGGCTATCGCGCAGTGGTGTCCTGGATTTGCAGGACACCCTGCTGGCGGCAGCCCTGCCGGAACCGGTGGGTCGCGCATCGGGTAGTCCTGAAAAAATGCTGGAAGAACAGGAATCTACAACCGTTGGCGGGGTGTATAATAATAGTGTACCCCACGAACGCGCATCGGCTCTTACCGGATGGGATACACCGCCTTCCCCGCCGTCGTTTTTGCAAGCTCATCTCGATCTGCCCGTCGTATCACCGTCGCCTATGGTATCGCCCTCTGTAGGATCAGCGGTTTTCCCGCCTTCCCGTCCACCTGCATGGTGGTCGCAGGAGATTGCCTCCGGCGGGCTTGCAGCCGGCGGGCTTGCAGCCGACAGGCTTACAGCCGGTAGGCTTGCAGTCGGCAGGCTTGCAGCCGACAGGCTTACATCTGGTGAAGTGATGGATGAAAAACAGTCGGTTGCGCCCCCTGCTGGGGTGCAGCCCACTGCCGAGGCGCAGCCCTTACCGTCTGATGGGGATTTACCGACAGCCGTGTCGCTGGGAAATTTTAGGGGGGTCTCATGAAGGAGGTGGCGATTCTGGCGGGATTTCGTGGCGTTTTTCTGCCGAGGCTGCTGGCCCTGTTTTATCGGGACTGGCAAACCCGAAATTCGGGAGGGCAGGGCATTCTGCTGAGCACGGACCTATTCTGGCGAAACTGGTCGGAAACGGCGGGGATACGAGTCGATGATCCCGAAAATGCTATATGGGATGCGTCGGGTCCGATCCTCTGGTTT
>JAAOMR010000579.1 GCA_018853935.1 Acidithiobacillus ferrivorans
TCGGGTGGCGGCTTTGAGCAGTCCTATAATACCCAGGCCGCCGTCGATGACCAGACCATGCTGGTGGTGGCCACGGGTGTCAGCCAGGCACCAAATGACAAAGAGCAGGTACTCCCCATGCTGGAGACGCTGCAAACCCAAGCTGCGGTATTGGGTCCCATAGAGACGCTCGTTGCCGACACTGGCTACTGCAGTGAAAAGAATGTCGAAGCGTGTGAGGCGCTGGGCATCACCCCCTTTATTGCCGTG
>JAAOMR010000058.1 GCA_018853935.1 Acidithiobacillus ferrivorans
CCAGAACGATAAAGGGTACTGTCCAGTGACAGGCATCCGCCGGTATGTTGCTCCGGGTGATGCAAACTCCAGCAGGACGCGGCGGATAGGTCGTCATTAGTGGCGGTCCCAAAACTCCGGACCAAATGACGTGCGAATACTGTTCATGCACGCGCGGTATCTCGGAATCATACGTTTTGGTACCACCACCGCCTGCCGTTTCATTTTTTCCACGAGTTCGGCAGCCTCAACATAGGATAAACGGAGGATACCTGGCGCGAATATGGCGACTCCGGCCTGGTCTAGGACTGACACGTCTGCTTTCTCTAAGTATACTGAACCGACCATTTCTTCTAGAGTTTGTTCAAACATTTCACCCTCCATACGCTTGTATGGTTGACGTAAAGAGAGGAGAAAACATTTTCGCGCAGTCGATTATCTCGTCTGGCACGAACACATCCCTGTGAATCACAGAATAATCTTCAGCAGCCATTTTCAGGCACGGCGCGTACAGAATCCCGTTTGGCTCTCTTCTCCCCCAATAGCTCCGTCTCGATATGGTTATATCGGTTTTCCCCGTGCGGCTTACAAAAGGGCTAGGCCCAACGTAAATCATATAATCTCCGACCATCTGTTTAGTCATGGTGTTGTTTCCTTTGTGTGTATGTGGTGCAGGCAAGCGAGTAGCTGGCGAGCGGTAAACTTGCATGGAAGTGGATCAGAGTGCCTCCACGGACAGCGCGGCCCGTTTGGCTTCCTTTAAGGTGGCGTACTGGCCGATGTTAGCCTGATTCGCCGCCATGTCTACGGAATAGTCGTTCAGAGTATCCAGCTTCTCGATAATCGCGTCAGTGCATGCATTGTCTAAGGGGAAGTACCAAGAGCGGTATCCTTTACTGCGATAAAGCACCCATTTATTCAAGGGTCACCTTCTTACTGCCTATATAGGACGTCATAAAAGGCCCAGAAGGCAAGCAACTGTAATGTATCCATATCTCTATGGCATCAGCGCCCATTGCGCGGGCTGTTGCCCTCGCTTGGCGCGTTATCGCTCCTTGAATGTGGGGCTTGCTTTTTTCGTCGCTTCGCACTTCTGGCGTAGAATAATATGCATCTTTAACGGGTTGGCCGTTTTTCAAAAGGTGGTATTGTCCTCGCATTGTTTCCATTTCTTTCTCCAAATAGGGGTGATAGAGCTTGGCGGGCAGTCCTTTTCAAGACACTACAGGATTATTTGTGCCATATTGTCCATTAACTACCCCTTCCCAATTCCAGTCGGTGGGCAAATGTACCGCGTCAACATCGACTAGCATGAGTCCTTCTTCGGTGGCTTCCGCTAATCGCTCGGCGAGTGTCTCCAGCATGGCGGTGGTTCCATCCTCTGGGAAGTTGGAATCTACCGTGTGTAATATCACCTGGTTGTGTACCAAAGCGCATTCATCGGTATTTGTCTTGTATAACATAGGCATTTGGTGTTTCATTCTAAATTGCAAAGCCAGACGTTTCCGCCCGGCATGGTATAAGAGAAATACTGTAGGTTTCGGGCGATTGCTTAGCCCTGCGTGCACTCACCTGACATGAACGCCACCCAAGCTGCTGCTTTGGCGAAAGAGGCGAACCGTGCCTCGGGCTGTCCGTTCATGGTCGCCTTGAAAGGCAACTTCGGAGTATGGTCCTCGGTGATCGCAAATGTCGGTGCTTGATATTGAGTATGCACCCACAGTACGCGACGCGTGTCTGCGTCCATGATTTTCAAGAGGCAGTGTTCCAGGATTGTGGTACCGGAGCATTCCCCTTTGGGGATCATGATTGGTGACTTGAGTGGCCCGGTCGTGCGGCCGATGGTACCCAGGACGTCATTTTCTTCGCCCCATTCGCAGCCGGTATCCGCGTCCCCATAAAAAAGGCGAACTCGCGTACCGTTTTTGATGCAGCGATCAATGATCTTGCTCACCTCCGGCAAAGCGTCCGGATGGTGCCAGGTCTCATTGAGACGAGCATCTGCGTAGGCTTTGATGGCCTCCTGATATAGATCGTACTGCGATAGCGTGCCTTTTTCCTCTTCGAGTACAGGAAGGGAAAGTCCAAGCCGATGGACTATTTTTGCGAGGGTTTTGAATACATTATCGAACCCCAATGTGGTACATCCACCATCGAAGCTTTTAATGAACAGACCCTGATCTTTGTTTACGGAAATTTCCATTGGGATGTCTCCTGGGTAATGAGGCGTAACGGTCCTCTGGTGAGGTGCTGGCCTCTTGAGTAGTGAAGTGGAATACGATTTTGGCAAAGAAAAACCGGCGACCAGAAGACGCAGTAATTATGCGTAACCAGTGTGCCGGATTGAGAGTTGATGAGAGCGCAGGCCAAGGCGCGATTCGTCTGAAAAACAGACTGGCAAATGAGCATTCATCCTATGATGATTGGAGGCAAGACGCAAGAAAGCCGCCACAATCTCCGGAGGAGGTCGGGCGGCTGCGGTGATTGTCAGTGGTTAGAGTTCAGCACGGTTTTAACAGGTGCGCCGGTACGGTGAAACCAGTATGGTTTCCATCGTTGTCCAGCGTGACGGATCGGTGCTCGACACCGGTTGCGCGAGTGTCGTCATTGGCGATACCATAGTCACAATACACTTGGTCGTATACATGAGTACCAGCTTTGTAACCGTTATATGGTTCCGTCAGCGTATACTCTCGCGCGGCGATCATTTTCGTTACGGTTGCCACGGTCCCAAGAAGCGCAATGACGCCATCCCATTCCCAGGTATCTGGCCAACCTTCACTGGATATGTTCCGCATAACGAGTGGTTCTGAAAGGGCCTCTGCAAGTTTTCTGCCTATGGTCTTTAGTTGACTTGGAGTACATTCTTCCGGGATATCCGGATCCGCTGTTGCGATAACCACGTTGTTTACCACAAGGGCGCATTCTCCAAGTTCTTTGACTTCGTAGAGTTCCAGCATTATGTTGTTCCTTGTATAAGATAAAGTGGTGGTCACGTGACGAGCGATAGGTAGCCATGGTAACCGCGTTCTGGTTAGTTGGAGCAGGCCAAGCAAACGGAGTTTTCCTCCGCCTCCTCTGGCTTCTCTGGTGGTGTGAAAAGCCACCGATTAATAACAAACGATTGTGCTTCTGCATCACCGCCAAGCACACGTATAAACAGGCGCTGCACGGAGTGCAGGCGAGCAAAAATACCGTTATAGCTGTCCCCTTTGCGCCAGGTGAAGTCTGATTTTTGCAAGCACTCCGCTGGAATCAGCCCTTTTGGTGTCTGCAAATGAAAGACTGCCAGACGCAATTCATCGCGCATTTGTTTCGGTTCAAGTTCCCATGGTAAGACGCGAGATGTTGCTATACGGTGATGGTAATGTCCGGCGAGCTCCCGGTGTGTAGCGGACACGCTGGATCCTATAGTAACAATGTCCTGCCACCATACCCCGTCGCTACCGACATTAGGGTTGATGAAGAATTCAACCCCGACAAACCAATCTTCCATTTTGTGCGAACGGAACAGGTCAACAATGTTCCCCGATTTTCGATGCGGACCTTTTTTGCTTGCCACACCGCATTTAAGGTCGTTGAATACTGGAAATATAAATTGCCCTATCCATTCGCTCTCGATTTGGTGAGTGGTTTCTACCTTCTCCATGCGCGCACCTTCCAGAAATACCTGAGGTTCACGCCGGGCCAGTGCCATTACTTCCGACTTGCGTTGGAACGGGCAGGTTTGGCACCCTGATCGTGTTTTGTCGCGATACAGGCCGGGGATACCAATACTACCTGCAAGAATATCGTAGATATCCTGTCTAACCATGCCCAGTTCCGAAAAGGGCATTACGGTCTGGATGAAGTCCAACCTGGATATCAATCCCGTTCGTTCTTCGTCAGCACGAATACCCACAAAAGACCAAATGGCTTCTGCACCGTGGCGGATGCTTTTTACCCATTTTTCAAATGGTTCTGTCTTCAAAATCCTGGTACAGTAACGGTCTTGTCCACTTGGAAGAAATCCGTTGAACCCAGCGATGAGCGCAAACAATCCTTTCGCTGGCATGATTCTGGTTATGGATATGCCCAGATAGGACTCAAGACGATCCAGTGACTCGTAGGTCGATGGCGGCTCGTGCAGTGTGTCGGTAAAAACAAGTTTCCATGGTGTTTCTGGAAATCGCTGCACGAGAAAAACTGCGAGAGCCGCACTGTCGGCGCCGCCTGAAACAGGGATGACATACGTGTCACCGACTTGGCCAGGCAACTGATAATCCATGTGACCTCCTGCGCCAGTTGATGAACTTGGTTGCAAGCTCCACGGAGGGTCGATGTTTTTGTTTGCGTCAATTTCCTCAAACAGATTTTGGTCAAACATATGAACTCTCCCAGAGCTTTAATGCAAGCCATCGCACATAATGATGGCTTGCGATCAGTGTTTAGACACCCAAAGCATACTCGACCAAAAAAGAGGTGCGAGATGGAACACCAGGCTTTATGAATCGCTTGGTAAACGCGTCATAAGCGGTGGCAATACCTCGCACCGCCTCATCCACGCTCAACCCAATGCCTGGTATAACCGGATACAGCGATCCATTCAGCGCTTCTGGGCGAGGTTTCTCGATCCCTTTGAGATTGCCTGGTATGACCTGCCATACCGTGTCAATGGCAAGTTGAGTAATTTCAGCAGACACCTGCCGATAGGTGAATATATACTCCGCACTGCCAAACAAGGTGTTCCATGGTGTTTCATGGCGGTCGTAAATGTCATCCATACCATTGAAGCGTCCGGCCTCAAAAAAACGGATGATGGATTGTACTTGTTCTGACGTTGGGCCATCGGTCCATTTGATGTTTATGGTGCTGTGATTTTCCATGCAAACACTGAACTTTACGCCAGAAAAGTGTTGTTTTAGTACGAGCCGCACATTTTTCACGGCTCTGGCAAACGGCTTTGGTTCGTTGCCCTCGCGTAACAGCAACGGATTCACCAGAATTAACCGTTCTAATTCAGCGGCGAACTTGCGTTCACGTTCCGCTTTTCTTTTGTCGCGCCTGATCTGTTGTCTCACAGAGAAGTCCAGCCACTGCTTCACTTCTTCAGGGCTGGCATAATCATCATGCAATTCCCATTGGACCGAACAGCGCAAAAAACTTTCTGAAAGATGGTTGGAAACCGTGCCATCTTTCCATACGATATCCACATGTGCACGACCACCGGTAACACCAACTCCATCACACACGGTATGGCATGACTCCGGGGATTGATCCCCATAAATGTGGCTGATAACCCCGTCACGACCACCGTACAGGGTGGAATGCACGCGCTGCCCGATCTGGATGGGTTCTTTTCGAATATTCATACAAACTCCTTAGGGTGAGAGTAAAAAGAGCCGCGGTAAAGCGGCTCTGATAGGGGATGATCAGCCAGAAATGGCGAGGGTATTTTTTTCAGTTGCAACACCCATATCCTGGAGATAGGTCAGGAGGCCTTCTGCATCACGGCCATGTTTCATGTATCCGTCGCGAACCAGCCAAAGGCCGTCCGAACAGGGATTGCCACGGTCATCCTCATTGGAGAGTTCAAAAATAGTGTTTCCCAGGTGGTTTTCTACGTGCGCCTTGAAAATGCCACGTTCATCGAGGTCGATGACCAGCGCCAATGCGTGATTGACGCCTGCATCTTCGTCACTGATAAAACTCCAACAGGACACCCAGCAGCCATGATCTGTCTCGGAAAGCAGAACGTGGTCATCGAACTCCAGTTCGTCGGTCGCCAGATGCTTTTGTGCGAAGGCTGCATAGGGGTTTTCGTCACGAGGCACACCGAAGACTTTCGGAATGGCCGCATACTCCAGACCGCGGCGTTTGAGCTCGGTGAGGACGTCCACTAATGCTTTGCCGTGGTAAGTCGGGTTTTCATGGCATTCTTCCATCTCGTCAAAGCCGTCAATCAACAATTTCAAGGCCATGTTGTATCCCATGGTGCCGGGTTTGAGATGCCAAACACCAATAGGTGATCCATTGCCGCGACATTCTCCAGGGGTGCGAATTTTATCCACCAGTTCGACCACGTTCCCGCGGGTAATCCAGCGGATACGATGGCATCCTATACCTGGGGCCTCCGTTTGCATTCCTGTTACGACTCCGACATCTTCCGGAATCATGGCACCCCAAACGCCTTTTACTAAAATTAAGTTATTGTCATCCATATTGAACTCCTGTATTTGTCTGTTTTAGGGCAGGCCGCATTGGTGTGTTGCGCGGCCATGGTTTTTTCTGTCTGAGACAAAGGCTTTTAGTGAGATGTTTAAGCCGTTGTTGTAAGAATGGCGCGAATCTGCGCTATGCGATGGTTGATTCTTTCCGGATAAGGCCCGGGCGATTCTGGTGATCCATATCGATACATCGACATGGCTTGCCACCAATTCGCTGCCTGATGACGACAATAGGCAATGTAATAGGCGGAGACCCAAAGCGAAATGCCGGGGTCCTGCACCAACACGGTTGCCCAGTTTCGCCCACGGAAGTAGGCTTTAAGCCATGGATGGTGAGATATAACCGTTTGCCAAGCCAGATAACCAACGCTGCCAACCCCGAAATGTCCCGGGCTATTGGGTTGCAAACCCAAGCTGCTTTCCTGATACGTGACTGCGGCAAGTTGGTCACCAATACCGGCTTTGTGACCGATAGTGATTGCCTCCTGGAGTACGATTCTTTGTGCGCTGGTGAGCAGAATGGCGCCGGCGGCGGGGAAAGACAGGCAAAGCAATGCCCATCCGGTGATCAAGATTTTGATCATTGGAAGATTCCTTTTAGTAGGTGCCACTGGATTTGGTTTTCAGACAGGCGTCAATCAGCCTGACAGGGTATATGCCGAATTCAGGGCGTGGAAAAGCCGCACAATAAGCGTGTATTGTGCGGCTTATAAAGGTTGAAGAGAGCGCAGGCCATGGCGCGATTTAACCGAAGTATGAACATCGATAAGGCAGTAGAACCATCATCCTACGATGAATCGACTGCCCTGGCAATCTACTCTTCTGCGCGGTTATCCATACCGGCGCGGGCGCCAGCGTGGTTTACCAGTCCCATTTTAATGGCGCGTTCCCGTTTCCCTGCACAATGTACGCATCGCACGGCGGCCACTGCTTTAACCCGTGCTTGCGGGATAATTTCCGCACAGTCCAGGCAGTATCGGTTACCCTGTTCGTCTTCGTCCGGGGCTTCGGTGGGAGTTTGATTGGCGACCTGACGACGCAGTGCCTCCCTGGTCTCCATCATCTCATTGCGGGAGGCGACATCGGACGGGTCTGCAAGGCGTTCAAAGGCTTCTGTCTGGATCATGGTAAAGTTCTCGTGTAAATGGATGGTAAACAGTATTACGCTTTAACGATTTCCGAAATAATTGAGATCGTCGGTGCTTTATGGTCGAGAATGACGCTGTCGTCCTTCGCCGTCCGTCTGTTTTGACTGTCACGCGAGCGCAATTGCGTCATGCAAACTTCGATCATATCCAGGCAGTCGCCAACATGGCGCAGAATGTCTCCCGCAGCGAACCGGAGCACCCACCAATGGTGTTTGACCAGTAAATTCTGTCGGTGTCGATCGTTGCGAAACTGTTTCAGGTATTTGCCGTGATAAGTCCAACCGTCAACTTCAATGGCCAGGAAAATATCTGCAAAACAAAAATCCACCCGAAAAAGTCGGTTTGGAATGGCAAGATATTCCCGCTGCACGTCTGGCCACTTTTCGCGTAACGCGTACCAAAGCAGTTCCTGTGGTGGAATGCCGCGGGATTGCCGATAGGTGGCTTTGCGCGGCAGGGATGTATGAATGGAGGCTGGGGATGTGTTTTTGGCCAAGAGATCAGGTTACCTGTGCATGGATTCCCGTCATGATGTGCACCGCGGAAGGCTTAGCGAGCGGCACCACATTCTCCGCCTCCGTCATGGTCACCAGGCGGCTCGACAGCAACCGCCACGGTGTTCGTTCGCGTCCTTCCTGCCGCAGATGCGGGTCGCCAAAAACAAGGAATGCATCCCGGGCGCGTGACACCGCCACATTCAGCAGGTTCACGTTTTGGTCGAAGAAGTAGGGGCCCTGGGATCCCGTACCATACACGGATGAAAATAGGATGACCGGACGCTCGGTACCCTGGAGGGCGTGAACGGTTCCACACAGGACATTCGGATACCCCTTGGCGAGAAGCATGCGCTTCAAGAGTTCGGCTTGAGCGCGGAAAGGGGTAATGATCCCAATGTTGCGCGACACGGCCACCTGTACACTCTGGATAGAGACGGGAGGATACAGATCAGCAATGCGCGTTGCCTCGCGATGAATCCAGCCAACAATCGCCCTGGCTTCATCGGGGTTGGTCAGGCTACCACCAGGGACTGGCTCCGATGTGCCCGTGACCGGATAAAATCCCAGATGTGGCCACGGGAAGTTTTGTGGTAACCCCTGATAGCCACGAAGAGGAATCAGTCGGCCCTGATAGGCTAGATCATTGCAGAACGCCGCGATAGGGTCCACGCACCGGCGGTGTTCTGAAAGTGTCAGACCCGGTTCATAGCCGAATTCAGTCAGCCATCCGCTCCGTCGTTGGGCGATGCGCAGAATGGTGCCGCCACAAGGGGAAATGCCCGTGTCGCGCCAAGCGCCGTCACGTGACTCGGAGGTAATGACGCCGGCCTGAATTGCGTTGTGGGCATCCAGGCCTTCGGTCATTTGAACAATGGGCTGAATCTGAAACTGATCCCCAATGATCACGGCCCGATGCGCGAGCGCGATCATACCGCCCGCGATTTCCGGGGATACCTGGCCGGCTTCGTCGATCACCAGCCAGTCGATAATGCCCAGATGTGGGAGCTGATTGCTTTCCTGTGCTTTGCAGGTGAAAAAACCTGGACCGGAATGCAGGGTGGTCACTATGCAGGGAGTCAGCATGGCGTACCGTGACCAGGTCATGGCGCGCGCCGCTGGAGCCGCATTGGTGGGGTGGAAGAACCCTGGCTGCTGATGAATGGCTGCATACGCCTCCATGAGCCAGCGTCCTTCCCAGTAATGGCTGGCTATTTCCAGCATGGCGCGGCGCACCGTGGCATCCAGCCAAGCGGTCACGTGACTTGGTGATTCAGTTTCAGCGCAGCGCGGATCAGGGCACTTCTGGTGGAAGGTCTCGGCGTTTACCCAATGGCGCCATTCCCCTTCCGTTATGTGACGCGCGAAGGCGCCGGGGAGCGATTGGGCTTCCAGTGCCACCCGGCGTGCCTTCAGAGCGGCGTCTGTTAATGATTTAATGCGCTGTTCGGCGAGCAGTGCCATCTCGTTGATGTGGTCTGTCACGTGACTGCGGAGCGAAAACTGCTCCATACCGGTCGTGTCGGAGATCTGCTGAGTCAGAGCGCAAGCCCGATCTTCCACACTCAGGCTGCGGTTGCGCCATGGAAGCAGCGAACGCCGCGCCGTGAGATGCAGATGGCTGGACCAGGCGTCTGCGCGAGCGATCCATTGCTGGCGTTCGGTTTTTGCATCGGCAAGTTGCTGGTCGCAAGCATTGGCGTTCTGGTCAAGCGCGGCAAAATCCGGGATGTCGCCCCGGGCCATACTCTGGATGGTTGAGGCGATGTTCAGGATACGCTGTAATGAATCGTTCGCCTGCAGTAATTGTTGGCGGAGCCATTGGCATGCCACGGAAACTTGGGTGAACTGTTGCGGGCTTCCCATGGATTGCACGTGGGTGTTGACCCGTTCCAGAAAGTAGGGCGTGGCCACAGCAAGGAATGCACCGCTTTCCACTTCGTTGAACATGCCCTTGCTGTGTTTCCCTGACCGCCCGTAAAACGGATATTCAGCCAATGCTGCCGACTCCTGTTGACGGACTTGATTCGTCAGCAACAGCCCAAACCCTCTGACGGGTTCCGGGAGCCAGCGGGTAATCTGGATGTCCGAGGTGAGATTGGCAAGTACACTTTGCAGGGCCTGATTGTTGGTGGATGCGACGACAAAGACCGGGGGACGCGTTCCGCGCACGGCGGCATCCACCCAAAGGCTGGCCCAGAAGTCCTGTAACAGGGTGGTCTTCCCTGTTCCTGGCGGGCCGTTGATTCCCAGCATTTCGCCCTGCTTCAGAGTCAAGGCCCCGGCCAACGCCTGCCGTTGCGTTTGCGCCAGCGGATAACTGGCTACATGACCTGTGTGCCGCAACGGTTCAATGCCGTGCGGTGGGCGATCAGCCAGTTCAGTCTCGGAGATGGTTTGAAAGAGCGGAGGAATTTCTTTCGTGCTCAGCAAGTGGTCGTAGACCCTGATAATGTTTTGGGCCGCGCCGCGACAGAGGTCTTTGGCGACGACCCGAACCATTTGCTCCGGAAACTGGTAGCCCGCAGATTGAATGCGCGAGACCCAGTTTTCAGGCAAGAGATGCAGCGCCTGCTCAAGATAGCGTTCCCAGTCGGCGTTTTCCCACACGGTTTCCGATAACCGCCGGTCTACGGCTTGCAGTGTATCAATGATCACGGGGCTATCCGTTGGCGCGAGCAGCATGCGCGATACCCAGGGAATGCGTGACGGATCAGGAGAGAGCACGCCTTCTGCGGTGAGCCGCGCGGGGACCCACAAGGGGATGATCTGCGACGGCATGGCGAGTGATTGCTGGTGATCGGTGGTTTTGAAGGCGATCCCTGGAGCAATCCACACAGCACAGGTTGTCTGAGCGGTGGGGTTTTCCGGGAAGAAATCCGAGACACAGAGAGCCGATAGCGTACCGCTGGCCAGAGGCTCCCAGCCGATCGACAGGCAATGGGGGTGGTCGCTTTGCATTGGTGATTGCAGCGCGTCGATATCAGCAAGCGTGTTGCGCCAATAGTTAATGAGTGAAGGTGTCATGTAGTTCATAGAGACGAGCGTAGCACAGGATCCCGGATGGACAAGGAATTCAGCACCACGGGACACAAAAAACCCCGGCATTTCTGCTGGGGCCAAAATCGTCCGGTGGGGTGGACGTGGATTGAGGCACAGACCCAATTAATATGAGTAAGCAACACCCACATCGCCGCGCAGGAAGTTATCGCCGTGTAGCCCCGTATAGTCGTCGCTCTGGAACCCGACAAAAGCGTATAGCGGTCCTGATACTCGGTAATACGCCTTGAGGCTGGACTGCACGAGAACTGAGCTGTAGGCTGGCACACGATTTCCATTGACCTGGGCATTAGCACCAAGTCCGTCATAGCCACCAACACTCGTCAGAAAGGTGAGTCGTGCAACTGGGGACCATGCGGCGTAAAGACCGCCCCCAAGTTCTTCTTCGCCGGCGGTAACCTTGGTGGCTGGGTTCCCAGGAACGGCAAAGGTTGCTGCATACCCATAATGATCAAAGCCGACGTAGGGGCCGATGGCAAATGCCGAGCTGAGGTGGAACAGATAGCCGCCCTTCACATCGGCAGTCAGGGTATGCCCACCCGAAGTACCGTTGCTATCCAGCCCGGCCCCAAAGTCATAACGGACGGTGGCATTGGCAAACCAGTTTCTTCCGAACGTGATGCCTCCGGTGATCCCCGCGCCGGCGCCGGGGCTACCATACATGGTGGACCCTGCAACTTCGCCGAACAACCCAAGGCTGTTCATGGCGCTGCCGGCGGTGTCGGCGGCGGCGATGGTAGGAGAAAGTGCGGCGATAGCTACAGCAATAGCACTGATAATGGTGAACTTCTTCATATTGATTTCCTTCTGACGTGAATGATGAGTTGGATCCCGTATAAAGGATCTGCCAGGATTATAAGATGAAAATCATGACCATCAAAATATTTGATGGAATCCCTTCGTGGTGGTCGATCGACCGAGACAAAGAAAACCTCCAAAAGCCCAAACGGGCTTAAGGAGGTGGCGTTTGTTTAGTGGATAATAATGTTGTTCAGTGTGCTGGGTTTTTTGGTGGTGCATGCCCAGTGGTATGCTTCGTCGATCAACCGGTCAATTTCATCCCGATTCTCTTTCTCCTCATGGACGAGATTTCGCAAATGGATGGCTGCGGAGCGGATTTTCTCGTTGTCGGTTACCGTGATGAGTTCATTGAGTTCGTCATGAAGCGCGGTCAGAAAACCTCCGGTGCTACGCGACAAGCCAAATTTCAAGTTTTCGATGTTTGAGTGTATGGGGAAATCCGTATACATGATGTCTCCTGCAAGCAAATAAAGACACACCATGCCCAGGTCAGGGAAAGTGATGTGCCCCGATGGAAAGAAAATTGGTAAAAAACAGACCTTAATGCAGGGCAGGTTGCTGGTCTGGATGAACGGATTGTGCAACAACCAATTCGGAAGGCGTAACGGGTTGATCCACCAATTGACAATACCCAATGTAAGCGCGGTACTTTGCTTCGGCAGCCGCGTAGCGGGCGCGCAAACTTTCGCTTGATGCGTAGTTGTCCCACGCGGCCTCCAAAATAGCTTGCTGACGCAATTTAACCGACTCATTCAACAGTTCCGTAGCCAAATCCTGGTTAAGTGTCGCCATGTCTAGCCAATGCAACGTCGGCTGAGCACCTCCTGCATGCAACATCAGGTGTGCCGTAGCAAAAGCGAATGGCGTTCCGGACCACGAGACCAGCACGCTCTTGATTCCCATTAGAGGATCACTGTCATCCTGATCGGTGAGCGCTGGATTCTCTCGTTCCCATAGAGCGCGCACATCGTCAAATGTGAGCAGGTTCGCCTGCAAAAATTGCAGCATGTCGCTTAGGTTGTGGACGCCGAAGACCACGGTGGCAGTGGCAGGTGTGGCGTAGGTGCCCATTTCCGGTTGATGGTCATAAATAGGGCTTTGTACTGAGCCGGTAATGATGAGGGTAACTTTATCCATGTTGTAATGCTCCTATGAGTGTTAAGCGGCCTGGTGAGATGACCGTGAACGGGTCTTTGGACCTGCTACTTTGATGACGATATCGGCGCTGTTGATGCCGCGGTTTTGGAGAGACTGTACAATTCCGGCACGGAGCGCTTCGTCCGTATCGAGGTTGGCCAAAACCCACTGCAGGTACCGAGTGGGCACTTTGGCGATGGTTGCCCCCTGGTGTTTGCCGAAAGGCATAACTGTTATGGGGGCTTTTTTTGCCGTGTCGTCACGGGTGACAGGCGCGGCGGTCGGCGTGGCGGGTGGGTTTCGTTTGTGAGAAACCGCTGGGGCGATATCGTTGAAATCGACCAGTGCTTCTTCTGTGTCGTCGGGAATGGCATAGAAATCCGGATCCAGCATGACCGAATCAGGTGCCGGAGGCATGTTTGAATAATCGAAATCGGTTTTGGTCTCCTGGATGATCGAGTGGGAGGGTGAAGGAGCGGCAACCAGCGGGGCTTCTGGCGTTGCCGGGACCAGTGTTGACGCTACCGGCGTAGCCACTGTGGATGCAGTGAGGGACTTCTGTTGGGCCAACTGTCTTTCAAGATCCTCAGCCCGGGCTTTCCAGGTCAAGGTGCGGAACTCTTCCGGAGTTGGTATGGCTTCCTTCGCCGTCTCCAGTTTTTGTGCCGATTTCAGGTCAAGATGATGAGGTACTGAGAAATGCACTTGCCGTTCAAAAGGGCGCAGGCAACGGTGGGCATGCGCACGTCCGAGCATGTAGTATGCGCTGGCGAAGCGAATGCCTTTGAGATTGATGTTGTGGCCTTCGCTCAAGTAACCGCAGATATAGGCGGCTTTGAGGGTTAGAACGTGCCAGTGAGCCAGGCGTTGTGGGTTGACGATCTTGCCGAAAGTGTGCAACAGAGCGCCCCACAACATGGCCTTGAGATATGGACTTTTGATAATTTTCACTGTCATTTCTCCAATTAAAAAGGCATGGCGAAGCGCCATGCCTTGAGGGTGATCGGAGAGATGACAGTTAGACGATTGTCAGTTCTCCCGTGTCGTTAATCCGAATTTGTGTATGGATATCGTCTTCATCGTCGATGGTGAGATTAATGCGCCATGCGTCTCCAAGTCGCTCAACGTAAAGGTCCCGCGTTGGTACACCTGGTTCCACGAGCTTGAGCACGCACCCTTGTTCGGTGGTTCGGCTCTGTATCCGGCTGCGTTCAGCGGGAATTTCTGCCAGTGCATATTCGCCCAGACCGTCATACCATTCGCCGACCATTACATCAGAGTCCGCATGACATTCTGTGGCAACATCGAAACGTTGAAGACGTGCGCCATAGGCAACCATATCTTCAGCGGTTAATTCCTTCCCGCGTGCTTCGGCGGGCAGATCGAGGATCAGGTGGTGATAAACCCCTCCCCGAAGATTGACTTCGGCGATCAGATGCACGGGCAGGGTGCCCAGTACGATGTCTTCACGCTCCACCATCTCTGGGTCGAAGTGTGGGGTCATCTCGGCGTGCGCAAATCCCTGTGAAAGGGCCCATGCGATAGCGCCTGCATGACGGGTTACAAAATATGTATTTTTCATATTTGATGTTCCTTTTGGTTTGGGTTACATGGATACGTTAGAACGAATGGGTGTTACAAAAATCGGGCGAGTCCATGAGCAATATCGCATCATTAGTGTTGCTGCGTGGACGTCGTATTCCAAAAGGGCGATAACGGGTTGCCAATCTGTAATTACTCCAACCATAACCTTCAGACCAGTAGCCACTGGAATGGCAATGGTCACCGTAATTTTGTTCCGATTTTGCGAAAAAAACCCAATCGCGAAAAACTTCGCCGTTTACATAGGTATCATTGACGATGCTATCCTCAATCTCTGTGCAGACAATTTCGTGGGTGCCCACTTCGAAATCGATAATCGCGGAGTCGTCAGTATCTTCATAGTCCGCTCTGATCATTGCTGAGAGCAAGGCGTTGACGTCGCTGTAACCCGCCACTTTGAGTGCATCCATGTCGACGAGCAGTTTTACTGATACTACTTGTAGGCTCATAGCTTTTTCTCCAAACAATAACGTGGCTGCCAAAAACGATGGGTAAGGAACCGAACGGGCAGTATGGAGGCGCAGACTTCCCTGAAGGGAGTGTGAGACTCCCGTTCTGGAAAACAGATGAAACAAGGAAAAAGCCGTTCACTGAATTCTGCGCGCAAGGCACAGACAGCAAACGGCTAGTCAGGTTGAGGAGAGCGCAGGCCGGGGCGCGATTCGTCGATAAAGACAGGCAGTGGAATGGTCAGGATATAAGGTTTTAGCTTGTTGGTCAACGGCTTTGGGTCACCAGATTCCGGGCTTTAGTCCTCCCGCGCGGCGTCAGTGTGTACATGTATTCCTGCACGTATTCGGCGTGAGTAATCAGACCTTGCTGTGTGAGTGAATGGATCAGTCCAGCTGGGATGGCCGCGCTATCGCCGCGGACATGAAGGATAAAAGGGGCGCTCTCAACTTGTCTGGATTTGCGAATGGTGCCGCCGTGGTGCATGGCCACCAAAACCGCGTTCAGGTGCTCAGTGGATGTTTGCTCGGGCATGTCTGGTCTCCGGTGTGTGATGCCTTGTTGAGGGTATGCGCCAAAAATCGAATTGTGGTGTTTGTGCTGTTCAAACGTGATACAGAGCGAGGACTGATCGCGCATAAAACCATGCGGATGTTGGCGCCCGGTCATACTCCGTTGCGGTGGGCCCTGCATTATAGGCGATCAGAGCCAGGCGGACATGTCCGTGAAACCGCTTGAGCAGTTGCGCCAGATATCGACTACCGCCCAAAATATTCTGGCTGGCGCACCACGGGTTCACATGCAGATCATTCCACGCGGTTGCAGGCATGAGTTGCATGGGACCGATGGCCCCGGCTGACGAGACTGCGCGAGCAGGATGCTGTTGGCCATGCGTCTCTACGTGCATAACGGCGGCAATCAGGCGGGCGGGGACGTGCGCGAGTTTGGCATCCTTCCGGATAATGGGGACATACTTCTTCGGAACCAGGTGGTGCCAGGTGGTGAGATGCCGTGGTTGCCAATTGGCAGGATTGAGCCAGTAACTGTTTACGGAAACGGAGGAATGATGCGAGACATGGCGAATCGGGATATTGTCACGTGACGGAGATGGTATATGTGGAAACCCGGTGTTGACGATCAGGAAGGTTAAAGTTGGGAATGCCATTGCGAGAACGGCAAGGCGTTTTTTTGTGAGGATGGGTGGCGGTTTTAATGGAGCAAGGTCAGTCATGGTAATTCCTTTTGCTGCTTTCTATAAGCGTTTGTTTTTTGTGCATCAAGTTTCTGGACATGGATTGCCGGGCTTCCAGGACGGTCTGTTCCACCAATGGCCAAACCACACTGGACAGGATAATGCCAACGGCCATAGCGCCAAGAATATAGAGCGTCCATTTGTCGGCCTGTGGAACGGCTGACGTGTTGGAAAAGTGCGGGTTTCCAGAATTGACCATGGCTATACCGATAAGAATGCCTACGCAGATGGTGCGGATCTTGTACATGTTTAATCTCCCGTGGGTGTTTGTTGCATTGTGGAATGAGGATTGGCATATTTTTCTGATGATTGAAATGGGAGCGGAATCACGTGCATCGCTACCAGATATCCGGTTAATCCACCCGCCAGAAAAGACAGCAGAACGAATTCGGCAATACGCAAGTCCCAACGAATCTCCCAACGAATGATGCGCCAGGCTAGTCGCATAAAAATCAAGGCCAGCAAAGCGCCGGCACCCCAGAGCAGCATAGTCTGAACAGAGTGTGTTATTTGTCGGCTTTATACGCATGCATTGGCGGGACTGACTCGCTGTTGTCTACTTGCCTGCGCGATTGACAATTGCGACCATGGGCATCCTTGCGGGCCACCACATACACATTTTTCCCAAACCAACGGTTGCATAATCTGTCCATGATCAGACTCAGAGGGAAAATAGCTCGATCATAAAACCGCACCATGCCGGGGTGGAGTGTTCCGTGTCCTCTGTCTGTCCATTTGAGGTAAAGGCTGGCGAGGAAGCCGAGACTGTCGGCGTAGCGGGTAGTGACTATGGTAAAGCCTGCGTTCTGAATTGCTGTCGCCAGAGAATGGCGCCGATAGCGGCGATGATGACCAACTGCGGTGTCCATGCTGGTGAATAAGACATGGAAAGCGGGAACATAAAACAAAATCACGCCGCCCAGCCGCATTTTCTGGAAACATAGGTCCAATGCAGCGGCCTCGTCGGCAATGTGTTCGAGGACATTCAGCGAATACAGAAAGTCCACGCTCTGGAGGTCGAGTGAGTAAAGGGTGGGGAGAGTAGCCAGCCCCTTGCTACCAAGGAGCTTGGCCAAGTTCTGGGCTGGTTCGATGCAGGTAACTGGATATCCGGCGTCCCGCATCTTGCTGGCAAAAGTGCCGGATCCCGCGCCAAAATCGACAATATCTTTTGCACTCGTTGGCAGGGCCGTCAGAACAAGTCGATGCAATGCTTCGTTATAATTTAGCGCACCCGCCATAACATCGAGGTGATCTGATCCGCTGTAGTCCATCAGAAGGCGGCGTGCAGTGGCCAGTTAACCCAATTCGCCGACACGGCTCATGAACCGTTTACGGTTACGGTTCATCGTGAACAGTAAGGCGTCGAGAAATACACCGACGCCGAACATGGTGCCCGCCACTCCCAGCGAGTCCTCATAGGCCGTCTCGTGTGCGGCCTTGGCCGAGACAATGGACT
>JAAOMR010000580.1 GCA_018853935.1 Acidithiobacillus ferrivorans
CCGGAGCCGCCAGTGGATCCGCCGTTGCCGGAAGGACTACTGCTGGCGGGTGCATCCGGCGCGGCGCCAAGGCCTACACTATTGCCCTTGGCCCCATCCCCGGTCGCCTGCGCCCGAACCCGGTTGGCGAAGTCGCCGCCTGCGGTAGTCTCTCCGTGCCCCTGGACGGCTTTGTCGCCAAGTCCGGCGGCAACCTCCTGAGCTTTACGGCCAGAGACCCCATGAAACTTGTCTTTGGCCATCCCCCCGACAGCGCGGAGGCCCTGTTTGCTCGCAGTACTCATACCGCTTGCCGCCTGACCAGCCAAGCCGGTAAGACCGCCAGCCAATTGCGCCCCGGTCGTTCCCGCGCCGAGGCCCAGAATCCCGGACTCATTAGCCGCGCCGGCACCCTCCTGGAAAGCGGCGCCCAGTCCTTTCATGCCGCCCATCGCGGTGTTGGCCGATGACGCTAGACTGCCCGCGCCTTTAGCGGCACCGATGGCGGAGTTCGCCAGGGATGCGGTACCCATGGCCGCGCCCGCACCGGCGGCAACCACGCCTCCAGCCACGGCTGCACCGGCGGCACCCATGTTGCCCAGAGAAAGGGAAGGGGAGCCGTTCATGAAGGAACCGGCGAGGCTTGGGACCATCATGGCCAGCGCGGCAAAAAGGACGGAACCCATCGCGATGTCAAAATACATTCCCAGATGAACACCGTGCGCTGCTGAAAGCTCCGCAAGCCAAATGCCTGCCATTTTCAATCCCAGACCGGCGATTAGCTCGATCACCATCAGTTTGATACCGATGCTGACGGCATAGCCGTAGTACTTCTCTCCGAACGTATTCGTCCACCGGCTGCCCAGAAAGCCCAGCATGACTGCCCCGGCGCCAACCACGATGTATGATTCAATGAGTATAATCAAAATCTGCGCGGCGATGATGACGAATGCGACAAGAATGAAAATCGCGGCCAGCGTCACCGGGAAAATCGCCCCGATTTCATCACCCAAGCTCATCTTCCCCAGCCCGTTGAACAGTTGCACAACCGTCTGAATGCCCAGGTCAACAAAGGTACCAGGACTGGCCGGGGAAATCTGCGGCACCCCGGCGATGCTGGTGCCGATATCTAGAAAGGAATTGAGGATATCGGGGATAAAAGTGGGTGCCATGTCGATTAACACGAAGAAGAAGAACGAAAGGCTCAGGATTTTTAGAAACGCCGAAGTAATGAACTCCGGAAGGTCGTTTTTGCGAAGCGCGTACTGCGCCCCGCTCCAGACGAATTCCAGCACCGCCAGTCTGCCGAAGATGTCTTTGGCATAACCGATGGCGGTCGTCATCCATCCTGTGGTGGCTGCTTTGAACTGTCCGGCCAGACTGACCAACTGTGCCGCGTTGCTCATGGTGTTACCCCCTTATTTTGCGATTTTATGTTCCTGCAGGTTGTACCCGGGACAATCCGTCTGATACAGCTTTGGACCAAATGATTGCTCCAGTCCCGGCTGCGTACACATATTACGAGTGGACTGCTCCATACTACTGTGCAGAGTAACCACGTTTTCAGCTTGCCCAGAACGCCAGCAAGACTTGTTGTGCACTTGAGTGGAAAACGATTGCCCCGCGCACCATTTGTTTTCTACCTGCCGTGCCGCATTATGCTTTTCGTACCACTTCTCGCTGTGCCCTCCGTGGGGGCCGTTGCCTGAGCATCCCGCAAGCGATAAAACGGTGGCGAGTAGTGCAATGCTGGTTATTTTCGTCTTCATCTGTTATCTCCTGATTTATTAATGGTGGGCGACCATGGCCCGCACCCATTGAAAATACCGAGCCGTTTTTTTTGCCCAGGCTATGGCAGTACGGTCCCTGAGGGCATCTGCGTCGGCACAGGCCCCAAGCTCGCGGCGGCTTGCGCGTACAGATTGTTGACACCGTTCGTCGCCTGCTGCTTCTGGTTTACCTGCTGCGCCTCATAGGCGCCCATCGCCGAATTGGCGGCCATGGTTTCCTGCTGCATCTGCTGCAACTGGTTGACCTCCATGCCCGCGATCTGGTTACCGGCCTGCAGCACCTGCATGCGTCCGCCGGCGGACTGGCTGGCATTCTGTATGCCCTGCAGGGCGGATTGCTGAGATGAAAATTGGTCGGCGGCTAGTCCGTTTTGCGTCAGCATCGACTTGATTTGACCGTTTGTGTCAGTGCTCCAGGTCTGCATTTGTTGGCCGTAGTTGTTGCCGATGCTGCTCGCCGCCGGATAGGTCTGGGTGAATTGGCTGGCGATATTCTGGCTGGCGTAAGAAAGGCCCTGCGCTTGACCGGCGATGTTCGTTAAGTTGTTGAGATCGCCTTGGACGCTGCTCCACATTTGAGTCGGCAGATTTTTCAGGTTCATGGCCTGCTGGTAGACCATCTGAATCTGCATCTGCACCGACTCAGCCTGCTTCACCAGCGACTCGGCGGCGGTGATCTCCTGGATGATCTGCTCGGGCATAGTGGCACCACCGGTCATGGTGCCAGCAAGGGCGGATGCCGGAGCCAGCAGGGCAAAAGCGATGGCGGAAATGAGTATGGTGTTCATGTGCTGTTTTTTCATGGTGAAGCCCTCGTGTGAATAACGTTTCCTGTTATCTGTAGGGCGAAGCGGGACCTGATGCGGGTTGGTCCTACGGACGGCGGGTTGCGCCTTGCAAGGGTTTTGCGCGAACAGTGGCGTTGGGGTTTGGGTTGGGGTTTGGGTTTGGGGGAAAGAATGATCTGGCAACGCCTTTTCTTTTCCCTCCACCCCACACCGCCTCATGAGGACGAACTGGTGGGATGACGGCAATGAGGTTGAAGGGCTAGAACAGCACCGAAAACGACCAGATGCAGGCCCCTACGAAGGTGACCAGCATGAAAAGGGTGAAGAACAGAAAGCGGAAGAGGTCACCGAAGAGCCGGGAAATGCTGGCTCGAAAGGTGAGGATCTGGATGAAGTCCCCGCCGATCATGACCAGGGACCAGAGGACCCAGGCCGTCAGGACGATCAATGGTGACCACGCCC
>JAAOMR010000581.1 GCA_018853935.1 Acidithiobacillus ferrivorans
TGAGATATTCCTGTTGGGCACTATACAACTCGGGAGAATAAATCTTGGCGAGCACCTGGCCGCGCTGCACGGGGTCACCCACGGCGCGGACGTTCAAGCGTGTCACCCAGCCGGAGAAACGCGGAGTGACGGAATAGACCCGGTTCTCGTCCACTGCCACGGTGCCCACGGTATGGGTGGCATGCCCCATCTGACGGTGATGCACCGCCACAAGGCGCACCCCCAGGTTTTGCGCCAGGCGCGGATCGATGCTGAGACCGGACTCTTTTTTTGCGTTCGGGCTGGAGGCATAGACCGGGATATATGCCATCCCCATACTGTCCTTCATCGGGTGATTCGAATGGATTTTGGGGTCCATGGGAGCAGCCCAGTAGAGGATGTGCCGTCCCTTGGGGGTACTTTCCTGAGGATGGGTTGCGGCGACGTTGGCGCTCGATGCCGCGGCAGGGGCGGCGGCCCGCAACCACCACACCACCCCAGCCCCGAGGACTACGCCAAGGACGAGCAGACCTATGCCGATGATCCAGTTGCGTGACTTCATGGTTGCATCTCTCCTTGGGCGGTGAGGAAATCCAGTTCTGCGGCGCTGATGGCCAGGTCGCGGCGGTATTGCAGGCGGGTCAGGGCGTAGTCCAGCATTTCCTTCTGGGTGCGCAACACCGTGTTCAGTCCGGCGCGCCCCGCCGAGTAGGCGGCGAGCGTTGCGGAAAAGGCATTCCGTGCGGTGGGCAGCAGTTGTCGATCCATACGCTGCAACTGGATTTTGTAGGATTCATAGCGGGCAAAGGCGGCGCGCGCCTGCTGGGTCAGGGCCAGGTGTTGATCGTCGTAGCGATATTGCGCCTGCTGGGCCCTGGCCTGGGCGGCGGCAACGTCCTGGTCCTGGCGATTCCCCGGGAATATCGGCAGGCTCAGGTTAACCCCCGCTGACAGCCAGTTGGGGCTGCCGGGATAGAAATCCTGGCCATAACCGACGCTGACGGTGACGTCCGGCCAATAGCCGGTTTTGGCTACCTGTACGCCCATTTGCGCGGCACGGGTTTGCGCCTGGGCGGCGCGCAGGAGGGGCTGACCGGAAAGTCGGGCTTCCATTTCGGCAAGAGTGGGGGGTGGCGGCAGATTCGGCCATTGCTTTTCTATGGACGGCGGTTCCGGCAGGTTCAGAATCTGGGCGATTTGCGCCAGATCGCTTGCCTGCTCTGCCTGCAATCTGGTGATGTCATTGGCCAAACTGTCGCGCGCCAGTTGGGCACGGAGTACCTCGGCCTGTGACCCTTGAGCGGACCGGTAGAGCGCCAGTGCCGCTTGCACACTTTCAGCCTCCAACTGTTCCTGATGCCGGACCGTGGCCATGGCATTTTCGGTATAAAGGGCTTGCAGCCAGGCACGGCGCAGCAACAACACCAGCTCGGCGGACTGGCCGCGCAGGGTGTCGGCGGCCG
>JAAOMR010000582.1 GCA_018853935.1 Acidithiobacillus ferrivorans
ACCTCCTGCTGGCTCTGCCGCAAACTGTTGGCCTGAGCCGCCCCCTGACGCTCGGCCAGTGCTTCCGCAAAATTGGCGAAGAGGAGCGTCAGCCAGAGCCAGAAATCGATCACGCCGGTAAAGATCGCCTCGCCGTTACGCACGATCAGATCATGAAAAAAGAGGGCCAGCAGGAGCCAGGAGCCGATGTAGACGACGAACATCACCGGATTGCGCAACTGGCGACGGGGAGAGAGCATGCTGAAACTGTCCCACAGGGCGCCCCGGCTCTGATCCTGCCAGTTGATCGGAGATGCCGCATGTTTATGCTGGGTAGATTCCATGAATATGATTCCTCAGTGAGTCAGGCTGCCAAGGGGCGCCAGTTGATCTGCGATCGGACCCAGCGCCAGTGCCGGAAAGAAGTTGAGGGCGCCGAGTAGAAGGATGACCCCCACCACCAGGCCGATGAAGATCGGGGTATGCGTCGTCAGGGTGCCCGCCCCGGCGGGAATCTTCTTTTTACCCGCCAGCGCGCCCGCCAAGGCCAGCAGCGGCAGATAGGGCCAATAGCGACCGAAGAGTATGGCTATCCCGGTGATGAGGTTGTAAAAGGTCGTGTCACTGCTCAGCCCATCAAAGGCGCTGCCATTATTGTTGGCGGGACTGGTAATGGCATAGAGGATCTCGCTGAAACCATGCGCCCCGGGGTTAAGGGCCCCGGCCCGTCCGGCGCTCGTGCTCACCGCGAGCGCCGTACCGATCAGGACCAGCAAAGGCATGACGAGGATAGCCAGTGAGGCCATTTTGATCTCAAAGGACTCGATTTTTTTACCGAGAAATTCCGGCGTGCGCCCGACCATCAAGCCGCCCAGGAACACCGCAAAAATCATGAAAGCGAGCATCGTCGCCAAACCCGTCCCGACGCCACCAAACACCGTTTCCCCCATTTGCATGAAGAAGAGGTTGACTCCACCGGATAAGGGCATGAACGAGTCATAGGTACTGTTGGCCGCGCCGGTGGAGGTGGCTGTCGCAATACTGCCGAACAGCGCCGACGCACCGGCGCCGATGCGATCTTCTATCCCTTCCATATTTCCACCACCGGCGAGGCTCGTCATATTGACTTGCGTGGCGCCGAGATGGGTAAGCAGCGGGTTACCCAATAGCTCAAAATGTTCACTGACCATGGCTAAAGGGACAAAGAGTACGAGCGTGGCGATCATGATGGCCCAGGCTGTGCGTTTGGCCTTCACCATGTGACCAAACATGAACATCAGGGCAGAGGGAATCAGAATCATGGCCACCATCTCCAGAAAGTTGGTGAAGCCCGTGGGGTTTTCGAATGGATGGGCATCGTTCATATCGAAGAACCCTCCCCCATTGTTACCCAGCATCATGATGGCTTCCTGAGAGGCCACAGGCCCCACATGAATCATTTGGTGAAGGATGGTCTTGCCGCCCGAGACAAAGG
>JAAOMR010000583.1 GCA_018853935.1 Acidithiobacillus ferrivorans
TCGGCAATCTGGCACAGGAATCTCTGGCCCTGGCGCAACCGCCGAGTCCGCAAACCAGCTTTGCACAAGGTTGTCTGGGCACTCTCGACAGTTTTAATCTCTCCAGTTATTTCAATCCGAGCCTCATCGGTACTTTGTTGCAGCAACTGGAACAACAAATTATCAGTCAGGCGTGTTCGACGTTGACCAATACGATGAATAACGAGGTCAGCCAGGGCAATGGCATCCTGAATTTCGCGTTGAATCCCGCGCAACTGGAACAGGGTGCGCTAAACAGTGCCAGCGGTTCGGTGCTGAATGCGGAACAGGGCGCATTGAGTACGGCAACTAACCCTATCACCAATACGACGGGCAGCTATGCTTCGGATGCGGGAAGTGTCCAAAACACCATCAGCA
>JAAOMR010000584.1 GCA_018853935.1 Acidithiobacillus ferrivorans
GCTGCGTGCGCCCGTATCCTGTCGGGCAGGCGGTGGTAGACCGGGCCGATTTCCAGCTCGGATTTGAGCACTTTGAAGCCCCGCTCGATATCGGCGAGAGACTTATAGCGGGCCACAACCTCCGCCGGTGACAGGTCCTGCACATTGCTCACGAGCAGGAGCTTGCCGTCCATCTTTTCCGCCAGGGTGCGTGCGCTTTTGTCGATGTCGTAGCTAAACTGCTGTGCGGCCATATCGACTTGGATGATGCGCGATAAATGCGCCTCGCAGACGGCATGGTAGAAGCGTGCCT
>JAAOMR010000585.1 GCA_018853935.1 Acidithiobacillus ferrivorans
CGGCATGGTAGAAGCGTGCCTTGGCACCGCTGTCGGAGAGTTTGCGTCCCCGATGCTTTTTGCCGTCGTCCTGATCATCCAGTTTGCCGGCCCACTGGTCGCCCTGAGTAATCAGCGCTTCGATACGCGCATTCCGCTTGGCGGTCTGGTCCGCCGCCGTCATGGGATCATGGGCGATAACCAGCCGCAGGTCGTTCCAGGTGCGCTCACCGATGACTTCTTCAGTGGCAGTGTTGCACGACTCCCGCT
>JAAOMR010000586.1 GCA_018853935.1 Acidithiobacillus ferrivorans
TACTGGATAGCGTTAGCCGCCACATGTTCGCGTAGGCTGTCCTGAATCCGCCCGATGGCTTCCACGAAATCCAGCGCACTGTACAAACCGAAACGCGAGAGCGTGATGGGATGCACGAAAACCGCCGTACCGGATGCGGCCATCGCTTCGGCATGTGGGATGTCCCGTTCATTTTCCACGACCGCAAAGCGGTTATTCTGCGCAGTGCCTTTGTGATAGTTGCAGAGGCGGCTCACAAATTCGTTCATGGAGCAGTGTTTTTTACCTGGGAGAATGGTTACTACGGGTTCCTTGTCGTAAATCCGGTGCAACTCCGGATCGCCAGACAGCAACACGCGAGCACACCGCTCCCGATACGCTTCTGTCTTGCGCTGGGCGTTACTGTGGCTGGATGCGCGGGCGGCCAGCGGCGCAAACACTTTGGCGATATGCTTCCAGACGGGATCCGTTTTGCGCAGGATCTCTGTGCGGGATACGTTGAGGCCAATAGCCTTTTTCGAGACGATCAGCCCGCCAGCGCCCCAGATGTGCCCGGGGTCATGCCGGACCAGTACGCCCTGGTTGTAAATGGCCACCGCGCCTTCTTCCTTGGCCCGGTAATACCCGAAGTCATCCACCTTGTCCCATTTTTCCAGTGCGGGATTGCGGGTGATTGATTTGTCATTCAGGATGATCTCAATGGGTGTGTAGCGCACCAGATCACGCACCTCCTGGATGGCCGCCAGGCGTTCCTGCTCAGACAGTGGTTCATACCAAACGCCGGTGATCTGACACCCGGACACAGACTCCCGCGTGTCCACCAGATCGTAGGCATAGCCCATTTTTTGGGTATCCACTGTCATTTTCCAGTCACGTGACAACCAAATGGTGCTTGCATGCGCCATGATCTGCCCGCGGCCCAAGCGAAAACGACCGTAGGTTGCATCACCTTCTTCGTGAGGGGTACCAAAACGGCCGAAATAACGTAGGACGTCCTCACGGGTGGCGAATCCCGCCCCGTCGTCCGTACAGGTGAATCCCTTGCTGTCCATGGTCAGCAAAACCGTTGTGGCCTTCGCGTCGATCGAGTTCATCAATAGTTCGATAACAGCCTTGCCGATGGAACCCGCCTGGCTGTAGATGATGTGGTGGATGATTTGGGGATCCAGCTCAAAGTCATAGCGCATAGGTCTCGCCTTTGGTGGCGCATCCACTCGTTGCGTTTTGGTCCAGCAGGCACTGCAGGCATTGCGTCAGGGATTCATGTCCAGCAGTGCGAGCGTCAGCGATATAACGTGGCCACAGATCTAAACGACGGTTATGGATAATGTTGTTCCATGAGTCTGACATTAATGCTCCGCCTCCGCCCCCGCCTGGTGCACATGGATCCAGACAGATATGCAGTGAAGGTCTATATGCGGCTTTAGGTTCTGGAAGAATATATAACAAAAGAGAAATTGTAATTCGCCATACCAAAGCCATGGTCGCAACCCAATAAACCATAGACATCGGTGATCTCCTGTGAAGTTTCTGGTGTCTTTAATTAAAAACCCCTGCAGCAAGCGGCTGTGGTATTCCTTCAGCCGCTAGTCGCTGGTGTGTGCTGCAAGCATCTGGGAATTAGACCCGAAGACATTGACCAAATCATCACGCCGCGCCACTATCGTGTGATTTTCCGTGGTTAATCCATAACATCCGCTGAAACCAGAATGTCTGACCATCATCTTCAATGGTGATACTAAATGGCGATCCATGTTCGATGGTCACGGTACGAATGCCCGCCATTACAACCAAACGCTTGACAACCGCCTCATGACTGGACAATGCGTCATCGAAAATAACCAGATCTGGTTTTTCTTCAAGGGACGACAATCCGTTCTCGAAGTCGGCGTTGACAACCATCTCGTCAACTGACTGCCCCAGGCCGGTTTCAAGGATAAACCCATTGCTTGCGTAAATTCTGGATCTACTTGAGCGGTTAGATCTGACCAGTTGTTCCGCGATCGTTTTTGCTATGGTCGTTCGACCTGAGCCTGTACGCCCTTTGATGATCATTAAGTTTTTAGGCATGACAAATGTCCTTTTTTAATCATGCCACCCTATTGGATTGGTCGGGTGGCAACACCAGTAACATCGGAGCCCGCTAAGGATCAGAATGTATGCAGGCTTCCCAGGTACGCATCTGAGCCCTTATATTCAGATAACCGATCGTACATCTCTCGGCTTACCGCCAACCCCACTACTGGCTGGTGTTTGGACAGAGCTTTGAGGCATGCCTCATGAAGTTCACTCGCGAGTGAATCAGCGTCTTTGATTTCGCTTCCCGACTTACCCAGTACGACCCTATGGTGCATAAGGTCACCCCCAATCATCCATGGAGCACCTTTGCGGGCAGCTGCACTTCCGTCTGTGGTGCGGATTAAACAGCCCATACCTATAGCCCTGGCAATAACCTTCTTTACCAACTCAAACGTCTGCCCATCAGGGATATCCTTCATAACCTCCGCCATGCCCGGGTGCCATTTGGCCATCTCAAGGCACTGTTCGTAGGTCTGACCAGGGATGTACCCAGAGGCGAGGAGTTTTTTATTGGTATCGTTGATAACACCATCTTCGTGATTTTCCGATGTGCCCACAGCAGCATTTACTGCGGCAAGAACACGTGGCAGGTCCTCGTCGCTTACTCCGCCCCGATCTTTGGCTACGAAACAGATTCGGGTAGCGGTATTGGAAAGGATTTTCTCAACTTCTTCCGACGATGCGTTTTTGGGGTTGGCCAGATCGATCAACCCCATGCCCGCGTAACCAATATCGACAATCGCGCACTGGATGTGGCTACTGGCACCCGGCGACAATAATAATTCCACCCCCGCCATCCGGCACATTTCAATGGCTTCCGGACTGGCTTCTTCTGCCCGTATGCGCTTAGGGCCGCAACGCAGCAGCTTCTGCAGGCTCGTAGTGTCCAATTTTTTTACGCTAAATGGAGTCATAGTCAAAATCCTCTTTTGTGTTGTGCAACCCTATTGAAAAGGCCGGGCGCCAAGGCCAGTGATTCTTTGGGATTGATCGCCAAACGTTACATCAAACCCACGCCATAATCGGCTGTAAGGCATGCCGGTCCCTCAGATCTATGCCGGCACACCAATCCGGGCCCACCAGGCATTCGTCGGCCGCCAGGATGGACAACCTGAACTGTCCATCACGCTCGGCGCTGGCGACATGGGCGAACTCAATGACACGGCCATCGCTATACACCAGAAACTCATTGATGGGCCGGTTTTCGTACTGGCCGATGACCGGGCCTTTTTCGGTGATTGTTGGATTACTGATCATATTGGCTCGTTAATTAAATTTATCATTAAGGGTGCGATTCCCTGATAACTCGCCCCGCTGGAGGCGATTAAGTTGTTCGCCTTGCTCCAGGGTCCAGTTCATCACGCCACCATCCTCCCGCGCGCATCCGCGTAATTCGCGCGTATCAACGCGGCCGCCGGTGGTGGAGATACGCTGTTCCCGCACATGCGTACTTGAGCCGATTTCGAGAACTTCCGCCCGTCATGGCCGTGATCAATGATGTAACTCTCCGGAAAGCCCTGTGCTCGATACAACTCCCTGGGCTGGAGCATCCGCAGTCCGATATCCACGATGACATACGGAGTGCCTTCAATGTGGACCGTGACCAATGCGAGGCGATCATTGGTGGTGATGGTGGCCATGGGATTACGTGGATCGCCCCACTGGCCCCCTTCGCCGTAATAATGAATCAGAAAGGCCGCCACACGTAGTGCACTGGCCTCGTCGTCTGGCGACAGTGTGCATTCCACCTGCGCCTGATGCTGACCCGTGGTGAGGGTGGGTATCGGTTCATCCATGCCAACGCCGGTATGACCAGTGGTATTGGTCGCCAGAAAAGCGCTGACCAATGCACTCTTCCCGCCGCCTCCCGCTGTAACCGTACCTAACGGAGCATCGGCCCCATGGCCAACACTGGCTCCAAACTGCCGTGACAAAAAAGCGCTTACAACACCATGATGCTGGCCGCCAGCGCTTATCGTCATCAACGGGTCTTCCACATCCCGAGCATCGCAGTTGCCGCGCAGGTGCGTGAGGTGCGCCATTACCACCTGTTGCTGGCTCCCCGTATTGGTAATCGTACTCGCCGGCCTCCGCACGTCATGCCCAGGGGTGGTGTTAAATCCGCCGTTCATTTGTGCAAGATAAGCACTTGCCACCGCATAATTACACGCGTCACGCCCGTTGTAGTGGGCGATCGGGATGATGAATGGGTCCGCACTATCCAGCACATACTTTTTCAGGCCACGGGCGATGCGCCGCATGGTCGCGTCCGCAAGCGGCTTTTCGCGCTCGAAAATCGACGGGCACGGAATATCCCAATCAATGCACTCGGCCGCCGATCGCCAGCGCTTTTTGCCCTTGGTCTTTATCTTGGTGTGCGTCGGTTCCGGCCAGCGGATAGGTTCACCGTCGCAACGGGCCACCATGAACAACCGCTCACGGGTTGTCGGCGCGCCGAAGTCGGCGGCGCAGAGGATCTTCCATTCCACGGCATACCCCATAACCCGGAGCTGCGTCACGAAGGCACGCCATGTTTTCCCAGTGCGCTTGGGATCTGGAATCAGGTATTGCTCTTGGAGGGGCACTCGTTCACCAGCTTCTGCTACGGTACCGTCCAATTTCAGGACGCGCCCAGTCGCCTTATCGCGTTTGGCGATCAGTGGTCCCCACTGCAGGATTTGCTTGACGTTTTCCAGGGTGATGACTCTGGGCATTGCTTGACCGGCCCAACGCTTGCCAACCCAGGTAAGAGAACGACTGGACTTATTGCGCGGCTGTCCGCCGGCGGCTTGGGAGTGATGCGTGCATTCAGATGATAAATGCACCAAACCAACAGCTCGGCTTTCAGTCGCTTCCCTTGGATCGACCTCCCAGACGTCACCGATATAATGCGTGGTTTGCGGATGGTTGGCCTGATGCATAGAGATTGCTTCGGCATTGTGATTTACCGCCACGTCCACATGACGTCCAATGGCCTGTTCAATGGCCGTGGACATGCCACCACCGCCAGCGAACAGGTCAACAACGATTTCTTCAGATATACCGAGAATGAGTTGTGGGGTTAGCATTATGGCTCCATCGCCTTTCGTATCTGATATGGCTTTAATCCCGCAGCCACACATCCCGCTTCCGTGGCATGATAAAAATAGGTATCTGCATAAGGCCGCCCCTTGCATACCAAGCCTGCGGTCTCCAGTCGTTCCATGCCCTGTATATCCGCGCCACCTGGCGCAAAATGATTACGGTAGCCCCACTGCCGCTTTTTAATGTGAGAACCGATACCGAGCAAGTGGCGGAGGTTGTTCATATCCGCTTCACTGATCATGGAACCAGTCTCACTTGATAAGCTTGTGGCCCGATCTGCGTCACCATGGCTTTCCCGGAGATCGTGCGCGTAGCTGGTCTCGGCATGCCATTCGGATGTTTTCTTACAGGCACAGGCACTTCCAGCAAAACCCGGCTATAAGGACTGGCCTGCACAATCTGCGGACCAGCCAGTGGCC
>JAAOMR010000587.1 GCA_018853935.1 Acidithiobacillus ferrivorans
TACCTATGACTGGTTGGGTAGCGGCATCTACTTCTGGGATAGTGACCCGCAAAGAGCACTGGAATGGGCACAACATGGCCATGCTCAAGGTGCAATCAATGATCCCGGCCTTGTTGGAGCTATCTTTGATCTGGGAATCTGCTTAGACCTTACGACGAGAACGGCCCTTGATGAAGTGGCAAGAGCGTATGATCTGCTCACCTCAACCTACGCATCCAGCGGCAATATGCCGCCTGTAAATAGCGGTGGGCCAGACCTCCTCAAAAGGGCACTTGATTGTGAGGTTA
>JAAOMR010000588.1 GCA_018853935.1 Acidithiobacillus ferrivorans
GCCCTTGATGAAGTGGCAAGAGCGTATGATCTGCTCACCTCAACCTACGCATCCAGCGGCAATATGCCGCCTGTAAATAGCGGTGGGCCAGACCTCCTCAAAAGGGCACTTGATTGTGAGGTTATTGAGGCGTTGCACGGCTATCGGCATCAAAGAGGGTTGCCGCCGTATGACTCTGTTCGCGCGCCGTTTCTGGAGGATAGCCCACTATATCCAGGTGCCGGGTTTCGCGTGCGCAATCATATCCAGATAGCTGTGCGTAATATCGCTTGCATCAAAGGCTATTTTCGGCCAATCCAAGATGCCAGCCCATGACTAATATCCATCCATTCCCCATGCGCCTCAGCCCCGAACAACCTATACGCCGTCAATACACGCAGGATAGTCACGGCATGGGCGTCTTCGGTGTAGATCACTGCAGCAACACCGGATTTTGATGTTGCTTTTC
>JAAOMR010000589.1 GCA_018853935.1 Acidithiobacillus ferrivorans
TGGGCACCGATTCCGGAAAATCCGCAAAAGTGCCCACGATCAATCGTAATGGCTGCCCACGATCAATCGGAATCACTGCCCACGATCAAACGGAATGGGTGCCCACGATGCCCCGGAATACGCAGCACATCAAACATGCCTTCAACGACAGCCGTTTTGCCGGAAGTGCCGCGCCAGAACCAGGGAATATTCCCCGGACCATAGCGCAGTCCTTTACGTTCCCCTTCACGTTCCGGACGGGCCAGGCGAAATTCCGCCGAGTTGAGACCAGGTAGGAAGAAGACCAGTGGACGGCCGACAATGCCGGGCATGCGTCTAGCGGGGTTCCAAATTCCGGATTCCACCAGCAGGTCCTGGCCAATTTCCCGTGAAAGCAGTTCGGTGCATTGGTGCGGGTCACTGGGCAGAAAGCCGATGAGTTGACGGCACCAAGCTTCTCTGATGACGGGTAATGAAAGACCGCGATCCTCCGTCAAATATTTCAGGACTTCGGGTTCCGGTTTTTGCCGATGAGCGAAGATGAGGGTCGAAACCCCGATTTTCGGAAACACCTGTCTTTGTGCCGCGCGACGCAGTTCCGCGTGCTCGTCTGGTATTTCCGGTGCGACCACAGGCAATGGTTTTGCGCGTTGGTTGGGAGAGACAATAACTCCGACCAGTCGTTTGGCCGCCTCCAGAGGTTCGCACCCCCAGGTGATGGCGGCCGCATCGATGATAGAGCCAGCGTCAGCGCAGGCGAAACAGTGGTACAGCCTGTCGTCTGTCACCTCCAGCTTGGTACTTTGTGGCGTGCTGGCTCCGCAACTGGGACAAAAACTGTAATGAATGTGGCGTCCTCCCTGGCCACGTGCGGTGGGTTTGGCGTTCAGTGCGGTTTGCATGAACGCGTTCAGAGAAAGCTGTTTGGCTTCCTCGAAGTAGTCCTGTCCTGAACCAGGATTAAAAGGGCTTTTCAGGGCCATGGAAGGCAAGCTCCTCTATGGATGGCCCCCTGGATGTGGATTGGGGGGCGGGTGGAGGTGGAAGACGATCGAGGGCGTCTAACAGCGATGCCATATCGTGCAAGGGGATGGTTTCCATGCAATCCTCAAATGTCTCGTTGTATTCAGTGGGCATATCAGGGACTGGAGCGGGCCTACCAACGTCGCTGGAAGAGGGACGAACGGCATTTGCCGATACCGAAGGCAAATGGTCGTCCGTAATCGGCTCGGGTTGGTTGGCGTTGCGGTATTGGGTTGCCGCTATGGCGCCGGTTGTTTGGGCAGGCGTTTCGGCAGGCAACAAGGCCGCTTCCGATGCTGTAATAACGGGCAACAGGGGTTCTACCGCCGGGTTCACGGGAAGTGTCCTGCAGAAGGTGTCCACCTCCAGAAAAGACCGAATATGGGCTTTGCCGTTGATAATGTCCTTCTGCCCTATCCATCGACCCTGCAGTGTGTAATCGAAGCCCACGGTTACGTCGGCCGTAGGCACGAAGCGGCATGGCGTCCAATTCTCATCGGCGCGGAGGACGCCATAAATGCCATCTTCCTGCGCATTAACATGTACCAGTGTGCCACTGACAGCCGCTAGATTAATGAACTCCGCCATGAGTGTTTTCTCCCAGAATCATAGCCACTTCCTGGGGAAACATGCGCTTCATGGCAATACGGATTGTGTCCGGATCAAACTGGCCGGTCACGCTGGCTACGGCTTCGCACAACCGCTCGAAACCCATATTTTCTGTGCTATTTTCATCGAATATCCAGCGGAGAATGTCTTCCCGTTCGGCGCCAGCACGTATGCCTTCCAGGTTGGCGGCAATAAGTTCTTCGGCGACAGACGGCATATCTTTCAGCGTGATCCTGTTGCGAGGTAGTTTTGCCTTAGATTTCTTCATGTTTTTCTTCCTTTTTGTCGTCAGGCAGTTTTGCGCTTAATACAATCATGCGGTTTTCCTGAAAGAATCCCAGGTGACCGGGTGTAACTGCGCCAAATCCGAGGTCTACTAAGCCCGGATTCAGGTGTTGCAGGAGAATCAGGCTGGATGCTGGGATGAATCCTGAAAAAACCGTGCCGTCGTCATGTGATAAAGGTATTTCCGTGTCTACTGAGCATTCTTGACCGAGCATCAGTATGTGCATGGTATGGTCTTGAATGGACACGTTAACCGGCTGTTGGGAGGATTCTTTCGCCACGCCAATTTGCTGTGATATTTCTGCCAGATAGGCTGAGTCGCAACCCCAGTGAATGTTCCGTATTGTTTTTCGAAACAGCCTGAGCATTTCATGGTTTTTAACAGGCAACACAGTGTCATTGTGTTGACACTGTGCGAATATTTCGCCGTTATTCCATAAAGACGAACGCTGGGCCAAAAGCACTTTGGACATGCCTTTCTTGAAAAGCCGGTGTAGCACGATGACATCCTGAGCTGGTATGTGCATAGCTGACGGCAGGACCTGCGGCAATATGGCAGCGAACAATGTGTTTTTCAGTTTGCCTATGGAGAACACTACACGCCCTAATGTACCGCCGGCATAGATAGACTCGTCAAAATGTGCTGCAACAGAAAGCGCCTCGAGCAAATCAAGCGCGAGGGCAGGGTCACAGTCCACATGAGTTGGATGTACTTTGATGTCCATATCATGTCTGTCGTCTGGCACTGCACGGAGGGTAAATGAACCGCTACGGCGGGTGGGCACCTTCAGTTGCTGGTGTTTCGTGTCCAAAAGTGACGGATACTGTATG
>JAAOMR010000059.1 GCA_018853935.1 Acidithiobacillus ferrivorans
GAGGCAGGAGATAACTGGTCTTGCGGTCGGGGTCGATAAAGTGGGCCATCGTTCACTCATCATATTGAATTATAAATAATTATACATCAATAGGCTGGCCCGTGAAAGTCCGACAGACTGCTAGTAGAGATTACCGTTTCCCCTGCCGGTATTACCTGTGAATGGATAGGGGAGCGTCCGCCAAAGTTTACCGCCCGCCAGTTCGCCAGATACCGGGCAGCCAGAAACAAGGCCGTGGCGGAGCTTGCCGAACGCATGGGCGGCACCGGGCTGCTGTTGGAAACCGGTAGCATTACCACTGGCCGCAAGCTGTTCGTCTTTGAACCGGGCAATTCTGTGAAAGAGCAGCCAATGCCTGACATTGTGACAGATGGCTACCGGGAGCACTGAATCCAAAAATTCAGCTTTTAAACGTAAGAGGGGTGCCTACTAAACCTATTTAACCAACCAACCCCACCACTGGGCGGTTACTTTTTAGAACCGCCATGCAACGATAGATGGCCCCCTTCCATCCTGCTATATTCCCGTCGCCACTGATTGAACAAGGAGCACGCCATGGATGAAGACGCACTGTCGCACCTACCCAAAGGGCTAGAATATCTGGTCAAGATCACCGCCGAGACACACCAGAAAGTGGCGGATTTTGCGAGCGCGAACCCACTGCCGCCAGAGTTGAACCGATTGGTCGAGGATTTGGACGCTATCCGCGACTTGTCCCGCAAGCTGCTGGCCGACTTGGACGTGGTGGAATACGGCGCCAAGCGATTGCGGAAGGGGTACTAGAAGCTGGCCCCATAATCCAGACCATCGGGTTTATGGGTTAGGCCCCGCCGAATCACTTTTGCGTGGTCGGTTTGGCAGGGCCAAAAACAGCGCCATAAATATGGCGGTAATGGCGATATATTCGATGGTAAGCCTGCCGTAGCTCACCGTGCCCTCCCAGCGGTTGAGCTGGTACTTTGGGGAGCATCCTTCCATCTTCGGGTTCATCTCGCAAAAGGTTGGAGCACCGGGCGTTGATGTTAGAGAGTTGGGGTCAATCGCTCCGGGAGGGAGCGGCACCAAGACCCGTTCCCTGACCTTGGTTATCCAGTGATATGGCCGTGACACTTCGTTGCCGTAAGGAGCATACAATACCCACGGTACATAGGTTGACGCCGCCGCCATCGCCAGAAAGTATGCCACAACAACGATTCGTCTTTTTCTATTCATTGCATGCAACATTCTTTTCATACCCTTGCTGTGGCGGCTGGTTAGAACATAACCCGATAAATAGCGCAGTTAGAGAACCTACACGATCATGCAACCGATGGGTTAAATAAGCATTACCATTTCCACTTATACCCTAAAGATTCCATACATTCAGAGAAAGCGATGTTCCGTGAATTCAGATTTTCGTCCTGAGTTGTCGTTGCAGGAGGAACGTAATTTCCGCCATAGGTAGTACAGTCTGTTTGACCCCCATAAGTATTGCACATAGTTTGCGCGGGAGTCTGATAACCAGAGCCGACCGTAGTTTGCACCATCTCCACGGGATACATTTGGAGGGCCTGCTGCTTGCAGGCGAAAATGTCTCTTTCACCCTCTGCGTGGGTTACATCTGGGCGCGTCCATCCCATACCGCACCCCGCCAACGCACCAACCACGGCAACCGCTAATAGTAGCTTTCCGCCTTTCATTTCGTCCCCCCGTATTTGTTTACGCTGTTATATAGACGGGAAATCTCAAAAAGACAAGATTCCCTGTCACCTCTCAACAGATAATCGCCGCCAAGACCGACTTTACGCCCGCGTGCGCGTATAGCACGAGATCAGCATATATCCATGGCGTTGATACAACGTATATACACCTCACGCCAATCCTGCCGACATCAGCCCTGACCCATGCGTCTTTCATCCACCAGTAAGTTACTATTCGTAACTACACCGTACTTTTGCCCTACTGGATGAACCTACACCCCCGCCGCTTCTGGTTGCTGCCCGAAAGCTATCAACTCCGTGATGTGCCCTATTCCAGAACCCATCCAATAGGGGCAGTTATCTGGCTATGGCACTATATGGGAGGAATTTCCTGTGGGTACTTGTGCATGTAAGTTGCTGGTGTCACTGGGAATTCCTAAAATTTTTGGGGAAGGGCAGGGTATGGAGACTCTCAAATCACGCCTAAAAAGTCCGGCGAGAAGCTGGTCGATTGCTTGGCAGATTGCTTTAGGCGTTCCCACTGAGTCTTATGACACCAGTACCACAGTGACCGAGCAATGGGCTTGCTCTTGCCTGTCCTGACAAGCTGCTGACCGGCGATAGTTGCCTATCCCATGGGACACTGGCGGGACACTAAGGGGCGAAAAATGGGCAATATCAGGCAGTGACGGGAAACAGGGACAGCGTGTAACATCCTGTTTTATTGACTGCATTGCATTGCTGAGTGTTGCCAATAATGGGGCACCGGACGCTTCCCAAGCTCATGGCGTGGGTTCGATTCCCATCACCCGCTCCATTAAAAAACAATGGATTAGGCTAACGCTTAGGCCATTTTTCTCTGCCCAGAGTATCGCTGAAGTACCGACTTGTTCATCATCAGTGATTAAGAATAACCCCATATGCGCGTTTAGAACAGCGGCCGCTCCAACGTGGCCAATAGGTCATCCACCCGTTTGCGCAACCCATCAGGCATATGAATGGGACGACCCCATTCTCTGGCCGTCTCTCCAGGCAATTTGTTGGTGGCGTCCATACCCAGTTTACCGCCCAGCCCGGCAACCGGCGAAGCGAAGTCGAGATAATCTATGGGCGTATTTTCAATGAGGGTAATGTCACGCACCGGATCCATCCGGGTGGTCATCGCCCAGATCACGTCCTCCCAGCGACGCACATTGATGTCTTCATCCACCACAATGATGAACTTGGTGTACATAAACTGCCGCAAAAAGCCCCAGATGCCGAACATGATTCTTTTCGCGTGACCGGGATAACCTTTACGAATACTGACGACGGCCAGGCGGTAAGAGCAGCCCTCCGGTGGCAAATAAAAATCGACAATTTCCGGAAACTGCTTTTGCAGCAAGGGCACGAAAACCTCATTGAGCGCGGCGCCGAGTATGGCGGGCTCATCGGGTGGACGGCCGGTGTAAGTGCTGTGGTAGACGGGGTTTTCACGGTGACTGATGGTCTCTACGGTGAACACCGGAAAGCGCTCGGTCTCGTTGTAGTAGCCGGTGTGATCTCCGAAAGGCCCTTCCACCGCCATGTCATCGGGATAAATATGCCCTTCCAGCACAATCTCCGCACGCGCGGGTACCTGTAGCGGGACGCTCAGGGCGTTGGCGAGCTCCGTACGTCCGCCGCGCAGCAAGCCGGCGAACTGATGCTCAGAAATGGCATCGGGAATGGGGATGACCGCGGCCAGGATGGTTGCCGGGTCAGCGCCATAGGCCACGGCCACGGGAAATGCCTCACCGGGATGTGCTTTCTGAAACTCCCGCAGGTCTTGAGCGCCGCCCCGGTGCGCCAGCCAGCGCATGATCACCCGGTTACGGCCGATGACCTGTTGCCGGTAGATACCCATGTTGGCCCGCCGCTTGTGCGGCCCCTTGGTGATGGTCAGGCCCCAGGTCATGAGCGGGGCCGCATCCTCGGGCCAGCAGGTCTGCACCGGAAAAGCAGCGAGGTCGACCGCCGCTCCGCGCCGGACAGTTTCCTGACAAGGCGGGCGGCTCATGGTCGTCGGCGCCATGTAAAGGATTTTACGCAGGGTGGGCAATTTCTCCCAGAGGTCGCGCAAGCCGCGGGGTGGGTCTGGCTCCTTGAGATAGGCCAATAATTGACCGATCTGCCGGAGATCGGCGAGCGATTCGCCCCCCATTCCCAGTGCCACCCGTTCCGTCGTGCCAAAAAGGTTGCCCAGCACGGGCATATCATAGCCCGCAGGCTGGGTGAACAAAATGGCAGGGCCTGCGGCGCGCAGGCTGCGATCGCAAATCTCCGTCATCTCCAACGCGGGCGAGACGGGTATGTTCAATCGGCGCAATAAATCGCGTTTTTCAAGGTCGGCCATGAAGGCCCGCAGATCACGGTAGCTCATGCGGGCATTGTAAGCACAGGCACGCTACTTTGTCCCGCTGTCCGGATCCTCGCGGGCGACCACGAAGGCACTGTCATCGATAGCCAGAGAGGATGTCGCGCGCAGATCAATGGCCTCGTGGCCGCTGATGTATTCATCGGCAAGCATGGTCAGACAAGCCACCTCGTCATTGGTCACCGGCGCAAAGCCGGAAAAACCGATGTCCCGCAACAGCATCTGTCCACCCGCTTCCTGCTCCATCTGGCAGAGCACCTGAGTAAGTCGCTCCTGCTGCGGCAACAAGCGCGGTCCAACACAGAAGGCATGGAAAGCGAAAGCATCATCGGAACGATCAATAATGCGCAGTCGATCACGGATCAGGCCACTCGCACAGGCATACACTTCATCAAACAAAAAACCTACATCGACCCGCCCCTGCAAGATAGCTTTCAGTACGCCCTGATAACTGCCGGTGAATATAAATTCGAGACGGGCCCGGTCAACATCTGCTTTATCCAGCAGAAACAACCCTACCATATGGATCAGCGTGGCGGGATGGGCTGAAGCGACGCGGATGCGCCTCGGCAAATCCGCAATCTCTTGTATCTGGGTAGTCGCCGAAGTGCATAAATACACCTCATCAAAATGGTTGCGAGGCTTGGCGATAGGCACAAAACCCAATTTCTGAGCATATTGTACCCAGTCGAATGGGTTTGCATAAACCAGGTCATATTGATTGGCGAGAACCGCTGCACGGCAGCCATCAAAACCATCATGGGACTGAAAATGTATCGCCTGCCCGAGGTGGCGCTGCAGATAGGTATTCATCAAAAACCACCCCGGAAGATTTTTTCCGGAATAATTAGGATCCACCGTAAAATGCAGGACGGACTCTCCCGCTGTGTTGGAGGTAGGCATATTTCATAGCCCTCAAATATTAAAATCCACCGGTATTTCACCGAGAATATTGAGGTGAATATTAAATGGCGTCATGTATTTCATGGCCGTCATCATGGATCCCTTGAATTTGAGTCGCCGAGTCATCAATGCCGATTTTCCACTGATCTCCCCGGACAGAATTTTTTTCCAGTGGTCCAGGTTCGTCCACATGATGAAATCGCGGTGCCGCCCGTCAGAAGGTCCGGCGTAGATAATTTTCCCCGCCTTGCAGAACAGCATGACATGAGGGATATCCGGGCGATCTTCAATGTAGTACTCCCAGGTGGCATTGAAGTTTTTCAGATCCTTCTGGATTTCCTGATGCGTATCCCACTGTTTGCCCACCAGACGAATCCACTCCGTACTCATAAATTTTTCTGTCATAATCAGAGCCCTCGTCCTCAATAACTTGATCATCAGATTATCAAGCCCCACAAAATCACCATCATTTTAATATATTGTTATATGCCAAGTTAGTGGTGGCTACCACTTTATCTCTAATTAGGCGCTATTGCGATTTTCGCCAGTCGCTAACAAATGCTGGAGAATAATACCGGACAATAATACGCCGAAGATCGCGGGCATAAAGGAAATGGTGCCATTAACTGTTTTGGCCCTCCCGCCCGGCGCGGACACTTCTTCCGGAGGGGCTGCCCGGCGCGGTGACTCATCGGAAAAGACGGTTTGCACATCCAGGGACGCACCACTCTTGCGCAGCAGGGCGCGTAACTCACGGGCCAGCGGACATTTTTCCGTCTGATTGAGCCGCGCGACGCGAACCCGGCGGGGATCAAGACGGTTGCCTGCCCCCATGCTGGAAAAGACGGGCAAACTCAGGGTCTGCGCCGTCTGGATAAGGATCGCTTTGCAGGCGATGGCATCAATGCAATCGGCCACCACTTCAGCACCGCTGCCCGTCAGCAAACTTTGGACATTGTCCGTGTTGATGAACTCCTGACGGGTTTCGAGCACGCAATCGGGATGAATATCGCGAATCCGTGCGGCCATCACCGCCACCTTGGGCTGATCCAGCGTGGAATGCAAAGCGACGAGTTGACGATTGAGGTTGGAAATACTGACCACATCGTGGTCAACGAGGGTGATATGCCCAACCCCAGCGCGGGCAAGGTTTTCTGCGACATAACCTCCGACCCCACCGACGCCGGCAATAAGTACATAACGATCCCGCAAGGTCGCGGCAGCAGGTGCACCCAGGAGAATCTCGGTGCGGGCAAATGGATGGGACATCATGGCGCGTCCTGAAGATGAAATAAGGTAAGGGCGTTTTGCGCAGTGACCTGCGCGATTTCCTGAGCCGGAGTATGCCGCAACTGTGCCAGGCTGGCGATAATTTCGCTGAGATACGCCGGTTCATTGCGGATACCAGGATGCCCATGGGGTGTTTGCCATGGGGCATCTGTCTCTGCCAGCAGCGATTCCACAGGGAGATTAGCTACTGTCGCCCGCAGACGCTGGGCACGCGGGTGGGTGAGTGCGCCACCCAGCCCCAACAAAAATCCCAAATCCATCAATCGCTGTGCTTGTACGAGACTGCCGGAGAAGCTGTGTAGCACGCCGCGCAATCCAGGAAAGCGGCGCAAGATCAGAATCACCTCTTCCAGGCTCTGCCGGGCATGGAGAATAACGGGCAATCCCAATTGCTGCGCCATGGTGAGTTGAATCGTGAAAGCGGCCTGCTGGCGGGCGGCGTCAGGTGCCCCCTCGCTCGCATCAAGCCCGATTTCTCCCAGAGCGACTGCTTGCGTCAGGTGGGTAGCCAAGGTCGCTTCCCATCGGTCATCCCGATCATCCAGATAGAGGGGATGCACACCATAGGCCGGATACAGTCCGGGGTGATGACGGCAGGTTTCTTTGAGTCGGCACCAATGCTTCGGGGTATAAGCGGGGACAATGATCTTGCAGACACCCGCCATCTCTGCACGGCGCAAAATCGCATCACGATCTTCGTCGAAGGACACATCATCCAGATGGCAATGGCTATCTATCAGACCATACACAGGCAACTCTGCGACATTTCCAGCGCCCGTAGTGAGAGGAGAGACCCGCTGATCTTACGGTAACAAAAATCCGCGGTAAACGTGTATTCTGTGCCGGGTAATCGGCTCGGCACTTGCTGCAAAGGGCATCTTGGTCTTAAATGGCCGGACATGGAGACCACGCTGGAGGAATTATGCGTACGATGACGGCAGATCTGGCCATTTTGGGTAATGGTCCAGTGGCGCGCAGCCTGGTTCTCGCACTGGCGGGCAGCCCGCTGCGCGTATTGCTGCTGGACACTTACCCCCTGGTGCAGGCACGACCGCGGCTAACAGAGCGCACTGTCGCGCTGGCCTTGGGTAGCCGTCGCCTGCTCAGCCGTCTGGGGGTAGCCATGCCGCTGGCGGATGCCGCCGCTATTCAGACCGTGCAGATTAGCCAGCAGGGCATCCGCGGGCAGGTGCGCCTGGAACACGGCCTGCTGAACGCACCGGAGCAAAGACTGGGTGAAGTCGCTGGTCTGGAGACCCTGAATGATGCCCTGGCCGTGCCGCTGGCGCGTTGTCACACCCTTCAGCAGGAATCACCGGGACCGTTGCAGGCCCTGCAATGGTTTCCGGACCGGGTGCAACTGGACTGGCCTGATTTGCGGGTCGAGACAGCGCTGACGGTGGTTGCCGATGGCGGCCATGGCGAACTGGCACGGCTAGCAAGTCTGCGACGCATGGGCTGGGATCATAACCGCCATGCCATCATCGCCACAGTGACCCCGCGGCAGGCTCTGCCCGGCATCGCCTTCGAGCATTTTCTGGAGAGCGGACCGCTGGCCTTCCTGCCTATCGGCAATAAGCAATTCTCCATTGTCTGGAGCCTGCGCCCCGGCGATGCCAGCCGCGTACTGGACCTTTCTGATGCAGAATTTGTAGAGGCCCTGAACCGTCAGAGACCGCCGCAACTGCCACCACTCGTCATGACTGGCCCGCGCAGTGTCTATCCCCTGTTTTTCCAGCGGCTTTGGGCCGAGTCCGGTCAGCGTTTGGCCTTGGTAGGCAATGCCGCACAGACCCTGCATCCTCTGGCTGGTCAAGGGTATAACCTGGGATTACGGGATGTGCTGACTCTGGGTGCCCTGCTGCGGGAAGCGGCACGGCGCGGTGATGATCCGGGGAATAAATCGCTACTCAACGACTATGTCCGCATCCGTCGCCGCGACCGGTTGGAAACCATTGCCTTTACCGAGACGATGAACCGTCTGTTCGGCAGCCCACGCCTGCCGCTGCGCCTGGCACGGGCCGCGGCTCTGGCACTACTGGATCAGATGCCACTGGGGAAGCGGGAACTCGCGGCGCGGCTGGCTGGCATTCATCTCCCGGCGCAAAGCGCCATCCCGGATTTGGCTATGGACAGGGCCTATGTCGGATAGTACCAGCTACGATCTCATCATTTCCGGCGCCGGCATGGTCGGTGCCAGCCTCGCCTTGGCCGCCCAACAGGCGGGGCTGCGCGTTGCCGTGTTTGAAAAACGCAGCGCCGCGGCATGCGCGGCGGCGGATCCCTTTGATCGCGCCAGCTTAATCGCCACCGGGTCCGGGCGTTTTTTGGCCAGTCTGGGCATTGATCCCGCGCTGCTGGGCAGTGCCGTGGAACGCATGCGGGTCTGGGATGGGGAAGGCTCGGGCAGTATTCATCTGGATGCCGAAGAAGGTGGAGCAGACCGGCTCGGGCACATTGTCGAGAATCGTCGCCTGGAACAAGCCCTGCATGCGGCGCTGGAAGGCGCCGGACTACACATTTATTACGGACGGGAAATCACCAGCGCCGTTGCCGATAGCAGAGCCATGTACGTCGCCGATGCCGCGGGGATAGAGTCCCACGGCACCCTGCTGGCCATTGCGGAGGGCCGCCAGTCGCCGTTGCGCAAAGCGCTCATTCGGGCACCGGTTTTCCGTGAAGATTATGGACAGGATGCCATTACCGCCACGGTCTGGATTGAAAAAGCTCATCGCCACATCGCCTATCAGCGCTTCCTCTCCACCGGTCCGCTCGCGGTGCTGCCCTTCAGCGATGATGCCGACGGTAAAGCCCGCGCCTCCATCGTCTGGAGTGCAAAACATGCCCGTGCGCGGCACCTGATGGCCCTGGATGATGCCCGGTTTCTGCGTGAACTATATCAAGCGTTCGGGCCACAACTGGGACATTTCCAACACATCGGACGACGCGGTAGCTATCCGCTCGCGGCCCTGCACAGCAGCCGTTACGTCGGGGAACGCAGCGTGTTGCTGGGGGATACCGCCCACGGCGTTCATCCGCTCGCGGGCCTGGGGGTAAATCTGGGATTTCGTGATGCTGAACAATTGCTGACGGTAATTACTGCAGCCCGTCAGTGTCATGAGGATTGGGGCGAAGCCGCCGTGCTGCGTCGCTATCAAAGTGCGCGGCGGCCTGATAATCTCGTCACCGTACTGACTTGTGGCGCCCTCAGTCATCTTTTCTCCAACCGCAGTCGCGGTCTCGCCCGGCTACGCGACTTGGGGATGCTGGGGACGGGAGTCATCTCTCCGGTCAAACGTTTTCTCATCCGTCAGGCCATGGGCCTTTAAGGAGATTGTAGATGCAACACCGTATTGCTGACGATATCGCCGCCGCCATTGGCGACACCATCGCCCGTTTAGGAACGGTCAAGGAAGATGTGGACAAGCAGGCGCGCGCCATGCTCTCCAATGCGCTGGATCGGCTGGACCTGGTCACTCGCGATGAATTTGATGTGCAGCAGGACCTGCTCTCCCGCCTCGCTGCGCGGGTCGCCGTGCTGGAAAATCGCGTCGACGCCCTGGCTCCCCAGGCCACTGTAGACGAAGACGCCAGCAAGGACTGAGCTTTGCCGCTGGCGATAGTCCATAGCCGCGCCCTTACCGGGGTGCAGGCGGCGGGCGTCACTGTGGAATGCGATCTGGGCCCCGGCCTGCCCACCTTCGCCGTCGTCGGCCTCGCCGAAACGGCGGTCAAGGAAGCCCGGGACCGGGTACGCTCGGCTATTCAGAACAGTGGTTTTGAGTTCCCGGCGCGGCGTATGGTCGTCAATCTGGCCCCCGCCGACCTGCCTAAAGAAGGTGGCCGCTTCGATCTGCCCATGGCCATCGGCATTCTTGCCGCCAGCGGGCAGCTGCCTGCAGCCGCACTGGCAAAATTGGAGATGATTGGCGAACTGGCGCTGGATGGTAGCCTGCGTCCGGTGACGGGCACGCTCTCCAGCACACTGGCAGCGGGACAAGCCAATCGTGCCATTCTGGTGCCGCAAGGCAATGCCCAGGAAGCCGCTTTTGCCCAAAGCACCCCGGTCTTTGCCTGCGCGAATCTGGCAGAGGCTGTCGCCCACTTGCGCGGCACGGATCGCCTGCCCGAAGTCATCGCCGATGCGGAGGCTCAGGAATCCGCCATTCCCTACCCCGATCTGCATGACGTACGCGGTCAGGAATCGGCCAAGCGGGCGCTGATTGTCGCAGCGGTAGGCGGTCATCACCTGCTCCTGTCGGGCCCACCGGGCACCGGCAAAAGCATGCTGGCGGCGCGACTGCCCGGCCTGCTGCCCCCCCTGCGCCGCAGCGAGGCGCTGGAAGTGGCCGCCATCCACAGCCTGCAAGAAAGCGGCTTCGATATTCGTCATTGGGGTAGACGCCCGTTCCGTAGCCCCCACCATAGTGCTTCTTCTGCGGCACTGGTGGGCGGGGGTTCGCACCCGCGTCCCGGCGAAATCAGCATGGCGCACCACGGTATTCTTTTTCTGGACGAAATGCCCGAGTTCCCCCGTGCGGTTTTGGAAGTACTGCGGGAGCCGTTGGAGTCTGGAGAAATCCATATCGCCAGGGCGGCGCGGCGGGCTATTTTTCCGGCCCGTTTTCAGTTGGTCGCAGCGATGAATCCCTGTCCCTGCGGCCATTTCGGTGATCCGCAGCAGATGTGCCGCTGTACCCCGGCGCAGATCAGCCAATACCGCAGCCGGCTCTCCGGCCCACTGCTGGACCGCATCGACATCCAGCTGGAGGTGCCCACCCTGCCGGTCAGCGCCTTACAAGAGGCAGCACAAGGTGAAAGTTCCACCTACTGGCGCGAACGTATAGCTCAGGCCGTTGATCGCCAGTGGCAGCGCCAGCAGGCGCGCAACGCGCAACTTCAAGGCGAACGGCTGGCGCAGTTTTGCGCCCTGGATGCGGTGGGCACCCGTCTGCTCAGCCGCGCCACCGAGACCCTGCATCTTTCCGCACGCGCTTACCATCGCGTGCTGCGTGTTGCCCGCAGTATTGCGGATCTGGAAGGCAGCGGGCAGATCAGTAGCCAGCATCTGGCAGAAGCCATCCAGTATCGACGCTTGGCACAGACACTGATGCGGTAATTTTTATGGAACTGCGGTGAATTCTTGCCTCCCTGGGGCCTGAGCCCTATCGGCCATACCATAACCGCTGCATGTTGTATCAGCGGCTTTGTCGGAAGCATTCCCGAATAGAAATTTATTTAGTTTTACAGCGCTATTTCATCCATACCAATATCCAGCCCTTCCGCCACACCCTTTCCGTAGGCAGAATCGGCCTTCATAAAATGACCAATCTGCCGGATCTGGATAAACCTGGGCACCTCACGCATGGCACCAACAATATTTCCGATCAATTGCGCTTTTTGATCTGCACTCATCAAGCGAAATAAATCGCCTGCCTGCTGGTAGTCCTCATTGCCTTGGCGATGATCGTAACGATCGGCATCTCCGGATATTTTCAGCGGCGGTGCACGATATTCAGGAGCCTCTACGGGTCCGGAGAAGCTATTCGGTTCATAATTCACCGTTCCTCCGGAGTTACCGTCGAAACGCATATGGCCATCGCGATGATAAGTATGCACGGGACAATGCGGCTGGTTCACCGGCAGGCTCGCATAATTAATGCCGATACGGTACCGATGCGTATCCGCATAGGATAACAGGCGTGCCTGCAAGACCTTATCCGGCGACACGCCCAAACCCGGCGGCAAATTACCTGGTTCAAAAGCCGCCTGTTCCACCTCGGCAAAAAAGTTTTCCGGGTTTCGGTTCAAGGTAAGAATGCCTACTTCTTGGGGCGGATAGTCCTTATGCGGCCAGACCTTGGTTAAGTCAAATGGATGAATCCCATAAGTCTCCGCATCTTTTTCCGGCATGATCTGTATCTGCACTTGCCAGCGCGGGAATTCACCACGGGCAATGGCTGCATGGAGATCACGGCGATGAAAATCGGGGTCCTCTCCGGCAATGCGCGCCGCATCTTCTGCCCGTAATGTTTTAATCCCCTGCATGGTTTTGAGATGCCATTTTACCCAGTAGCGCTCACCCTGATCATTCCAGACGCTGAAGGTATGGCTACCATATCCGTTCATATTCCGGTAAGAGGCAGGAATTCCGCGATCAGAGAACAAAATAGTGACCTGATGCAAGGATTCTGGAGATAGACTCCACCAGTCCCATTGCATGGTATTGTCGCGCAGACCGGTATCTGGACGGCGCTTTTGGCTATGAATGAAATCCTGAAATTTAAGCGGATCCCTGATAAAAAAAACCGGCGTGTTATTGCCGACAAGATCCCAATTGCCTTCTTCCGTGTAAAATTTTATGGCGAAACCGCGCGGATCACGCACGGTGTCCGCATAGCCTTGCTCTCCGGCCACGTGGGAGAAACGCAAAAATAAGTCACAACGATTACCGATGGCAGAAAACAGATGAGCACGGGTAAAACGGGAAATATCGCCGGTCACTTCAAACTGCCCATAGGCACCCGCGCCCTTGGCATGCACCACGCGCTCCGGTACCCGCTCGCGATTAAAATGCGCCATACGTTCAAACAGTTGATAATCTTCCATTAAGAGCGGGCCACGCGGTCCGGCGGAGAGACTGTTCTCATTGTCAGCAACTGGAACCCCGGCGGACGTAGTCATTACAGGACATTTGCTCACGTTACACCTCCTCCAAAATTGTGAATGCGCTCCGAACGCTCCGACCCGATCTCCTGGGGAAGCGCTCGTCTGTTTCTAGACATTATTTGGACCAATGTCAAACATATAGCGTGCCACTGATTGGGATAATTCTTATATTTTGAGTGGCATCAACGGCTGCGGACCCGCCCTAGTCCCTATGGATACCCGTGTGCTGCCCAACTGCTGAACTTGCCGAAGAAGGCGGCGCCGTCTTTATACGGGCTATGGCCGCCATCCGGGAAAAATACACTGCGGCGCGTTGCGTATTTTTGGCGACACCCAGGCCCTTTTCATAAACCAGACCCAGGTCAAAATCCGCCCGGGCGCAGCCGAGGCGAGCCGCCTGCCGGTACCAGTGCAAGGTCTCCGGCCAGCCTTTGACGACGGTATTTTCCTGGCGGGTGATCAGGGGCGAATAGAGGGTGCCGAGGTAGAAGGCGGCCTTGGCATCCCGCGCTGATGCTGCCTGCTGCAACCGCGCCAGCGCAGCGGGGTCCTGTTCGGCCCGATTGCGCAGGGATTCCAGATCCTGCGCCAGCGCCGCGAAGGGCCACAGGCCGCCAACCAGCATAAGTATCACGTATCGAAGCATGGCTTCTTCCTCCTTCGCTTTCGATCAGGTTCCCGCATGCTCCCGAGTAGCGTGGAACACCACCTGTGGCCAGCGCTCCATAGTAAGATCAAGATTAACGCGGGAGGGCGCCAGATAGGCGAGGCGATTCCCCGCGTCTTCGGCGAGCTGCTCTTCATGCTTGCGAATAAATTCGGCGAGTATTTTGGGATCATCACACTGAATCCAGCGTGCCGCCTGTACCGTCACCGGCTCGAAAATCGCATCGACGGCATATTCGGTTTTCAGCCGTTCCGCTACCACATCAAATTGCAGTACGCCGACCGCACCGAGAATCATATCTCCGCCTTGCAGTGGTTTGAAGACCTGGGTAGCGCCCTCCTCCGCCAGTTGTTGCAGCCCCTTTTGCAGTTGCTTGGCCTTGAGAGGGTTACGCAGACGCACCCGGCGGAACAGTTCCGGCGCAAAGTAGGGAATCCCGGTGAACTGCAGAGCTTCACCCTGACTGAAACTATCGCCAATCTGAATGCTGCCATGATTATGCAGGCCAATAATGTCGCCAGCGAAGGCCTCTTCCACCAGTTCCCGCTCCTGGGCGAGAAAGGTGATGGGATTATGCACCTGAATATCCCGACCCAAACGCAAATGTTTAATCTTCATGCCGCGCTGAAAGTGCCCGGAGCAGACCCGGAGAAAGGCCACCCGGTCGCGGTGCTGGGGGTCCATATTAGCCTGAATCTTGAACACAAAACCGCTGAAGGCTTCTTCTTCGGGCTGCACTGTCCGGCCCGTGGTGGGACGGGGACGAGGCGAAGGCGCCCAGTCGATAAGGGCTCCCAGCAATTCCCGCACCCCGAAGTTATTGATGGCCGAACCGAAAAACACCGGCGTCTGCTGTCCCTCTAGAAAATCCTCCAGCGCGAAGGGGTGGGAGGCACCGCGCAGTAATTCCACCTGTTCCCGCAACTCAGACATTTCTTCGGGAAAGCGACGGTCCAGCTCCGGATTGTTGATCCCGGCAATCCGCTCCACCGTCTGCTCCCGGGTTTCCTCACCAGCGGCGAAAACCAGAACCTCATCGCGTAACAGGTGATACACCCCGCGAAAACGTTTACCCATGCCGATAGGCCAGGTTACCGGCGCGCATTGGATACCCAGCACCGACTCCACCTCATCCAGCAATTCGGTAGGATCGCGACTTTCGCGATCGAATTTGTTCATGAAGGTGATGATGGGGGTATCACGCAGACGGCAGACTTCCAGCAGTTTGATAGTCTGCGCCTCAACGCCATTGCCTCCGTCGATCACCATCAGCGCCGAATCCACCGCTGTCAGTACCCGGTAAGTATCTTCGGAGAAGTCCTGATGACCCGGCGTGTCTAGCAAATTGATGACATGCTCGGCATATTCAAACTGCATCACCGAACTGGCGACAGAAATGCCGCGACTCTTTTCGATAGCCATCCAGTCGCTGGTGGCGTGACGACTGCTTTTGCGCGCTTTGACCGTCCCTGCCAACTGAATCGCGCCCCCGAAGAGCAGGAGTTTTTCAGTAAGCGTCGTCTTACCGGCATCAGGGTGGGAGATGATGGCAAAGGTGCGGCGACGCTGAATTGCGTCAATAAACGCGTCGGCCGGGGCCGCAGCAACAGGGGATGACGACATAAAAGATTAACCTTCTCTGAGTTGATTTACGGACGGCAGGAGCGACAAGGACAAGACCAGCGCATCTTCCCGACCCTCTTCATTGCGATAATAATTCAAACGCACCCCGATTTCATGGAAACCCTGGGAACGATACAGATCCTGCGCACCGATATTGGACACCCGCACTTCGAGAAAGGCCCTTTGCGCACCCAGTTGCCCAGCCCGGCAGAGAAGATGTTGCAGCATGTGCCGCCCGAAACCACGTCGGCGCAAGGTAGGCGCCACACCGAGATTAAGGATATGCGCCTCGGCCGCGCCCGTGGACAAGACCCCAAAGGCCACCAACACACCGGCGTCGTCCTCCATAATCCAGGCATCATAGCCCGCCTGCATGCAGTCGCGGAAAATACTCCGCGTCCAAGGTCCCGGCGAAATGTGCGACTCCAGCGTCGCCACTGCATCCAGATCACCTGCCCGCATGGGGCGCAGATTCATTTTTGTTGCTCCTCCGGCAGGGAAGGACGGATATAGTGCGGCTCCAGCGGCACCGGGGAAATGCCGCGATCCCCTGCCTGGTAGCGCGCCTGGGCAAGGCGCAATACGGCCTCGGCCCGCGGAAAACTGTCGCCACTCCAACCGAGTATACCAGCCCCCTGCCAGTGGGCATGATAAGCTTGCCAGCCGGTACCCAGCCCCCACCACTGACCAGCAGCAGGCCAGTCCACGGCATCGGGTACACAGACTTTTTCCGCACCTTGCAACTGCGGGATCCCCTGCGCATCCTGACAGAACACCCCGGCGTAAACTTCACCCCTGCGCGCATCAAGCGCCGCCAACATCTGCGGCTGCGACACCGTCGCAGCCAGTGCCTGCAAACTGGAGACGGGATAGACAGGCAACCCCCGGGCCATGGCCAACGCCTGCGCGGTGCTGACGCCAATGCGTACCCCGGTGAAACCACCCGGACCTACGCCGCAAGCGATGGCCTCTATATCGGCGAGGGTAACACCAGCACGATCCAGCACCCGTTGAATCATGGGCAGCAACAACTGACTGTGGCCGTTAGCCGCCACGACAAACTCTTCCTCCACCCCATCTGCCGTACTGACAGCCACCGAGCAGGCCTCGGTAGCTGTATCCATGGCCAGGAAACGGCGCGCGTCCATCAGGCTTTTTCCCGCCAGAAGGCCTGGACTGCATCGAGGCCGGAAACACGCCGCATGGGCGGCAGACTATCGAGAAATATCCGTCCGTAGCCCTTCGTGCGCAAGCGTGGATCGCAGAGCATGAGCACTCCGCGATCCGCCTCGGAGCGAATCAGCCGCCCAACCCCCTGGCGCAAGGCAATAACCGCCTGGGGGATCTGCAATTCCCGGAAAGGCTCGCCGCCCGCTGCCTGACACTGCTCCGTGCGGGCCCGCAGAATCGGGTCCGCGGGATTGGCAAAGGGCAACTTGTCGATAATGACACAGGAGAGTGCTTCACCCTGCACATCCACCCCCTCCCAGAAACTCGCGGCCCCCAGCAACACTGCATTACCCAGACTGCGAAAACGATCCAGAAGACGGGGCCTGGGCATACTCCCCTGCACCAGAATGGGAAAGGACAGCCGCTGGGGCAAGGCCGCCGCCGCTTCTTGTAAGGCGCGGTGACTGGTAAAGAGAAAAAAAGTCCGTCCCCCGCTGGCTTCAATGACCGGGACTGCCGCTTCCAGACAGGCATGGGTGTACGTGGGATGATTAGGCTCCGGCAGCGCCGGTGGCAGATACAGCAAGGACTGCCGGGCATAATCGAAAGGTGAGGCGGCGGTAAAGGTGCTTGCACCCGTCAAGCCCAGGGCCCGCTCGGTGCTGGCGAAACTGTCACCGACCCGCAAAGTCGCGCTGGTCAGAATCACACTTTCCACCGGCTCCAGCAAATGCCTCTGCAAGGATGCTGCGACATCCAGCGGGGTAGCATGGATCTGCACCGTACGTGCCTTCTTTTCCTGCCAGAACACCATGTTCGGAGCGCTGTGCGCCGTAAAAAAATCGACCGTCGCCAGCAGGGCGGCGCCGCGTGCCGCACATTGCTCCAGGCCCTTGCCACGGGTTGCGGCCGCGGTCAGGGCCTGGTTCAGCTCCGCCACAGCCTGACGCAAACGGGCAAAGGCAACACTTTGCACTTTATCCGTATGCAAGGTCCAAGACCCGCGCTCCTCACCAGGACCCAATGCGGTTCGCCACGCAGTAGTGAGGGTTTCCACCTGTGCCGCCGCCACCAGCAAACATTCATCATCCCCCGCTTCGGTCAGGGTTTCGGTACGGCTGTCCCGGGCCCAGTCCCAGAGCTGATGACTGCTCAGTTGCTGGCCGAAATAACGTCCGGCCAGCTCCAGCACTTGATGTGCCTCATCCAGCACCATCGCTTCGACCCGCGGCAACAAGTCCCCCATGCCGTTCGCCTTCAATGCCAGATCGGAGAAGAGCAGGTGATGATTCACCACCAGAATATCCGCCTCCTGCGCCTGCCGTCGCGCCTCTATGACATGACAGCGCCCATACTCTGAGCAATCGCTGCCGAGGCAGTTGTCCCGGGTCGAGGTCACCAAGGGCCAGACCGGCGAATCCTCAGGTACCAAAGTCAGCTCGCCAACATCCCCCTCCCGGGTCTGTCCAGCCCAGTCCGCCACCCGCGCCAAAGGTGCAGCAAGAGCGGGTGCTACGCCCTCGGCACTGAAGCGCTGCAAACGATGCCGACAGAGATAATTAGCCCGCCCTTTGAGGCGGCTGACCCGCAACGGCTTTCCAGTGGCCCGCAACAGCAACGGAAAATCCTTTTCCAGAATTTGGTCCTGCAAGGCTTTGCTACCCGTAGAAACCAGTACTTTGCGCCCGGAAAGCATGGCCGGCAGGAGATAAGCGAAAGTTTTGCCCGTCCCTGTCCCCGCCTCGATCAAGGCAACACCGCCGACGCGCAACGTATGGGCCACCTGCGCGGCCATGGCCTGTTGCTGCTCCCGTGCCCGGAACTGCGGCAGCACTTGGGCGAGCACTCCGGCTTGCCCCAACAGCACGGACCAGTCTTCTCCCTCCTCTCTCACTCCCGACACCCCATTTCCGCTCCCGTTTTATCGTCAGTCCTGCTATTTTTACACAATTCCTGGTAAAGAGGGCATTTCATGTATAAGCGGCGCGCACGCATCCTATTCTGGCATCCGACTGATCCGGCAAAGGCCCACTATGCCGCCGCGTTAGCGGAAGCCTTGGGTGCGGACTGGCTGGAAGCGAGGGCGGATGAAACCGACCATGCCTGGCCTGATCTCCTTATCGCCCTCGATTGCCACGCTGCGCCAGACATCCCTCGTGCGGCGCATACCCAATGCAAATACTGGCCTCTGACCCAGGATAGCTGGGAGGACGCGGTGCGTGCGCGCATCCTCAGCGTCATCGGCGGCTTGCGTCTGCTCGCCCGCATGGACCAGAGTCCGGCGCCCGGCCAGGCGTCGCCCGTTGACAAGGCACCCCGGCTGAACTAAACCTCTAACAGTTGATCACATCTGTATGCGCCATAGAAACGCATTATCGGTCGGCGCGATCATTCATCGACAGAGCACACTGCCTGTTGACTTCAGGAGGAGAGCACGATGGAAGTCATCCATAAGGACGCGCAAGGTATCACCATCCGCTTCGACAAAAAGGATCTTGCTAAAATAGCCGAACCCATAGTGAAAAATGCCGAAAGCTTTGCCAAGGATACCTTGGATATTGTCTACCTGCTGGCCGAGCAGGACTACCGAACAGATGATCACTTCGAACAACCACCCCATGTTTTTGACTAAAGGGAAGGCATCCATGCGAATTCGCGAAGAGAAGGAGCAGAGCGTAGATATTGTTCTGACCGCCCGCGAGGCGGCGCAAATCGCCAGAAACATCCTGGAGAACCAAAAAGCGGCCGGTCCAGGGGCGGTGGCACTGGCCGAACTGCTCCAGAAAGAAGGCTTCACGGCTGCTCAGGGTCAGGCATCTGATCGTTACGAGTGGAAGACGCCGGATGATATGGAGCAGAACACCTAAGCACTCATGTACATCGCGGCCAACCGTGTTGGTGCATTTAAGACCCTGCGGGCTGAAACAGGGCGCGGGGTTTTTAGCGGTGATGGGCCAATATTTACTTGGTCGTCAGGAAGCGTTGGATACCGGCAAGCTCCGCGCGCCGTCAAAATGTGCCGCCCAATAAGGGTCTTTCAGGCTTGCCACTTGAACACCCGTACGCGCGGTCTGGGCACTGACAAAGTGCTGGTGACCAATGTAAATCCCGACATGGGAATAAGGCCGATGCAACGTGTCAAAAAACACCAGATCACCAGGTTTCAGATTGACCCGGGAAACTTTCCGCAACTCAGATGCCTGGGCATAAGCGGTACGCGGCACCTTAATATCAAACTTCGCTAATATATATTTAACAAAGCCACTACAATCGAACCCAGAGGATGGGCTCATACCACCCCAACGATAGGGAGCACCAATAAATTTAAGTGCGGAAAGCACCATCGAACGAGGTGATAGCCAAGAATGGTCAGCAGAGTGACTGTCCGTCTCCGCATACTGCCCTTCTTGCGCAATATCATTGGCTAGTTCGGTTACTGCTTGTGGCCCGGCAGCGGCATCACCACCGCTTTCCAACGCCTGCAAGGGGTGGCGTGCCCAATGATAGGCATGGCTGGCCAACATCGCCAAAGCGAGTCGCAAATGAGACTGCTCTGGTGCTGAAGTAGCGATTACCGCATCCACCGGCGTCTCATTCGTCACCATACCTGCCTTGACCGGCGCCAGCGCATGATCGACAAAAACGGGGGTCGTTACCTGTTCCACATCGGCCGCAGGAAAGGATTGCACTTTAAAGTCATAAGTCGCAACGTGCTGCGGCGCCGCACCCACTCCGGCAAACTCGATAGGCGCGAGGTGCATCAAACGCAACGCCGTCGGTGTCAACGCCATATAATCGTTTTTTGGAGCTCGCAATCCCGTCCCATGGGCAGTTCGAAAAACCGCCTTTTTCGCCTGCCTGGCAGGCACCAACCTCTTGTTACGTATGAACTGTATCTGAACTGCTTTCGAGTTTCTCGAAGCGCTCTTATCACGGAGCCCTGCGCGGGTGTGGTGACTGATCCGATGCAAAGCCTTGTGGCCTGCCTCGTGCGGCGCCGCCTGACACACACTGATCCCACCTAGAAACGTCAATACCGCCACAGCAATCCGCCAGCGATGCTTCTTCTGCATTCCTTAAAACCTCCCGAATCACCTGGGAATCGCCGCTGCATAATATGCCATCCGGCTGATTATGCAGCGCCATTGCCGTTTCTCATTAAAGACAGAGAAACTTCGAGGCTACCCCTTACTCACAATAAAAAAGCCGAACAAGTTCGGCTCGACATGCATACTGGCCGTGGATACACGGCAACGACTCAGCGTATTGTACAGGCGGGCGCCCGCACGATAGCCCTCTCCCAAATCGGGGCGAATATCAGCCATTAACAAAATCGATGCTCCATAGTCCATGTTTGGGACTATAGGTCGTATCCATGCTCGAAGCAAGACCCCATCGCTAGTTATAACATGACATGGAACCAGCCCTTATAGCTACTGGCCCGACAATTGCTTATAAAGATTGGGAATGATCGTCATGGAGAGAAAACCGATGCATACTTCGACAGTGAAAAGGTGGGGGCGAATACCTGCCGGCAAAACCCTGATGCGCTCCAGAGATGGACTCCGGTCCCGATCTGCCCTCTTGTCTGGCTTACTCGCCCTCTTGCTCTTCCTGGTGCCCCCTCTGGTGGCGGCTGCCCCAAATGGCACAGTGCAAGACGCTGCACCGCTCCTCCAACGGCTGGACCATGCCCACTGGATCGCTCAGGGACATGGTCCGCACGTCCTTTATGTCATCTTTGATCCTAATTGTCCCTACTGCCATGTCCTCTATGATGAACTGCAACCACGCATCCATCCGGACCAACTTACGGTTCGCTATGTGCCGGTGGGATACCTCGCCCCCTCCAGTTTCGGGAAAGCGGCCGCGATACTGGAAGCCAAAAATCCACTGGCCGCTCTACAAAAGAACGAAAAAGGCTTTGATAAGACAAGCCATTACGGCGCTATTGCCGAAATCTTGCCCGATGCAGCCAGCACCAACGCGCTCCACTCGAACATGGGGATTCTTAAGGCTACCGGGCAAAAAATCGTCCCCACCTTGATTTACACACGCCGCGATAACACCGTAAAAATTATTAAAGGCACCCCAGACAAGGCGGATTTACCTGCGGTTTTGAAGGAGATTCGCTGAGGCCTCCCAGTAAGGAGCCAAGATGTTGACAGGCACACCCATTTATATAATATTACGAATCATTCTCATTCATAATTAAATGGTGGCCCGTGCCTTTGCTTTTCCGCCCCACTACTGTGCTTCTCCTCTTCTGCGCCAGCGTCCTCGGATCCGTCTCCGATGCCTGGGCGGCGGATGGTCCCGCGTTCTCCGGAAATGAACCGATCCTGAACATCTCCGGTATTTCGCCCAAATATTTGCCTACTTACAACTATATTGCCGATGGCCTCTCCTGGGCCGGACACCTTGATAGCGAGGTTTTCACCAATTTTTCCGGCGGGATCAAACAGGGCAGCGAAGGCAACATCGTCGGGCAGATAGGCGCCGAATATGACACCGGAAAGGCTGGTCTGTGGAAAGGCGGTAAATTTACCCTCTCCCTGATAGGCATTTACAACAGCGCTATTCAGCAGAACTATAGTGGCGACATCCAGACGGCCAGTAACATCTGGGCACCCAACGCGGTCCGTTTTTACGATGCCGCCTTCCGTCAACACTGGACGGACTGGCTCAATACCCGCGTCGGTTACATGGATGTGAACTATTACTTCGATGTCACTGCCAACGCCTTGCAGCTCATGAACAGCTCCTTTGGCATGGCGCCGACCATGACCGTTAATGTCCCTGGTATCGCCACCTATCCTTATCCAGGCCTGGGGCTTCTGGTGGGCACCCATAGCGAGCACCTGAGTAGCAAGATCGCACTATTTCAGGGTAATCCTCAGCATCAGGTCTCGGCCTTTGAGCGCGGCTACATGGCCTTGTGGGAAGGCGGTCTGCACTGGGGCAAAGCGGCGGAAGACGACCTTGAGGACAGCAGCGACAACTATGGTCAGTACATCCTTAAAGCAGGTGCTTGGCATTACCATCTGTCCGACCCGGACCGCTACGGGCTCTCCCCCACAACTTCGGGCGTCTATGCCGTCGCCGAAGGGAACTGGAGCCTGCCGGGAGAACGTCGGCTAGGGGCCTTTTTCCAGATGGGTGCTGCGCCACAGGACATCAACCCCGTCCCCTGGTATCTGGGACTGGGCCTACGCCTGGGTCACCCCTTCGCCAGTCGCCCGGATGACAGCCTGTCCATCGGTATGGCGCGCACTTGGCTGCGTCCAAATCCCGTGGCAGAGAGCCTTGGCAGGGAAGCCACAGCCATCCGCAATGCCGAGACAGCTTACGAACTCACCTACGTCGCGCAGCTCACTGGGCACCTCAACCTGCAGCCTGATCTGCAATATATACAGCATCCCAACGGCTATTTTCCTGATGCAACCGTCGGTATGTTGCGTTTGCATGTGGAATTTTTCTGAATGCGGAGGCCGAGTCAGTGAATCCATCCCTGTTCGTAGGCGATCTTAAACTGGGCGACAGCGCCAGAGTACGCGATGTCACCGGCGGCAGAGGCATGCAGCAACGCATGCGCATGCTCGGTATCCGCCGGGGTACCGATATCCGCGTGGTCCATGGCCCGGGCCAGCGCGGTGCGGTATTGCAGGTGGGTGGAGCACGCATTGCGCTGGGCTGGGGCGTCATCCAGCGTATTGAGGTGGAGTTGCCGGGGGCCGATTCCCGGAATACAGGAGAGCAGGCATGAGCGCATGTCACGAAGAAAACCAGAAAATTCCAGCCACAGCAGGACTGCCGATCATTGCCCTGGCAGGTAATCCGAACTGCGGTAAAACCACCCTGTTCAACCTGCTGACTGGCACCCATCAACAGGTAGGCAACTGGCCAGGCGTTACCGTGGAGCGGCGCAGCGGCAGCATGAGCCTGGACGGACGCAAAGTCTCCGTGGTGGACCTGCCGGGTGTGTACAGCCTGCTGGGGGGAGGCGGCGAGGATCAAGCCGTGGCGCGCGACTGCCTGCTCGACGGACCGGTCGACCTGATCGTCAACATTGTCGACGCCTCCAATCTCGAGCGGCATCTGGCCCTGACTGCCGAATTGCTGGAAACAGGTCGCCCGATGGTTCTGGTAATGAACATGGTTGACGAGGCTGAGGCCCAGGGACTGGAAGTGCTCACGACTGAGCTCTCCGCAGCGTTAGGTCTGCCGGTTGTATCCATGGTCGCCCGCAAGGGCAGGGGACGCAGTGACCTACTGGACAGCCTGACGCAGGCACTTAGGCAAGCACCTCACGGCACGCCGCCTCCCCATGGCCTGCTGATTGAACGGGCATTGGGTGCTCTGACCGCCCTGCTGCCGGACAGCAATCCCGTGCGCCGGCGCTTCGCAGCCTTGCGCCTGCTCGAAGGCAGCGCCGAACCCGCCGACTCCGGGATGGAACATACCCTGCAGCAAATCATCGCAGAGGTGGAGGATGGCAGCGCTGAAACCCCTGCCGATCTGATCATGGACCAACGTTTCGGCTGGGCGCAGGAAATGGCCGCCACGGCGCTGCGTCGTAACGGACATGCCGGAATGCGCCAGCGGGTCACCGACCTGCTGGATCATGTGGTACTGAATGACTGGCTCGGTGTTCCCGTTTTTTTGCTGGTGCTCTATCTGATTTTCGTCGTCAGTTTCAGCGGCGGCAATATCTTTTTGGATTTCTTCGATCAGGCCTCCGCTGCGCTCCTGATTCACGGGGTCGGTCATGTGCTGCTGGAGACGGGGCTACCCACTTGGCTGATCTCTATCGTTGCGGGGGGCGTTGGCGGTGGACTGAATCTCGTGATTTCCTTCATTCCCCCTATTGGCCTGACTTTCATCTTTCTGGCCTTACTCGACGATTCGGGTTACATGGCCCGCGCCGCCTATGCCATGGATCGTCTGATGCGCCGCCTGGGACTACCCGGCAACGCGCTCGTTCCCATGGTGATCGGTTTCGGCTGTAATGTACCCGCCATCATGGGATCACGCATCATCGAAGATCCGCGCGGACGTATCCTGACCGTGTTGATACAGCCCTTCATGTCCTGCTCCGCACGCCTGACCATTTATATGGCCTTTGCCGTGGTGTTCTTTCGCAGCAATGGCGGACAGGTAGTCTTCGCCCTCTATGTGCTGGGTATTATCGTCGCCCTGCTGACGGCCTGGCTGCTCGGCAAAACCGCCTTGCGCGGTGAGGCACTGCCCTTCGTCATGGAACTGCCGCCCTATCGCCTGCCCAGCATCCGGAGTGTGGTGTTGCAGAGTTGGCAACGCCTGAAGGTATTCATCTTCCGAGTAGGCCGGGTGATTGCGGTCATCGGCGTGGTGCTCTTCATTCTCCCAGGCATAGGCTGGACAGATCACGGGCTGCGCAGTACCGACATTGACCATTCCCTGCTCGCCCAGGGCAGCCGCGCGCTGGTGCCAATTTTTGCGCCCATGGGGATTGACCAGGGGAACTGGCCAGCCATTTCCGGCCTGATCGCAGGGGCCGCCGCCAAGGAGATCGTGATCGGCACGCTGAATGGCATTTATCAGCGGCAGAATGCAGCCGACCTGATGGCAACCTACCGCAACCCCGACATTGCCGGGCAACTCTGGGGTGCGCTCAAGACAATCCCCACTAATGCCATCACCTTTATTACCACGCTGGACGACCCTTTGGGCCTGTCCGCTATAGAATCCACTGCTTCCACCCAACAGGCCTCGGGGGCAGAAAGCGCCACCCTCCAGGCGATTGCGGCCGGCTTCACCGCCCTTTCGGCATTTGCTTACCTGGTTTTTGTGCTGCTTTACGTGCCCTGCGCCAGCACCATGGGCGCACTCCGCCGGGAAGTCGGCTGGGGTTGGATGATCTTCTCCCTGCTGTATGGCTCCAGCCTGGCCTGGGGAGCGAGCACGCTGATTTACCAGACGGGCACCTTCGCCGAACATCCGGGATCCTCTGGAGCATGGATCATAGGGGTGCTGGCAGCCTTTGCCTTGCTGGTCATCGGTCTGCGGCTTTATGGGCAGCGCGCGGCCACCTTAGCGAAGCCCTCTCTGAACCAGAGGGCGCCAGCATGAAACCTTTGTTCGCGGTTCGGGAGGTACTGCAGAAACAGGGCATGGCCAGCGCCAGCCAGATCGCAACCGAATTAAAGCTTTCTGTCAGGCTGGTCGAGGATATGCTGACCTACTGGCAGCGCCGAGGCACGGCAGAGCTGGTACTGGTCGGAGCCCCTAAAAGCTGTGGCACCCGTTGCAATTCAGGCGGATGCGGCAGTTGCAGCAGTACCTCTGCGGCCCCCGTTCAGGCCTACCGCTGGTGCGACAACGCAGGAAAAGCAGCAATAGCTATCGTACCAATTGCTCCGCTGCTACATGGGGATAGAAACAATATAGATGTCGTATAGCTTAATCGTATTGATGAAGGTAGCCTTTTATAACCCCCATTAGACCGCATGCGCTCAATGGACGAGGATCGACCGCCTCGCGCTCGATGTCAACCATCTTGGCCGGACGTTTCGCAGAATGCAGAATATTGTATCATGCAGGGAGCAGCCTAAGGTTTGAAGTGCACCGGCCAATCTAACCGCAAACAAAGGCCCCACCTGCTCGATAACCTGACCCATTGTCTCAATGACGGGGTCCTTCTATGTTATCTTAAATACTCAGAGCGGTGTTTGATCGACCATGGTGAACGAGGTGGCAGATGCGGGTAAAAGTAGCAGCCATTCAGATGGCCGTAGGGGAAGACGAGGCTGACAATATCGCCAAGGCGCTGCGACAGGTAACCTCGGCAGCGGACGCGGGTGCCCAGATCATCCTCCTCCAGGAACTTTTCAGCACGCCGTACTTCTGCAAGGACCAGAACCCGGATTTCCTGCTGCTGGCGCAACCCCGCGAAACCCACCCTGCCCTGCTGGCCATGCAAAAGCTGGCGCGGCAACGCGAAGTCGTGCTCCCCGTCAGCTTCTTTGAGCGGGCCAATAACGCGCTCTTTAACAGCCTGGTAGTCTTTGATGCGGACGGTAGTGATCTGGGGCTCTACCGCAAGGCACACATTCCGGATGGCCCCGGTTATCAGGAAAAATTCTATTTCAGTCCGGGTGATACGGGATTCCGTGTGTTTGACAGCCGTTACGGACGCCTCGGCGTCGCCATCTGCTGGGACCAATGGTTCCCGGAGGCGGCGCGGGTGATGGCGCTGCAAGGTGCAGAAATCCTGCTCTATCCAACCGCCATCGGCTCTGAACCCCAAGCTCCGGAAATCAACAGCCGCGGGCACTGGACCCGGGTTATGCAGGGCCATGCTGCTGCCAATCTGGTCCCCGTGGTGGCTGCCAACCGGGTGGGCCGGGAAATCGGCCGGGAGAGCGAAATCACCTTCTATGGCGGATCTTTCATCAGCGATGCTACCGGCGCGCTTATAGTCCACGCCGAACAGGAGGAGACTATCCTCTACGCCGATTTCGACCTGCAAGCCCTCGCCGCACAGCGGCTGGAGTGGGGCCTCTTCCGTGATCGCCGCCCTGAACTCTATACGCCTATCCTGACCCTGGACGGGAGTTCGCGCGATGGGTGACCCACAGCCTCCCGTCATCGCCCTGAGCGCATACGAGCGCAACGGCAAAGCCTTTTCTCTCGCCCCGCAGTATGCCGCCGCCGTCTGTCGGGCGGGCGGGTTACCTATCGTCTTCCTACCCCAGTGCCCCGAAGCCCGTATCATTTTATCGCGCTGTGATGCCTTGGTGCTCACTGGCGGCGGCGACATCTCGCCCGATTTTTATGGCGCAGCATGCGACGACAGCATTCATGCCGTACATCCGGACCGCGACGCCTCTGAGATCGCACTGGCGCGAGAAGCCATCGCCCAGGGTATCCCGGTGTTCGGCATCTGCCGCGGCCTGCAGATCATTAATGTCGCCTTGGGCGGTGACCTTCTCCAGGACCTGCCCAAAAGCATCGGTACCCGCATCTGCCACCGCAACGCCGAGTATAATCCCATCATGCATGAGGTCATCGTCTTGGCGGACACGTTGCTAGGGAGAATCGTCGGGCGGGATACCCTGGAGATATCCTCCTGGCACCACCAGGCCATCGCGAATATGGCCCCCGCACTACGCATCAACGCCATCGCCGAGGATGGCGTCATTGAAGCCGTGGATATGCCCGACAATCCAGATGTCTTCGCCGTCCAGTGGCACCCGGAACATACGGCCGCCGGTGACCCGCATCAGCAGGCCCTGTTTAATTGGCTGGTACAGCGTGCTGTTCGGCGCATAGCGCGCGCAACGGGGCACAGCGAGAAAAAGGCTTAGCGGGAAGGGTGTTCGGAAGGCTGCAACCGCTGTTGCAGCCAGGCCAGCGCAGCGGGAATCAGCGAAATCACGATAATGGCGACAATCACCATATTCAGATGACTTTTGACCCAGGGAAAGCGCCCGAGGAAATAGCCCGCGCCGAGCAAGCCCCCCACCCACAAGAAAGCGCCCGTCAGATTGAAGCCAAAGAAGCGACGGTACGGCATGGCGGCAACCCCTGCCACAAAGGGCGCGAAGGTACGAATAATGGGCAGAAAACGGGCGATAATCACCGTCTTGCCGCCATGTCGTGCATAGAAGCGCTGGGTCGTATCCAGGTGCCGGACATTGAGCAGGCGCCCGCCAAAAAGGTGGACACCCCAGCGCTGGCCCACCCAGTAATTCACCGCGTCACCCAGCACCGCCGCGGTCACCAGCAAACCCAGCAGCCAGGGTGCGCTCATGATGCCCGCACCGGCCAGGGTACCGCAGATAAATAACATGGAGTCACCCGGCAAAACCGGCATGATCACCAGCCCTGTCTCGGCGAAGAGAATCAGGAACAACAGGGCATAGACCCAAGCCCCATATTCCTGAAAAAACACTATCAGGTATTGGTCAAAGTGCAGCAGAATCTGCACGAGATGATGGATATCCGACATTGGCGCAATCACCACCCGGTGCAACGTGGATTCACACGTCTTCCAGAGCGCCGCAGTAACGCTGATAGTGCCGTTTGAACATCAGCTCCAATTCAACAACGACCGTCCCTGCTGCTTCCCCGCCCATCACATGCCTGGACATCAAACTGGAGGTGTCGTTGAGCATCTCCTTGGCATCAAGCATGGCATAGCTTTCCCGCAGGCGTTTAATCGCACCAATAACGGTCTCACCCTCTTTAGCAGGCAAAATCTTCGGTTCCTGATGCACCACCGATGTTTCTGGCTGTTGCCGGCTTCTCAAAAAATCGGCAAAGGCCAGCAACTGTTCCTGCTCCGCATCTCCCAGCTTCCGCATGACACGGAGAAAATGACGCTCCCGGCTATTCATACATCATTCCCGGTATCCACCTTGAGGGAGAATACCCGTGGTTTGCGTTTCTCCGTCATGAGAGACAACTCGCGAACCAGGGCGATGATGATCCGATCCGTAGTTTTCTGCATCTCCGGCCACAGTGCCCGCGCCTGCCCCAGGAGTTCGCCGATATTCTCGGGCGTTTCACGGTCTTCCTCCATGAGGATATCTTCAATCAGCCCCGGCTTCATCTCCGGCCGGAACAGCAACCCTACCACCCCCTCTTCCGGGCGGAAGGCGATCCAGCGACCCTCGTCATCCACCACCAGTGGCTTGACGCCCTCCGGCAGGGTAGCGGTTCCCGGTGACCAGACCATTACCTGAGCGCCGTCCACCGCCTGCGCCAGCGGGTCGTTGCGGCCGGCATCGGTGGCATGGGCGGTGGTGAAATAGGCGTTATGGTAGGGCTCCAGATGCAATTCGGCCCCTTCATACTGCGCCAGCAATAACGCGCCCAGACCAAAGCCCACCACCGGCCGCTTTGCCTTGCGGAACATGGCGATGGTGTTGAGTTCCTGGGTGAGCCATTTATATTTGTCGGATTCGAGCGGAGACATGGGACCGCCCAGCAAAAACAGCGCATCAAAAGTCAGCGCATTGCTTGGCAGTTCGTTACTGAGAAAAACCCGGAAGTAACTGAACCCGATGTCACGCTTCTCCAGTTGAGTCTCCACGATGCCCAAAAACTCGGAGTAACTGTGCTGCACCACGGCAAAATGCTTCATATTAACACTCTCGACGCACCGGCACGGATAGTATGTCCCTGCTACAGCGGTCTTTGGCGAATTCCAGAAACTCATCCATCACCAAACTGCGGAATTTTTGCTTCTGATAAACGAAGGAATAGGGACGGGCCAGCGGCGGATTCAAGGGGCGCGCCAGTAAAGTACCCAACGCCAACTCCTTGAGGACCGTCGTCTCGGAGACAATAGCCACGCCCAGCCCGCCTTCTACCGCCCCTTTGACCGCTTCCGGACTACCCAATTCCATAGTGATATGCAGATCGTTGGCGTCCACACCGACCTGGTGCAAATACTCCATAGTCACCTCACGGGTGCCTGATCCTTCCTCACGGGAAACAAAAGGATAATCCAGCAACTCCTGCGCGGTCACACTTTCATGGGCACCCAGGGGATGATCCGGCTCGGCAATAACCACCATGGAATCCATGCAGCACTTGAGGGTGGCGAGGCTCTTGTTGGTTATCAAACCTTCCACCAGCCCCAGATCGATACTGTTATCCTCAATCATGTGGACAATTTTATCCGTATTACCCACATGCAGGCGCACCTGCACGTCGGGATACTTCATTTTAAAGTCACCCAGCACCCGAGGCAGCATATATTCGGCGATGGTCGTACTGGCGCCGATGAGCAGATACCCGCGCAGATCACCCGTCATTTCCCCGACTCGATTGGACATCTCGGTATACAGCGAGATGATCCGCTCGGAATACTCATAAACCACCATGCCAGCCTCGGTAAGGCTGATGCGGTTATGGGTGCGGTCAAACAAACGCGTGTTGAACTGCTCTTCCAGTTGCTTGACCTGGAAGGTCACCGCCGGTTGGGTCATATGCAACGTATCAGCCGCTTTGGTAAAGCTGAGCAGCTTTGCCACGGTGTGAAAAACCTGTAACCGCCTGTCTGCCATGGAAGTCCTTAAGTCGCCCGCGACTTTTCACCAGTTTAGAGGTAATATCTGAGCGCTTCAATACAGTACTAATGGAGGATAACCCATGCCCAAAGCTTGGGAAAAGCTCGACCTGCAGGGCGCTGGGGTACAGAGTCTACAAATTCGCTTGCAAAAACTCCAGAAAAAATCCCTAAGGAGTTATCTATACTGGTGCTTATTTCCTGTTGGCGCGCATCGTTTCTATCTGGAACAGTCCTGGGCCTGGGCTTTTCCGCTGGTCAGCGCTGGAGTCATTGTGCTGGCCTTTCTAGGCTTAACTTGGGCAGCCATTGGCCTTGCTGTTGTACTCTGCGCCGTTGCGCTCTGGGACCTCAGCCGCATTAGCCTGTGGATCAGCGCCAACAATAAGGAACTGCGTAAGGCCAGTTGGTTCGCCCAACAAACGCCGGCCGCCCCGTCCAACTACCAGGGACGCGTGGATACCGGCGCGCAGCCAGCGCAATGGCAGCGCGAGTTGCAAGACTATACCCAAGCCAAGGAGAGCGAGCGGGCCGGGCACCCTGCCGCCAATGCCCCCGCCCAAAAAGGTTTTGCGCCAGGCCAGCGCCGCCTCTCTTTCGCGGAACAGGAGCGCCTGCTCGCCGCAATGACCAAAGCCCCCAAAAGTGTGCTGGGGAAGGAACCAGCGGATTCCACCAAAAAATAACTGGAATCCTTTTGATGCATGCTACTCCTCCTTCTCAAACATGGCCAGATAGCGCCCCTTCGGGAGGGGAAGCTGCCTGGCCACCGCCAGCAAATCGGCGAGATGCCGGGGCATGCTCAGTCCCACCAGCGTCACACCGATGCCTGGTGTCGAACGCGCGAACTGGATGGCGCGCTGCGCGGCATCGGCCAGTTCCGGCATAGCCTCCAGCAGAGAAGGCACCTCTTCCCGTGCCAGCAAACCTTTACCGAGAGGATGGCTCGCCATAATGGTCAGTTTGAGCTGAAAAGCCGCCTGGATGGTCGAGCCGATATTGCCCTGCCCCGTCACCTGACTGAAGCGGGTGTAAGCTTCCGGCATCAAGGCATTAAAGGGTAACTGTACCACCCGCAGGTGGTGGCGCTTGCCTTGCCCCGCAGCCTTTTCGGCCAGCCCGATCAGACTGGTCAGGGACTGGAACAGGGTATTATCCGTCGCTACCCGGCAGGCATTGAAAGTGGAAATGCCATAATAGCGAATCTTGTTGGCTTGCACTGCCGCTTCGAGCATGGTGAACACGTCAATCAACTTATCGTACATCGGTCCCTTGCCGATCACCGGAATATGCACTTCCGGCTGATCAATCAGATAGACATCCAGAGTCTCTAGACCCATCTGTGCACGCAGGGTATCCAGTTGCCAGGCGATATATTCGGGGCTCAGGCAATGGACGCGCTGAGCAAGGTCTGCTTCCTTACCCAGCCCCTTGACCACCACTTTTTCTCGGAAGAAGGCCAGCGGATCTTCGGGGCGTCCCTCGGCGAAGGTCAGGAAACCGCCCTTCCCGACCACAAAAAACTCCTCTCGCTGAATGCCTGCCGCCATCGCCTTGGCAATTCCCACCCCGACCGCCCGCCCGGCCCGCCCGAAACGATAGTTGGCCCCGGTGTCGATGACGTTGATGCCCGACTGCAAGGCCTGCGCCACAATGGCCGCGACGGCGACATCCGTCACGTCATCCACCGCGCCGGGGAAGGTGCCAACGCCCAGAGAGGACAGCTTGATGCGGGTGTTTAGAAAGTCACTGAAGTGTTCGTCAGCAAGGATCCCGGCGAAGCGCCCCGCATAGGCCTTGGTACCGGCACTGCTGGCGGCCCCCGGAATCAACCCATTTTCCGCAGTATTCACGCAGTGTTACTCCTGTTGGTAAAGAGGGGATGATGGTGCAGCAAAAAATCCAGGCGTTCGCGCAATTCGGTACGCACCGGGCCGGGCCGGGGTGTATCTTGCAATGCCAGGAACTGTTGACCATAGTCCGGTGCGTCCGCATCGTCCAGCTCCCATTCGACCGCCTTGAGCAGGGTTTGCCCGGTAGCGGGCAATTCCGCAGGCAACGAACGCCCCGTCAATATCGCCCAAAGGCCGGTCCAGCAACGCGCCAGGGCAATGGGATGATAACCACCCCCGCCCAGCACCAGCAGACGCGGACTTTCCGCCACAATCTGGCGTAGGACCTGCCAGAATAGGCCGTTGGAGACCCGAAACTTGCTCAAGGGGTCGGGTGCGAGGATATCGGTGCCCGCCTGCAAAACGACGACATCTGGGGCGAAGTGCTGCAAAAGGCGCGGCCACAACACCGCAAAAGCCAGAGCATACTCACTATCATTCACTTCTTTGGGCAACGGCAGATTAACCGCTAATCCCGGCCAGTCGGTGAGCTTCCCGCCCTGATAGGGATAGGCATAGTCCGTATCCATGTGCAGGGAGACCGTCAGCGTGTCGGGGTCCTCCACAAAGGCCGCCTCCACCCCATCACCGTGGTGGGCATCCATATCCCAGTACAGCACCCGCAAACCGGCACGACGCAAACGCTGGATGGCCAATACTGGATCGTTGAAATAGCAAAAGCCACGGGCCTGACCCGGTGCGGCATGGTGCATTCCGCCTGCGGGGCTGAAGGCGGTTACGCCTTCCAGCACGGCTTCCGCCGCGAGCACGCTGGAACCGGTAGCCAGGGAGGCTGTATCAAAAAAACCGGGGAAATACGGATTCTCCAGTGTACCCAACTGATAACGCTGGCGATCGCTGTCTTCCACGCCACCGCGAAACTGGGCACGCTCAAAGGCCTGTATGTAATCCTTGGTATGGAAGCCAAAAAGCTCCCGATGGCTGGCCGGGCGGCCCTGCCGGTATTCTTCCGGCGCCATGGCCCCGTAGCTATTGATGAGGTCCAGGGCCAGGGACACCCGCGGAATCGCCAGGGGATGGTTACTCCCATAACTCGCCCGCCGGTAACGCATCGCCCCGACGAAGACTGCCCGACGGGTCGCGACGATCTGCGGGCGCAGCATCTCCCGCTCATTCATTCTGCCAACGACCGCCTGCACCGCACCTGTCATGCACTGTGGCCGCGCAGGCGCAGGTAAATCTCCGGCAGGCGCATCGGCAGATTATCGAGATGGGGCAGCACGAGATAATGTCCGGGGCCAAAAACCAGCGGCAGATATTCGCCGCCGCGTGGGTCGAGACTGATGCAAAAGGCATGGACACCCAAGTCCTGCGCCTCCTTCACCGCCATGCGTGTATCCTCCTGCAAATAGCGGGAATCACCGGCATCATCATAATCCGCCGGACGACCATCCGACAGGATCAACAGCAAACGCCGCTGCGCCGGACTCTGCAGCATCAGCCGCGAGCTATGACGGATTGCTGCGCCCATGCGCGTCGCCAGCCGTCCAGACAAGCCGCCCAGCAAGGCCCGCACTCGCGCATCAAATGTGTCGGCAAAGCGCTTGATGGGGTAAAGCAATACCTCGTCATGATACTTGCTGGCGAATCCATAAAGGGCAAAAGGATCCCCCACTTCCACCAGTGCCGCACCAAAAAGCAACATTGCCGCACGCAAGCGATCCACCACCCGCACGCCGGAGTCTCCGATCTCCGCCATGATGGAGGTAGAGAGATCGGCGAGCAGCAGCACCGAATTATCCCGCTGTTGCGGTCGCCGTTGCAGGTAGATACTGGCTTTAGGCGAATACCCCGCGCGCCGTTCCACCACAAACTGCACCGCCGCCTCCAAATCAGGCTCGTCACCCTCGTACTGGCGACGGCGCGGCGCCATCCGCGTCGGCTTCTGCGCCTGTAGTACCCGCTTCAGACGCCTTAACGTACCGTCATATTCGGCAGCAAGGGCGATGGCCCTGGCTTCATCGTGTTCACGCAGGGGACGCTCATGCACCCGCGCCCAGCCCTCTTTATAATTCTGCTGACGGTAGTCCCATTCGTGATAAGGCCAGCCGCCTTCAGGCCCTTGTACCCCGCGACCACTGCCCATGACCTTGGCAGGCATGGGAATACCGACCCCGACCCGTCCGCCGGTCCCCTGAATATCCTCAGGAGGAATATCCATATCCGGATCATTGCCTTCTGCCTGTTGCGGGGCCTCTCGCGGCTTTTCCTCATGACCGGCAACCCCCAGTTCACCGCCGCCATCCATCTCTGGAACATCCGTATCGCGCTTCTGGCGTGGGTACACCGGTCGTGCCGCATTGGGCGAATGACCGGGCAGATAGGCGCGGGCGCGCTCAGCTAGGGAGATCGGTGGCAAATCTGTCGTTGCATAGAGGGTGAGCGCTGCCCGGAAGGCGTCAACAATATCGGTTTGTGCCGTCATCAACACCGCAAGACCCCCGGGCAATCTTCCGGCCATAGCATCTTCCAGCATGTTCATAGCCGCCTGATAGTAGCACCCGGCAGCCCCCTCCGGCCGGCTGCGCTGATGGGATATCCGCAGCACCCGCGCCAGATAACCGGGCATCTCCCGCTCCAGTGCGCTATCCACACGTAAATCTTCACAGAGATCAAAAATCAGCTGAAAACGAATCATATCGTCGCCAAACTGGGCGAACAGTGGCCGCCAGGTGATCCGCTGGTCGGGATCCAGAGGTGGGTGCTGCACGCCGATCTCGGCAAAAAGGGCATGGATGGCGTCTTGCTCATAACTGTCGAAGACCAGATGCGCACCCGTATGATAGAAGGCCAACAAAGCCTCCTCCCGGTCGAGCATCACCGCCGGCACGAAGAGGCTGCGCCCATCGGTCTCGACAAAACTGCGGCCGCCCTCCTCCAGGCTCCATTCCCCCTCTTCCAGGGGTAGATGCAGCCCGGTCCAGGCCTGGAGCAGGAGCCCGAAGAGCCGCTTGTGGGTTCCCATACGAAAGCCCGGCAGGACCTCCAGCAAAAAGCTGCGCGACTCATCACTCTCCAGCCGGAACCAAGCCTCACCACGCACCCTTCCCGCCGCCAGCACATCGCCGCCGCGCCGCGCCCATGCCGCCACGCCCGCCAGACCGCAGATGCCGCGCACTTTGATGGCACCGTCCAGATATGTCTCCAACCCCAGACGCCCCTTGGCGAGGGAATCAGCAGGCGTTAACAGCGCCCGCAGCCCCTCAACTCCCGCATCGCCAAACAGGATAGCTGCAGGCACCTGGAAATAGGACGCCGCGCTGTCCACATGCCGGTCAATCCAAGCAGCACCCAAGGCAAACCACAATGCCTCGCCCTCTGCACCCCAACCCCGGCGTACCGCACTGGCCTGCGCGAAGAAGCCCACCGCCGCCCGAAAGGTGCCGCGCTGACGGAGGAACTGGCGCGCCTGATCCAGCCAGGGGTCCAAGCCCCCGAAGGTCTTTAGCAGATCGGCGGTAGCATGGAAAAACGCCTTGCCTGCTTCCCGGTCATAGAAAAACAAATCCCGTCCGCTCTCCAAGTAACGTAAGGTTACCGCCTCCCCCAATGGAGTGACCGCTGGCAAAGCGAGTCGCG
>JAAOMR010000590.1 GCA_018853935.1 Acidithiobacillus ferrivorans
AGGAAGACCTCCAGCCCCGCCCGGCGTTTGTGGGCATAGGCCAAGGCTTTGCTCATGGGATTGCTGGGCAGTAATCCGGTATCGGCGGCCGTGTCGGCCACCCAGGTGAAGAATTCTTCCACCAGAGGCTTGGCTTTGGTCAGCCGGACATCCTGCTTTTTGGCGCCTTTCAGTCCCTGCTCGCGAATCTCGGCTTCCACCGCATAGATACTGCCGATCATCTCCAGCGCCACAGCCGCCCGTTGCGGATCGGCGTCCTGGCTCTCGAAGAATTCACGACGGGTATGCGCCCAGCACTGGGCATGGGTCAGCCCTTCCGTTTTCTTCTCGTAGCGGCTGTAGGCCGCATAACCATCGG
>JAAOMR010000591.1 GCA_018853935.1 Acidithiobacillus ferrivorans
GCCAAAAGGCCCGCGAGGGGCAGGGAAACGCCGTTGCCTTGGGGCTATTCCGGGAAATCGCGGCGCGAATTGGCTTGTCAGGCAAATTACTGTGACGATGGAGCTGTTGGTCTGTAGCGGGCTGACTGCTTTTCTGTGCGGATCGTCTAATTCTCCGAGCAAGACAACATCAGGGATGGTGTAGACAGCATGTATAGACTGGCTGGCCCTATCATCTCAAAATATGAGCATGCAGGGACGTAAGCCCAC
>JAAOMR010000592.1 GCA_018853935.1 Acidithiobacillus ferrivorans
TGAGCAGCACCGGGCATTATTGAATGACATGCTGACCAAAGCGCAGGGTCACCGTCAGCTATTACTGGATGACATGGGCAAGCATCAAAAAGTTATCGACGACGCGCTCAAGGCGATGGGCAACCCTCTCAAAAAGCTGGACGATCTGCTGGAGGAACAGACGCGAAGTTTTCAGACGTTTTCATCTGTAGTGAACAAAATCTGGTGGATATTTCTTTCCGCCGCATTATCCGGTGCGTTGATTGGCGATCTGGTCGCCAGTTTTTTTCACGTCTGAATTTGAACTTTTTTTTGAAATGCAGTACAAAATAGATGTGAAGCTAAGAAACGCCCGAAAGGAAACGCGGTTCCCGCTTCCGAAACGATCCCTGAATGTTGCTACGGCACGATGTTCAGGGATTTTTTGT
>JAAOMR010000593.1 GCA_018853935.1 Acidithiobacillus ferrivorans
CCTTTCAGATTTTCCATGTCTTCCGGTACCACGGATTCCGCTATACGCGATGGTTGCACCAACAGTTTTCCATCCACAACACGCGGTTGCGGTGTTCTATTCACGGAGTACGGATGCTGGTGATCGAACACCGGGTCGATACCTACCTGATTGCGTAAAATCGTGACCGCATCATCCACATCCAACGGCGTGAGCGACACATTGATCATCGGATGACTGAACATGGATTCCACACTGGATACGGTGGAACGGTGCGCCATATCCATGTCATTGAGCAATTTGAACGGGTTTTGCCCGTTTTTCATCAGCCATAACGGAATATTGGCTTTTTTGACTTTTTTCGCGTTCTCTTTGACCGCATCCTTCACCACGCGGGGGTCTATCGCGGATAAACTGGTTTCCATGCACAGGATCGCGCCCTGTGGTACATAATATTTCGCCAGACGCGAACGTTGCATGAGAAAATGCGCGAACTCCGGTTTGAATCCCAAACGATCCACTTTCGCCGTCAGAGATTCCAGATTTTTCTGATACTGTTGCTGCGACCGGGTCACGTCTCGAAAATACCGGATACTCAACACCCGGCCTGGATGCTCGAACAACGTACCCATCATTTGCGACAGGTATTGAGCCAAT
>JAAOMR010000594.1 GCA_018853935.1 Acidithiobacillus ferrivorans
AGTAGCGGGGTCCGCGGATGTTGTCGTGAGCGGGCAATGGAGCCGCCTTTTGAGGTGTCTCCGGTATCTGGTCCAGTCGCTGTTGCAGGATGGATTTGACGCTGTTGGTGGTGGGGGACCCCACTTTCATCGCCCGGAGACAAGCAGCATTCAGGCGGATTTTGTCATAGCTGCGGGAAAGACTGAGCAAGCCCAGGCAGGAACGATATCCCTGCTCGGGATGGGGTTTGCTCTCCAGCTGCCAGCGCACTACATCCCGGGTCGCAGGGCCGATGGAGA
>JAAOMR010000595.1 GCA_018853935.1 Acidithiobacillus ferrivorans
ATAGTTCGGAGGCTCTGAAAATGTCTTTGGCTGCAAATTCGGTTATATCGGCTTGTTTCAATTCGTCTACAATGGACTCCGCTTCGCCTTGACTCATCGTCAAGCTTAAATAGGAGGTGGCAGCTGGGTAATCATGTTTTTGCGGCTTATCAAACCATTTTATTTTCATGGATCTTCCTTGCTCCTCTGGACCGGAGTGAGAACCTTCAGGGCCGGCGAATCGTCCATCCATACGGCCCTTGCTAAAATGTAAGACATGGGATATCTGATGTGAATAGTGTTACCATCAGTCGCTGCGGCCTTAGCTATAAAACCAATAGAATGATGCTTGCCATCACCAACTCACAGGACATTGTCACCAACCTGAAAAGGCATATCACCAAACCCATTATGCCAACTCCTATTGCCCAGGAGAAAATTGAGAAATAAACGAGGAATTACATTCCAATTTTATACAGCTTAAAACGGGGTAGCTGATATTTATCAATGCGCCAACAGGGTAAAACCCCTCTTTATCAAGGGGAGGATTCCACGAATTAACGAACTTGCCATGCTTGAGATAAACATGCATTCCACCGCTCAACTTTTGATACCCTGGCGACGCATTAGCAGCAAGGCTTCTAAGAGACCGGTGCGATGTTCCACACACGCTCCAGCTCCAGAAAGTCACAGAAATAAAGTCCAGCTCTTATATTCTGCCAAGAAGAAGTAGTATAATTAGTACGACAAGTATTACACCAACGATACCACTCGGACCATATCCCCAGCTTCTGCTGTGTGGCCATGCTGGAAATACGCCTAACAAAATCATAACAAGTATTACCAGAAGAATTATGCCAATCATGTCAAATCCTCGCGTAAGTAACAATTAATGTGGTATTTACTTAACCCCCTAACGTCCTGTCCTGTTTATTATACCAACCAAGCGCTTTGTCCAAATGTTTTATATCAAAATCAGGCCAATATTCATCTCTAATATAGAAATCCGCATACACAGATTGAACCGGAAGAAAACCGCTTAACCGCCGCCCCCCGCCCCAACGTACGATCAAATCC
>JAAOMR010000596.1 GCA_018853935.1 Acidithiobacillus ferrivorans
CCTCGGCCACGGTGGTGTAGGGTAACGTGGCAGGACGCCGTTGGGCGTCTATGTCCTCTGCGTCGGGGATGTAACCCAAATCCCCTTCGACCGGCACACCGCAGGCATGGGCCATTTCGACCACAGTCTTCGTATGCGTCAGGTTATCGGAGAAAGTCGACTGCGAGGCGTCCACCATCACGCCGTTGCAACCCAGGCGGATAGCCCGCACCGCCGCTTCCAGGTCCGCTCCACGGTCAAAGTGGAGAGCTACCGGCACCGCGCTACGACGTGCCGCTGCCTCTACCCCTGACATCAGCAGCTCGAAATCGTAGTGCTCCAGGTGCGATTCGGCCAGAGAGAGGATTACGGGGGCGCGAGACCGCTCGGCAGCGGCCATGACGCCCTCGACGAACTCCAGACTCACGACGTCGAAAGCACCTACCGCGTATCCGTGCGCATAGGCATGGTTCAGCAGATCTTTCATGTGCACCAAAGGCATAACGCTATCCCCCGAATGAATCCTGTACGGAAAGATTTCCATTCCCGGCGCCGCATCACCGGCACCGGCTCCGGTAATTCCTGACCCTTAACAAAGCGTTTACCCATCATCGTTCGGCTGGTTTTTCATCGGGTGAGTCCCATGTAGAGCATCGGCAATTTTTCGGGCAATCTCTGCACCTGATCCAGAACCACATAGTTGTTCGCGCCAAAAATGCGGGATACGTACTGGTCAGCCCGGGGATCGAGGCTCAGGCAGTAGGGAGAGATGCCGATCTGGGTCAGTTCTTCGACGGCTTTCTTGG
>JAAOMR010000597.1 GCA_018853935.1 Acidithiobacillus ferrivorans
ATATGTTGTCACCTCTCTGGGACATGAAGATTCCCGCCACATGGCCCAATAAACACGGCGTTTTGCCAGAGGGGTATCATGCGGAATGGAGTTTTGACAAGGGCCGATTTGATAAGGCGGAAATCGACATTGCTCTCGACCAGACCGGCAAATATCGATTCTCCACCAGTGGCGGTAACGGGAGTTATGCACCCAGCGTAAACCATGGACCGGATTTTGACAGCTTCATGGATGCCCACAATGCCGCTCGACAGGAATTGATGGAAGGCATTACCAAGCGTTATCAGTCCGGCAATGTGGAACGGGGATTCGTACAGGCCGCACCCAAATTGCTAGCCCGCATTGCCGAAAAAGCCGATGGCGACCGTTTTCATGTGGCCCATCTCAAAGACATGCTGCAAGACCCGCCTTACAAAAACGCCTTTGGCGAGATCATGGAACAGTTGAGTGGTGATCAGCGCATCATCCTGCAATGGGGATACGATCATGATCGCGCATCCAGATGGATGGTCACGCTGCATCACGACGAAAACGAGCAGGGCTTGCAGCCGGCAGGCTTACAGCCGGTAGGCTTGCAGTCGGCAGGCTTGCAGCATGCACAAGCCATTGTGGCCGAGTTGCGTCAGCGCGGAAATTGGGACTTTGAACAGGCGCCGGAATATGCCCAGGTCGTGGACCCCGGCAACCCGGATGCATGGGCCGGATTTATTCAGCGGATCGCACAGGCGTTCCCGGAACAGGGGCGTACCGCTCTGTTTAATGCGCCCTATGGTCTAAATCAGGAACCAGTCTGGCACATCCCGGAACCGTTGCCCGCCCAATGGATACCCGACCAGCCTCCCGCCCCGCACTGGCCGGAAGACATAGATCATGACGATCTGCCTGTCGAAGCCCCCGGTAGCCTGAAAAACTTCGACCGCTATGTCGGTTTGCGTTTCGAGGATAAGGACCAATTCGTGTCTCTGGCCATTGCGCGGGATAAGCAGGGCTATGTGCCAGCGATCAGCTATCGTGCAAAAGGCGTATACGGGCCTTCCTCGCCCAATGCGCGCAGCGACCATTTTCCGACTTTCGCCGCAGCCTATGCCCAGGGCCGCAAAATGCTCAAGGCGCACCTGAAAGAGCATGAAAAGCTGGACTGGATCACAGACGCTGACCGTGCGGCCAAAGACTGGTTAAGCAACAAAGTCGATGCTGTGCAACCTATCTTCTTCGGGTATGACGCGGCCCGCATGGAAACGGTTTGGGATCGGCAAAGCAAGCTGGAAGGCGTTACCGTCCTGCAATTGACGCACACAAAAAAAGCAGACGCCCACCTGGATGACGATAGAGATAGTTATACACTGCAGGGCATCGTGCCCGGCGAATCCAAAACACGGTATATCAACGACGTAGATACGCTGGATCGCGCTCTGTTGCTGGTGAACAGCACCTTTGCCCTGCTGGGCGACGCCTCCCCCGTTCTGGAACGAGAAGGCATAGCACCGGGTGCTGCAGTTTTCCCCATGGATGTGCAGATGGCCGCAACGATTTCCGACGATCATTCAAATGCCGCAAGTTTGCTGACTACAGACCCGCAGAAAAAGTCGGAACACCTGCAACGGGCGGAAAGCATCGTGAGCGACCTCAAGGAACAGTTTGGGGATTTGCTGACACCCGCACCATTCGCTCAGACACCCGCGCCGGAAGGCAAAAGCCCCTTGCCGGGTGCACGCCCCTTGCTGCATCAGGCGGAACAAATCGCGGAAGATGCGCGGAAACAGGTGGAACGACTACAAAATCGAGAAGGGAACCGGCAAGGGTCCGTAACGCTTGGTGAAATCATGGCCGAAAAAATCACCGATGCGGTTTCTGTGGCGCGACTGGAAGCGTTGTTCGGCAGCGATGAAGCCCTTGGGGTGCGCTTTGTGGATCATCAGGGCAACGAGATTCCCGCGACCGAAGATGCCGATGGGCAAAGTGTATTTCCCGATGATACCAGTGCCATCACCTGCACCAATTATGCCCTGCAAATCCGCAAGGGGCTGCCGGATCATGTGGTGCAGATCGTGGGTTTCGAGAACGAGCACAATCCCGACTGCGCGGTGGTACGCGAGGACTGGCACCCGGATGGACATGACTTCGCCATCGTCGATCATCGCTGGCTGGTCGATCCCTGGGCCAGACTGGTGGCGGGTACGCGGGACCAGATCGTATATGACCTGCAGGTTGACGCACGGCTGGTGGCAGAAACCTACGGTGATCCGTTGAAGTGGGAAACCACTGGTGAAAACCGACGCGACATGACGGATTTCAGCCGATGGGACCGCACCGGACTGGATGCCGTCATTGAGGCCTATGAAGCCATACGGTTGAAGGCGGCGGGCATCACCATTACCGAAGCTGCGATTATCCCGACCCGTGCCGGTATCATCGCCGTACCCAAAGACAAAAACCTGCCTATTTATCATGCGGGGCAAGTCGATCCTGCCCCGAAAGATGCAACGGATAGAGCCACCGGAGACCTGCTGGAAGAACAACCGGAACCGATGCGGATAGAGGAATCCGGTGCATCATGGTTATCGGGAATACCGGAAGATTTCCGGGAGACGGTAAGGTCGATACTGGCACCGTTCACGGCGTTATCGGCCAAGGTGAAGGACGCCACGCTGACCGCCGTTCGTCCATCGGATAGCCGGATGCTGAATGTTGAACTGGAAGCCCCGGAATGGTGGCGCAACGGGCAGATTTTACTTCACGCCAAGATCGAGGACGTTACGCACAATGTGGTTGAACGCGGGTGGTCGCTATCCTGGTCCCGCGAGGCCATAAACAACGGTCAACTTTACGCCATGTTCACGCAGATTCGGGATCACGGTCTGCTGGAGAGTTTGCGGTCTGTGGATCGGGTGAAAGCCGATTACGGTCATGTGGTCGTGAGCGGCATTATGGGTCGTAATGAAATAGCGGAAATCATGACCTGTCAGGGATTACAGCCCCTGCGTCTGTTGTTGACCGTGGAACCCGATGGGTTGTCGGCGGAAACGCTGAATCGACTGACCGACCATCTGGTGGACCGTCTGCGTGGTTGGCGCACGGATTTCCAGAATACACCCGTGGTCATTGATGTACTGACCATGCAGGGCTTCCCGGATACGGTTATGAACCAGTTGCGAATCGTGGCGGAATCCGTTCAACGGGCCAGTACTATCGATCCAGAGGTTGCTGTGCGTCGGGCGGACCTGACCGCACAGATCGGCGCGCCCTGCGATTGGGTCGCACCCATCATGGGCAGGAATTTCCGGTCCCAACAGAAAAAAGATTTGGTCAAACCGATGCTGGTGGTTCAGTCCGATCTGATCGAAGTCCGGCTGGAAAATCTGTTGCCTGAAGTGTTAAACACACTCTACCAGCGCAATGAGGCCAATCACCGGCAGATGGATTTGCAGGGCATCACGTCCCTGTCCAGAACACTGGACTCCGTCACGGAGCTGGATGCCATCGTCCTGCAAACCCCGGAGGTCCAGGCCCAACCGCAAACCGTAGAGGAATCCACGCAACCTGCGGACCAGCCACCCATCCAGGCCAATCTGCTGAATGATGCGCCGGAACTTGTCGAATCGACAGGTTCGCCCGTAACGTTAACGCCCTCCGCAGGCGTGCGGCCGACAGGCACGAACGTAAACCCTGATCCGGTAGCGGATGCGGACTGGCAACAATTGAAGGGCTTGCGCATGACGGTCCCGAAGATACTGGATGCGTCAGTGGATCAACGACCGCTTCTGGACCGTCTGGTCAAACAGGGCATTCCCCTGAGTCTTTCCCAGGAACCGTCCTCAGTGAACTATGTTGCGGCGATACTGGAATCCGGCGAACTTTCGGGCGTCGGGGTGCAGGCATGGTCGGTCAATCGAAACGATCTGGTGGCCCAGGACGCAGAGTTACGGGAACTGCGCTTTTACAACGGCGATTCCGAGCAACGCCATGTATTTCTACTGGTGAGCAACCGCTTCCTGTTCGATCCGTGGATGGCGATAAACAAGCCGGGAACATCCTATGTGCTGGATGTTCAGATTCCATTCGAGCGGGACACCATAATTGATCGCTATCTATCCCCCGTTTTCTGGACCAGCCCACACCCGATCACGGTGCTCTCACCGGCATGGCGGGAACTGGAACGGTGGAATCCGGATTTGCAGGCGTTCACGGAGCCTGACGGTTTGGGGATGGAGCAATCCGATATTCTGCCTGAAACGTCCGTAGAGATGCCTGAGACGATGGTGGCATTACCTGAAACAAAGTGGGTGTCATCGGAGACGATGGCTCCAGAAACGAAGAAAACCCCGGACCATCCGGAACTCTCCACCGATCCCGTGCCATCTGTAGACCTGCCGGGTGCAACCCTGCCGTCGTCTGCAAGACCCGTGCGCAGCACTGCGGCACCAAGGGAGCAGGAGGACATTATGGACTGGAAATCACTATCAGAAACGCCGGAGATCCGGCCAGAACTTGCAGCCACCCTGCAAGGTCTGGCTGAACACCCGGAACGCCTGCCGGAAGCAGGGCGGTTTTGGGCGCAATCGGTTCCGCAAGAAGTCTTGCGGGAAATGCTGGTCAGCCTATCCGCCGAATGGGACCGGGATTACTGGAAGATGACTGTGGATTTTCTGGTGAACAGTCTGAGCGGCGACCCGTCTACCACCAGCGTGGACTTGGGCACCCATGGACGCCGCCAGGATGCCATTACCGGGCTGTCTTTCCTGCTGATGCACCTGGCCGCATCCGAATCATATTGGCCCGATCTGAACGCCACCGTGCTGGATAAAAACGCCTTCCTCCAGCGACTGGAAAGCCTGCCGAATGCCAACCCCTTGCAGGGTGCAACCCCCTTGCCGGAATCCACACCCGCGCAAAGCCTGCCGGGTGCAAGCCTACCGGCTGCAAGCCGAGGAGAGATGGGACCGGATGACCGGATCGTCAGGATCGCGCTACTGCCCCTCGATGCGGAACAACTGTCGTGGAAACCGGAAAGCGGGACAGCCCCGGTACTTTGGAAACTGGTGGCCACCTTGCAGGATGGTTGGGAGATTCCCAAAGTACTAAAGGACGGCGTGACCTATGCACAGGCTTTGCAAGCCGCGCAAACCAGGGCACAGAAATGGAATGCCGAACTGGTGGATGCCTGGGCTTCCCAGCTTACCCTCAACAACCTTGCAGGCGGCAACCCTGCGGACGGCATTTCTGTCAATAACGGGTGGCCGACCAGCCCCGTCCCGATGGCTGTGATCTCTTACAACCCGCCTCCTGCCGTGAGCAGCACTGCCGTGAGCAATACCGCGGATGTCTGGACGGAAATATCCCTTGCCCCGCAGAGTCCCGAAGGTCCAATCGCAGCGGTAC
>JAAOMR010000598.1 GCA_018853935.1 Acidithiobacillus ferrivorans
TCACCATTTGCACGGACTGCGAGTGCAAAGCAAACCGCCCCTTGGTCGCTTTTTGCAGGGCATCCCGGTTCGGCCATTTTCCGTGCTCTTGCCTGGCTGCCAAGTGTGCATCGCGGCACGCCGTTCAGACCCGCGCGGCTTCCATCTGACCGGCGCGTATCGTGGCGGATTGCCGCTTGCGAATGCCTTTGAGCGAGACTATGCGAACACGTTCCATGGCTGATATTATACTTGCATGAACACCACCCT
>JAAOMR010000599.1 GCA_018853935.1 Acidithiobacillus ferrivorans
TTCCGACAGCCACGACTCTACCCATGATTTCGGTAACGACCTCATTCCCTACATGGTGTCGCGCTATCGGGTAATCGCGCATCGTTTCCGTAATAGCTGTATTTCCAGTTCCGACGGAGGCAACAGCCGCTGTTACTGGCGGGATGTGGGCACAGTGGATGCCTACTGGGCCGCTAATATCGACCTTGTACATGTCACTCCCGATCTTGATCTTTATGACAGCCGCTGGCCGATCTGGACCTATCAGGAACAATTGCCGCCAGCCAAATTCGTGTTCGACGATGAAGGTAGGCGCGGTATGGCGCTGGACAGCATTGTTTCCGGCGGCTGCATCATCAGCGGCGCCACCGTCCGCCGCTCACTGCTCTTCTCCAACGTGCGGATCAATGACGGACACACGCTGATTGAAGACTCGGTCATCCTGCCCAACGTGCGCATGGGCGAAGGTGCCCGCCTGCGCAAGGTGGTAGTGGACAAAGGTACGATTATCCCGCACGGGCTTGTGGTCGGTGAAGATCCGGTCGAAGACGCCCGTCGTTTCTATCGCACGCCCAACGGCGTGACCCTGATTACCCCGGAGTTACTTGGCCAGCAACTACATTTTGTGAGGTAATCCCATGCCCCCGGCGCGCGCGCTTCATGTCATTTTCTGTTGGCACATGCACCAACCCGATTACCGCGATGCCGACGGCGTCTACGTCTTGCCGTGGACCTATCTGCACGCCTGCAAAGACTATTCGGACATGATCGCCCACTATGAGGAGAATCCCCTCGCCCGCGGGGTGTTTAATTGTGTGCCGATTCTGGTCGAGCAACTAGAGGACTACACCGCGCAGTTTCAGAGCGGACAGTTCCGCGATCCGCTGCTCATTGCACTTGCCATGGAAAATCTCAAAGCACTACCTAACGAACAGCGGCATTTCCTGCTGGAGCAATGTTTCCGCCTCGACCCGGAGCACATGCTCAACCCCTTCCCGGATTATCGTCGCCTGTATGACATTTACCAGTTAATGCTGGAGGACGTTAAGGAGATATCGGATTACCTCTCCATACAATACCTCGCGGATCTTCTGGTCTGGTATCACCTGGCCTGGACCGGGGAGACCGTGCGCCGCGGCAGCCCTTTCCTGCGATCACTTTTTGCCAAGGGACACGGTTTCAGCCAGGAAGACCGCCAGCAACTCGTCCACTTTCTCGGAGAACTGATTGGCGGACTGATTCCCCGCTATCGCGCCCTGGCGGAAGCAGGACGCATTGAAATTTCCACCACCCCTTATTACCATCCCATCGGTCCGTTGCTGCTCGACTTCCACGCCGCGCGAGAAGCGGTAACGGACGCCCAGTTGCCCGACTGCCTGGCCTACCCCGGCGGGGCTGAGCGCGCGCGCTGGCACATCGACCAGGCACAGCAGAGTTGTCGCCAGCATTTCGGAGTGCCGGCGCAAGGTATGTGGCCTGCCGAAGGGGGCGTCTCTGCCGCGTTTGTTGAACTGCTCGGCAACGCCGGGGTGCGCTGGACCGCTTCTGGTGAAGGCGTACTGACCCACAGCCTGCTGCTCAGCGACGATGACAGCGGCCCCCGCGGCCGGGTGGAATACTTGTACCGTCCCTATCAATTGCAGGGGACAGGACCCGTACTCTTCTTCCGCGATGATGCGCTCTCCGACACCATCGGCTTCGACTACAAAACCTGGTCCGGACATGATGCCGTCACGGACTTCATCCACAAACTGGAGACCATCTGGCGGCAGACGGAGCACGAGGCAAATCCGGTCGTCAGTATTGTTCTCGATGGCGAAAATGCCTGGGAATACTATCCCTACAATGGCTATTACTTTCTCTCGGAACTCTATAAATCCCTGGCTAATCACCCCCACATCCGGATGTGTACCTTCAGCGATTTCATCAACAACCATCCAGACGACGTGAAGGCCATGCCCCGGCTGGCCGCAGGGAGTTGGGTCTACGGCAGCTTCAGCACCTGGATTGGCGACGCCGCCAAAAACCGCGCATGGGACTTGCTCTGCGCCGCCAAACAGGATGTTGATCAGCATATCGGGCAATTTCCTGCGGAGCAGCAGGCCCGCATCCTCGAACAGCTTGGACGCTGTGAAAGTTCTGACTGGTTCTGGTGGCTTGGTGATTACAATCCCGCGGACTCGGTCCGCGATTTCGACCATCTGTACCGCCTCAACCTCCGCAAGCTCTATAGTCTGATGCAACTCCCCGTCCCCGATGCCCTCAGCAACCCCATCAGCCATGGCGGCGGTGCGGCAGAGGCCGGTGGTTCCATGCGCCGCAGCCACACGGAAGGACACTGAATGATCCACAGCACACCCTCCTCCTGGGTAAACCCATCCCAACCTCCCTTGCCGGGTGCAACCCGCTTAATGGGTCAAGGCGAAACATGCGCAAAGCTGGCAATGGCTTGCTACAGGGTGTTATCTCCGCAATGATTTTCCAGCCATCTTTGTAAGAGATCGTGTATGGTTCACCATCACCATCACGTGCGGCGCCTCCGATCCAGGGTCATCCGATGGTGGCGCTGGACATGCAGTCCCATTACCCTGGAGTTGCGCAATCTGACGGTTTATGCGATTGCCGGGGGAGTAATTGGTGGCACCCTCGCCTATCTGCTATCCGCCGACGTGCCAGCAGCAACGGCGGTGGTGGGGGCGGCTTGGTTTATCGTTTTTGGTCTGAAAATGTGACATACCGGCAAACATCTCCTGCAGCAGGGCTTGCGGCCAGCAGGGCTTGCGGTCAGCAATATCATTTGCATCCGGGAAGCAGCATAGGCATGATGCTGGCGTTCCTAATTTTTGATTCTTAAAAGCGGAGAATCTCATGGTTGAAATGGAAGCCTTGCAGCATCTGGTGAGTGACCGCGTCCTTGTCCTGGCGCAGCACGCACTGGATGCCGGCATGAAGTATGCCGTCCTGGACCAGCACGGACGTGACGGCTTGATTTGCGTGATCACGGCCAGCTACTCCATAGCGGAAGGCATCGCTAATACAGCCGTTCCGCGCAAGCTACAGGTGGCCAGTCTCACCAGTATCGTCGCCATTGGCATCACCCGCCCGGCCCACGCTGTAGCCTGATCAATAAACTGGTTTCCCAACGAAGGCTACCCATTCATCGTCAACCCTTGCAGGGTGCAACCCCTGCCGGGTGCAACCCTACGGAAAAACCAGACATGCTGATTGTTATTGAAGGTGTCGTAATGCCGGATCGTCGTAAATTCAGGCCGTCGGACTGGGCGGAAATGTTGATCGAGGGGGTAGGTCTGGCGCATTTCGGCCCAAACCACAAAATCCACTACGAGGATGACGTGGAACCGGCAACCATCAATGGCTGCGCGTCCATCATCTTTGACGAAGCCATGGAGCAGTCGCACCCGGAGGCTTATGCGGAGTTGTTGCACTTCGCCACCAAGAACAGTCTGAATATCTTCATGAAAGAAGGGACCATTCCGCATGGTGATGGTCATGTAGCCGACAGAGGACATCACGAGAATCAGGTTCTGGTTGACCGCAGTTCGCAGCTTCCTGTGGAAGATAAGAAAGGGTTGCACCCTGCGAATGGGCTGCACCCGGCGAATGGGTTGTACCCTGCAAAGGGTTGGCAGATTGTATAAGGATTACACCCTGCAAAAGACATGAAGAACACCCCCTTGCAGGGTACAACCCATTCGCCAGGTGCAACCCTGTTGCTTGCCTTACGGTGGCAATATGCGGCCGCGCTCCGAAGGCTTAATGCCCTCCCCAGCAAGCGACGATACTTTGTCACTCCAGTACTGATCGGCGTCATCACCGGGGTGCTGGCGTTATTGTTTGTCAAGTTAATCAATCTGTTCAATCGGTTGTTTTTGGAAGACCTGGTAGGATACGACTCACCCCATGCGGCGGGTGGCTTTTTTAACGGTGCATCGGGGTTGCACCCTGCAAGGGATACGACGTATTCCGCCATTCCGCAGCATCCATGGATATTGCCGGTTTGTCTGGGATTGGCGGGGCTCGTATCCGGCCTCGTTGCGAAGTACGTGGCCCGCAGTGCCAGCGGCCTGGGAACCGATGTGGCGATTTCCGCCTATCACCACG
>JAAOMR010000006.1 GCA_018853935.1 Acidithiobacillus ferrivorans
CCACCGCCGCTGTCACAATCTCGCGCAAACTCTGGCCACTGACCGTCGGCTTGTCCAGATGCAGCACGTTGGGGTTGCGCTTATGCACTTCATGCAGAATGGCGGGGACGCCGCCAGCACGGCCGATGTCCTCGATATGCACTGTAGACAAGGCCGGCGACACCTTGGCGAGATAGGCCACCTGCTGCGCCAGATCGTTCAGCCGCGCCAGCGGATAATTCAGACCGGCCTCCCGGGCGATAGCCAGGGTATGCAAGACCGTGTTGGTGGAACCGCCCATGGCCATATCCAGTATGAACGCATTGTCGATCGCGTCGAAATCCACCAGTTGCCGCATGGTCGGCCCGCCCGCCATGGCCAGCGCCACCACCCGATCCGCTGCCTGACGCACCAGGTCGCGGCGCCCCGCCGCGGTCGCCAGAATGGTGCCGTTGCCGGGCAGCGCAATCCCGAGGACTTCCATCAGGCAGTTCATGCTGTTGGCCGTGAACATGCCGGAGCAGGAGCCACAGGTCGGGCAGGCTTTATCTTCAATCTCTTTGAGCCGAATTTGCGTGATTTGCCCGCGCTTGAACTGCCCGACCGCCTCAAAGGCGGTCACCAGATCGATCGCCGTTCCATCAGACAGATGTCCGGCTTCCATGGGGCCGCCGGAGACAAATACCGTGGGCACGTCACAGCGCAGCGCGCCCATAATCATCCCGGGCACGATCTTGTCGCAGTTGGGGATACAGATGAGCGCGTCCAGATGATGGGCCTGCACCACCGTCTCGATGGAGTCCGCAATCAGCTCACGGCTCGGCAGCGAGTAACGCATGCCATCGTGACCCATGACGATGCCGTCGTCCACGCCGATGGTATTGAACTCGAAGGGCACCCCCCCTGCCGCGCGGATATTCTCCTTGACGATGCGGCCGAACTCCTGCAAATGCACATGACCGGGAATGATATCAATATAAGAATTCGCCACCCCGATGAAAGGTTTATCCATATCCTGGTCGGTGAGACCGCAGGCCTTGAGCAGGGCGCGGTGGGGAGTGCGTTCAAAACCTTTTTTGATCATATCGGAGCGCATGAGGTCCTCGTGGCAAGTTCAGCAGGGGGTGCATCGCGTGGATAACACCCGGATAGCGGCGCGACAGGGTGCAGGGTAAAAGCACACTGACCGTCTGGTTAGTGCTTAGAGTATAGGGCCAAGCGAGAGACAGGCCAAGAAGCGGACATTCAACCTTGCGGCGCCGCAGGCGCTGGCCGCAACCATTCATCCCATATCGCCAGCAATACGGCCAGCAGCACCGGCCCCAGGAACAATCCGAGAAAACCGAAGGCGAGAATGCCGCCCAGCACCCCGAAGAGCACCAGTAGAAACGGAATCCGTACCGCGCTGGAAATCACCAGCGGGCGAATCAGGTTATCAATCCAGCTCACCACCAGCGCACCCCACAGGGCCAGCCCTACTCCCGCCCAGATATCGCCCTGAAAAAGCAGCCAGATGCTCGCAGCGCCCCAAACTAGCGGCGTACCGACGGGAATAAAGGAAAACAGCAGGGTGACGATAGCCAGTAATACCGGCGCCGACAGTCCTGCCACCGCGTAACCCATCCCCGCAAGGACTCCCTGCGCCACCGCCGTCGCCAGAATGCCGTAAATCACCGCACGGATGGTGCTGGCCACCGTCCGCAGATAAGCGTCGCCCCGCTGTCCCAGCACCTGCCCGACAAAACGGCGCAACTGATCCAACAGCAGTTCACCATGCCGGTAGAAAAAAAAGGCGGTGATGAGAACGAGCATAAGCAAAGCGCCGAAACGCCCGATCCCGCCCGCAACGCTACCCAGCCGCCCCGCCCAGGCGGAGAGGTCGGGAGACAACGCACCGGGCATCAGTTTCGCCTTCCAGGGGGCGGGAATCCGGGCGAGCAGATCATGCACCCAAGGTATCTGATTCAGCCTTGCTTCCAGGGTCGTGTGTGCATCCTGGCTGGCGAGGTCAGTCAGTAGATGGTGCAACTCCGTCCCCAGGGTGATGCTCAGGAAAAGTGCGGGAAGAATAAAAATCAGCGCCAGCATGAGCGTAGCGCCTACTGCTGCCAGCACGGGCGGCCAATGTCGGCGCATAGGACCAGCCAGCGGCCAGGTCGCATAAACGAGAACAGCCGCCCAGCCCAGGGCCGGCAAAAAGGGAGCAAGGATTTTCCAGACCAGGGCAAAAAAGAGAACGGCGGCGAGCAACTGGCCGAAGGCGAAGCGCAGATCGCGAACCGTCAGATCCGCGAGACGCATAGTAATCTAACGCCGCGCGACGCCGCTTTCGCGCGCGGCAACGGTCACTGCGCCAGAGACCCGCTGCCGAAGGCGCGGGTCCAGAGGTTTGGGGATAATGTACTCGGGGCCAAAGGCCAGACCTTGCGTCGCAGTCAGCCCATAAGCGGCCTGCACCGCGTCCGGCACCGGCTCCCGCGCCAGCCTCGCCAACGCATCGACCGCCGCCAGCAGCATGGGCTGGTTGATCTGCCGAGCCCGGCAATCCAGCGCGCCGCGGAAGAGGAAGGGAAAACCCAGCACATTGTTGACCTGGTTGGGCATATCCGATCGACCCGTGGCGATAATGGCGTCAGGACGCAGGCGCCGCACTACGGCAGGGTCTATCTCAGGATCGGGATTGGCGAGTGCAAAAATCACTGGCTTGGGCGCCAGCATCGGTAACGCCGCTTCCGGAATAGCACCGCGCACAGAGACGCCGATGACCACATCGGCACCGCGCAACATCGCCGCCAGATCCCAGTCCTGGGGCGCCACTGCAAGGGGCTTATGCCATTGGGTGAGATCCCTGCGTCCGCTGTGCAGCACGCCGTGCAAATCGCTCAGGAAGATATCCGCCACGCCCAGCGCCCGCAACATCCGTGCAATGGCAATTCCGGCGGCACCCGCACCCACAATTGCGACCTTGATGCGACCTAACTCCTTACCCTGCAATTCCAGTGCATTCTGCAATGCAGCGGCCACAATCACGGCCGTACCATGCTGATCATCGTGGAATACGGGAATGTCCAGCATGGTCTGCAAGGTTTCTTCGACCTCAAAACAGACCGGAGCAGCGATGTCTTCCAGATTGATGCCGCCAAAACCGGGGGCGATGGCCGCCACCACGTCGATGAGATGTCCGGCATCGCGCGCCTGCACTTCGATATCAAAAGCATCAATATCCGCGAAGCGTTTGAAGAGCAGTGCCTTGCCTTCCATGACCGGCTTGCCCGCCAGCGGTCCGACGTTGCCCAGGCCAAGCACCGCCGTACCATTACTGACTACGGCGACGAGGTTACCCTTTGCGGTATAGTCGTAAGCCTTGTCCGGATCGGCAGCAATCTCCCGCACCGGAGCCGCGACGCCGGGCGTGTAGGCGAGAGACAGATCTTCCTGACTACTGCAGGGCTTGCTCGGTATGACCGAAAGCTTACCCGCTGGCGTACGGGCGTGATACTCCAGCGCCCGTCGCCACAGATCTGCCTGGGCATCGGTCTCCGTCATGGCGAGTTACTGACCGCCGTAACGCTTGCGGAACTTCTCTACCTGACCAGCGGCAGAAACGGCGCGCTGCTTACCGGTGTAAAAGGGATGGCATTCGGAGCAGAGGTCGATGTGCAAGTCGCGAGTTGCAGTCGAGCGCGTCTTGAAGACGTTGCCGCAACTGCAGGTGACGGTGATTTCTGCGTATTTGGGATGAATATCGGTTTTCATGATAGCTACTCTCGGGGGCTCGATACAAAGAGGCGAATTATAGGGATGGACAGGGCGGGCGTCCAGCGGACCCGCTTAACGGTTCATGGAGTCAAAGAACTCCGCGTTTGTTTTGGTGCCACGCACCTTGTCGAGCAGGAACTCCATGGATTCCACCGGATCCATAGGCGCCAGCAACTTGCGCAACACCCACATTTTACTGAGCATCTCGGCCGGAACCAGCAGTTCTTCACGACGCGTACCGGATTTATTGAGATTGATGGCCGGGTAAGTGCGTTTCTCAGCAAGACGACGGTCGAGATGGACTTCCATATTGCCGGTACCCTTGAACTCCTCGAAGATGACTTCGTCCATCTTGGAACCGGTTTCCACCAGGGCCGTGGCAATAATGGTCAGGCTGCCGCCCTCTTCGATATTACGTGCCGCGCCGAAGAACCGCTTGGGCTTCTGCAGCGCGTTGGCGTCCACGCCGCCGGTCAGCACCTTGCCGGAGGATGGCACCACCGTGTTGAAGGCGCGCGCCAGACGGGTAATGGAGTCGAGCAGGATGACCACATCGTGTTTGTGCTCGACCAGGCGCTTGGCCTTTTCCAGGACGATTTCTGCAACCTGGGTGTGGCGCGTCGCTGGTTCATCAAAGGTGGAGGAGACCACCTCGCCCTTCACTGAACGCTGCATTTCCGTCACTTCTTCCGGGCGCTCATCAATGAGCAGCACGATCAAATAGCATTCAGGATGATTGGCGGTGATGGCGTGGGCAATCTGCTGCAGCAACACCGTCTTCCCCGTTTTAGGCGGGGCAACGATCAGACCGCGCTGGCCCTTACCGATGGGTGACACCAAATCAATGATCCGCGGCGCCATTTCACCGTAGGGGATATTGTCGGACTCCAGACGCAGTCGCTCTTCGGGAAACAGTGGCGTCAGATCGTCGAAGTTCACCTTGTTGCGGGTCGCTTCCGGGGCTTCGAAATTGATGCTCTCCACCTTGAGCAGTGCAAAATAGCGCTCACCCTCTTTAGGGGGGCGAATCTGCCCGGAAACCGTGTCTCCGGTCTGCAGATGAAAGCGCCGCACCTGCGACGGCGAGACATAAATGTCATCCGGCCCGGCCATGTAGGACCCGGAGGCTGCGCGCAGAAAACCAAAACCATCCTGCAAAATTTCCAGCACGCCCTCGCCGTAAATGGCATCCCCATTGCGCGCGTGCGCCTTGAGAATATTGAAGATGATTTCTTGTTTCTTCTGGCGGGCGGTACCCTCTAACCCCATTTCCTGACAGATCACGGCCAGTTCAGCGGCTGTTTTGCGTTTAAGATCGGTCAGATTCATCGCCGAAGCGCCAGGAGCCAGACAAAGCGTACTATCGTCTTCGTCGTCTACCAGAATGTCTTCGTTGGGGAAGGACTTGGGCGTCCGGGGAGATTTACGGCGGGGACGTGGTGTATTCAAAGTTGGCTATCCAGGAATGTGGTCAGCTGGGCTTTACTCAGGGCACCCACCTTGGTGGCTTCAAGCTTGCCCGCTTTGAAGAGGAGCAGGGTGGGAATGCCGCGAATGCCGTACTGAGGAGGAGTGGCGGGGTTTTCATCAATGTTAAATTTGGCAACCTGCAAGCGGTCGGCATATTCGCCAGCGACCTCTTCCAGAATGGGGGCGATCATCTTGCAAGGTCCGCACCATTCGGCCCAGAAATCGACCAGAACCGGTTTAGAGGACTTCAGCACATCCGTTTCAAAACTGTCATCCGATACATAAAGAATAGCGTCACTCATTGGAGAGGGCTCCTCAGTCAGTTGGGTACAACGCTTTGGTGGATATTCATGAGATTTTTATCATTCGAGGGGTTTGATCTGCGACCACATGCGCCGGATGGCGCCCGCCGATAAGCACTTCTTTCAGTCCATAAGGTGATTGAAGGATAGCACGATAAAACTGGGATGCAAGGGCGATGAGCAGTCACTTTAAAGTAGGATTTTAATCCAGTAAGGGTGGCGGAGAGAGAGGGATTCGAACCCTCGATGGAGTGTTTAGCCCCATACTCCCTTAGCAGGGGAGCGCCTTCAGCCGCTCGGCCATCTCTCCGGTAGCGGGATTCTAACCTGTTGCGGGGCTGCGGTCAAAACTTGATGCACCGTCCAGGTACAGGAGAATGCTGTGGTCGCCACGGCGGGGGGGGCGTATGGTAAACTATCGGCGTTTGGCAAAGCGTGGAAAGAATGGCGTGACTGCACTTCTGGTTCTGAACAATCTGGCAAAGCGGCTTCCCGGAGACCCACAGCGTTGGTTATTCCGCGATGCGAGCCTCAACATAGCACCAGCCGACTTCGTAGCCATCATGGGAGAAAGCGGCGTTGGCAAAAGCACCCTGCTGAATATCATTGCCGGCCTGGATCGCCCCGATGCGGGGCACATGACTTTCCAGGGTCAAGCGCTCGATACCCTGGATGACGACGCGCGCACGCTGCTGCGGCGGCGGCACATGGGTTTTGTGTTTCAGGCCTTTCATCTGATCCCACAATTGACCGTAGAGGAAAATATCGCCCTGCCATGGCGACTGAACGCCCTCCCCCGGCGTGAGATGCATCAGCGGGTTAACCTACTGGCCAAGCGTCTTGGGATCAGCGGACACTTGGCGGCCTGGCCACGGGAGTTGTCCGGCGGCGAGATGCAGCGGGTTGCGGTGGCGCGGGCGATAGTACATCGCCCGTCACTGATCCTTGCTGACGAACCGACGGGCAGTCTCGACGCCGAATCGGCGGAAACTGTGCTCAGTCTCCTGCGGGAAGCGGGAGAAGCGGAAGGGGCGGCTGTTTTACTGGTGACCCACTCGGCAACGGCGGCAGGCTGGGCGCAGCGGCGTCTGCGTTTCGACGCACAGGGCTTCCGTTCCCTGTGATTACCCGGATTCCGTGGCAAGCGGCCGTGTGGCGCCCGCTGCGCCAAAGGTCGGGTGCGAGCGTACTGGCCATCATCGGCATTGCGCTGGGAGTCGCGCTGGGACTGGCCATCGCCCTCATCAACATTCAGGCGGTGAGTGATTTTTCTAGCGGACTGCGACGCCTGTCGGGGCAGGCCGACCTGGCGCTGACGGCGCCGGGACGGGGCTTCCCCGAACATTGGTATGTGCGTCTGAGTCTGTCCAGGGGCGTGGCCGTGGCCGCTCCGGAAATCCGCTTGCTGGCGCCGGTACTGCATCCTGCCCACAAAGGGATGCTCCATATTCTGGGTATTGACGCCTTTCAGGCGGCGCGCATGGGGCAACCGCTGCTGCCTTTCGACCGGCATAACCCGCTTGCCGTGCTGCCCCCTGAGCACATTGCCCTGAGCCCGGCGGCACTGGCGCATCTCGGTCTGCAGGTAGGTGATACGCTGACGCTCAATGCGGATGGGCAGCCACGCACGCTACGGATCATCGGGGAACTACCCGGTGTGGGCGGTAGCGGAGCATTCGGCGTCATGGACATTGCTGCGGTGCAGTGGCTGTGGGGACGAGTCGGCACCCTGAATCAGGTGGACCTGCGCCTGCGTCCCGGAACGAGCATCGGCGACTTCCTGGCACAGTGGCGCGACCATCTGCCGGTCGGTGCCGTGTTGCAAAGTCCTGCCCAGCAAGGACGGGTAGCGGCGGATGCCTCGCGCGCCTATCGGGTGAATCTGCTGGTGCTGTCGCTGGTGGCGCTGTTTACCGGGGCCTTTCTGGTCTATTCCACCCTGGCCATGGGGGTGGTGCGGCAGCGGCAGCAACTGGCCCTGTTGCGGGTTTTGGGCCTGCGCCGCCGGGAAATCGTATTGGCCGTATTGTTGCAAGGGGCGGTTTTGGGTCTGCCGGGCGCGCTGCTGGGTCTGCCGCTGGGCGTGCTGGCGGCCTGGCTGGCCCTGGCACGCATGGGTGGCGACCTTGGGGCGGGGTATTTCAGCGCCACAGCCTTGCATCTGCAATGGCATCCGGGACTCATGCTGATCTTTTTCGTGGCTGGCCTGGGTGCGGCTCTGACCGGCGCCTTTTTACCCGCCTGGGAAACCAGCCGGGCGACCCCCGCCCTGGCGTTGCGTGCTGGCGCTGAAGAGCAAGCTTCGCAGCAGCATCAGCATCCCTGGATAGGTCTGCTGCTCTTGGAACTGGCCCTGGCAGGGTCTTTGGCTCCGGCCATCCACGGCATCCCCTATCTGGCCTACGGCGCAGTAGCCTGCCTGCTCTTCGCCCTGCTCTTTTTGTTGGCACCACTCCTGCGCGGACTGACCCGGCTCTTTCCCCTGCCCCATGCACCCGTCTGGCGCCTGGCCTTGGCACAACTGCGGGGCGCGCCGGGGCGGGCGGCGCAAAGCCTGGCTGCAGTGGTGGTGGCCTTTAGTCTGGTCGTGGCCATGGCCGTGATGGTGGGTTCATTCCGCGACTCGGTCGCCAACTGGCTGACCGATATCTTACGTGCGGACCTCTATGTACAGGCAGGGATGAATAGGGACTCCTTCCTCCCTCACGGCGCGGCGCACCAGCTTTGCGCGCTACCTAATGTCCGCGCCTGCTCACCCCTGCGACGAGTCACCCTGAATTTGTTGCCAGGACATCCACCCGTGATGCTGCTCGCGCGGGGCATGGACATCAGCGATCCAGAGCGGGAATTGCAGCTACTCCATGCGCTTAGCGTCGGGCCGCACCAGCCACCGCCGGTGTGGATTTCGGAGATTCTGGCCGGCACCAGCGGCTGGCAGGTAGGGCAGGTGATCCATCTGCCGCTGGGTGGGCAGGAGCGGGTGGTGACCATCGCCGGCATTTATCGGGATTACGCCTATCAGGAGGGATCAGTGTCCATACCCATTCAGCAATACCGTGCATGGTCCGGAGACGATGCGGTCAATGGCGTCGCCCTCTGGCTGCGTCCTGGCGCCGCGATACCGGCCACCCTCCGCGACTTGCGGCAGACCCTGCCCGATGGTAGTCGATTATTGGTCGCGACCCCCAAAGAAATTCGCCTCAAGAGTCTGCAAATATTCAACCAGAGTTTTGCCGCCACCTATGCACTGGAGGCGGTCGCCATGGTGATCGGACTGCTGGGGGTGAGCAGCGGCTTCGGGGCGCAGACCCTGATGCGCCGCAACGAATACGCCATGCTGCGGCATCTGGGTCTGCGACGCCGCGATCTGCGCACCCTGCTCTTCGCCGAGGGCAGCATTCTTTCGCTCTTCGGAATACTCATCGGCGGCGCGCTGGGGATGGCCATCAGCGTCATCCTGATCGAAGTGGTCAATCCCCAGTCTTTCCACTGGCACATGGGCTTTCATCCGTCCTGGCCGCTGTTGCTGACCCTGAGTGCCATCCTCTGGCTGGCGAGCACGGCCACCATGGTGCTGGCCGGGCAGCGAGTGATCCGGCAGACCGCTGCGGTGCTGCACGATGATTAGTCATTTACGCTCGGGATTGGCGCGCAAATGGATATGCCCTGGTCTTCTGGTGCTGTGCTGCTGGATTTGTGCACCGGTGCAGGCCGCATCCAGCCTACCGGGGACACCCTTGCCTTTGCAGGTTACGCCGGATGTGAAGGTCACCCCGCAGTCTCCCATGCAATTCCCCAACGCCCTGGGCAGTCACCCGGATTTCCCCATTGAATGGTGGTATGTAACGGGTTGGCTGCAAAGCGCATCGGGAAAACCGCTGGGATTTCAGATCACCTTTTTCCGGGTCCGGCCCACCAAGGTCTGGGCAAACCCCAGCGCCTTCAATCCCGGCGAACTGCTTTTTGCCGAAGCGGCGCTGAGTGATCCTCGCATCGGGCACCTGCTTACCGCGCAGCGGGCCGCACGCGCCGGTCTCGGATTAGCCGGGGCGGATCGAGACCATACCGATGTCTGGATTCGTCACTGGTATCTGCGCCAGCGGGGGCGGGATTACGAGGCACGCATCAACGGCAAAAAAATCCGTTATCGGCTGCGATTCACGCCAACCCAACCCGTGCTACTCGAAGGTCTCCAAGGCATCAGCCAGAAGGGCCCGGACCCGAAGAATGCCAGCTACTACTACAGTCTTCCGCATCTGAAGGTCAGCGGGACGGTGGTCATCAAAGGACAGCAGGAACAGGTCCGTGGGGAGGCATGGCTGGATCACGAATGGTCGGCGGCGTATCTGCCCAAAAAAGCCGTCGGCTGGGATTGGCTGGGGATTAATCTGCAGGATGGCGGTGCCCTCATGGTCTTCATGATGCGCCGCGCCGATGGCGCGCCCTTTTGGCTGGCGGCCACAGAGCGTAATGCGCAGGGCCAGGTACACGACATTCCGGGCAAAGACATCCACATGCAACCCACTGGCTGGTGGCAGTCGCCGCAAACCGGCATACGTTACCCCGTGCGCTGGCAGATGCAGGTGGGAAGCCTGCATTTTGCTATCGTTCCGCTCATGGACAATCAAGAATTCGACGCCCGCCACAGCAGCGGCACCGTCTACTGGGAAGGCGCCGTGCGCGCCGTGACGGGCCAGCAGATCGTAGGGAAAGGCTATCTGGAACTCACCGGCTATGGCGGTCGTCTGGCCCTGGGCCAATAGGCCATCGGCAAAGCACGCCGCAACTGGAGCAATCCCTTCCGCGTTGCTACACTGAGAGCATGCTCAATGAAAGCTCCCGTCTGCTGCTGCAACAACAATGACTGACGCCCTCGATGACACTGCCTTGCTGCGTTATGCACGCCAGATTCTCTTGCCGGAAATCGACATCGCCGGACAGCAGGCGCTGGCCGCCAGCCGGGTACTGATCATCGGCATGGGTGGACTGGGCTGTCCTGCCGCCCAGTATCTCGCGGCCGCGGGCGTCGGCAACCTGACCGTCTGCGATGGGGATCAGGTCGAACTCAGCAATCTGCAGCGCCAGATTCTCTATAGCGAAGCCGACCTGGGACGCCCCAAGGCCTTGGCCGCACGCGATCGACTGCGCGCCATGAATCAGCAGATTCGGGTCAGCGCCTGGACGGAAACAGCGCAAGCTGAGTCGCTTGCGGCGGCGCTGAACACCCACGATCTGGTGCTGGATTGCACCGACAACTTCAGCAGCCGACACGCCATCAATCGCGCCTGCCGCAACGCGGGCAAACCTCTGATCAGTGCTGCGGCCATCCGCTGGGAAGGGCAACTCGCCGTCTTTGATTTTCGTGTGCCGGAAAGCGCCTGTTATGCCTGTCTCTACCCGGACGGCATGGAGGACACCGAAGATACCTGCTCACGCAGCGGCGTCCTTGGCCCGCTCCTCGGCGTACTCGGCAGTATGCAGGCGGCAGAAGCTATCCGCCTGCTCTGCACGGGCCATTCCCCGCTGGCCGGACAACTCCTGCTGGTGGATGCGCAAAGCTGGCAATGGCGGCAGATCGCCCTGCGCCGCGACCCGGCCTGTGGCGTCTGCGCATGAAGCGCCTGAAACTACCACGCACGCTGGCCAACGCCCTGCTTGCAGACCTGCAATCCGGTGTTGGCGAAGGACTTATCGGCGCTGCCGCTGACGTGCCCATCTCCGTCTATCCCTGTCCGCCAGCAAACTTTGCCGCAGTACTCGCGGTGATCCGGTCGCGCGGTGAAACGCCTTTCGCACGTTATGCCCATGCCGCCACGCCCAGCGCGGACAGCGTCCCCACCCACACGCCCTATCAGATATTACTGGCTGCAGACATCAAAGGGGTGATTATCCTGCGCGCCTTTATAGGCGCTGGGGATGGCGCCTCCTGGCAGGAACTCGATGTCGAACTCGACCATGACTGAGCCCTCAGAGTTTACTGTTACCTCTTTCAATATCCAGGTGGGCATCGGTTCCTATCGGGCCCGGCACATGCTCCTGCATGGCTGGAAGTATGTGATGCCCCATGGCCAGAGTCTGCGCAACCTGGAGCGAATCGCCCTGATTTTGGAGGAAACCGATATCGCCGGGCTCAACGAGGTCGATGCGGGCTCTTTTCGCAGCCAGTATATCAATCAGGCGGGCTTTCTCGCTGATCGTGCCCATTTCCCTTACTGGGCGCAACAGCGTACCCGTGACTTTGGCGACTTCGCCCAGCACAGCAACAGCATTCTCTCCCGCTGGCCCATTGAAGAGACCATAGAGCATTCCCTGCCGAGCTTTATGAAAGGGCGCGGCATGCTGGAAAATCGGCTCAATATTGGCGGCAGCGCCCTGACCGTGATCATCACCCACCTCGGCCTCAGTCGTCACGCGCGCCTCAGTCAGATACGCGATCTCGCCCAACGCCTGCGTGGACGCCCGAAGCTCATTCTCATGGGGGACCTGAACTGCACGGCACGCTCCCCGGAAATGCACATGCTCCTCAACGAAAGTGGCCTACAGGCGCCACCCTGGAGCCCACCTACTTTTCCCAGCTGGTCACCACGATTTTCCTTCGATCACATCCTCTGCAGCCCGGACCTGGAATTTACGTCGATTGCAACCGTCGCCGAGCCCCTCTCCGATCACCTCGCGCTCAAGGCGAAACTGCGCTGGAGCTCGTCGACAGCGGCAGGTGCAAAGCCCCAGTGACGGTGAAAGGTATCTGCATATCAAACAGGCCAGTCACCAGATAACCTTTGATTACATAGGGGAGCCCGGCCCCGGCGCTGACCCTGCCGATATCCCCCAGCAAGGGCAGAAGATTGCCCGTGACCGGTATATTCACCGTGGCACTGCCGTAGGCAGGCACATCGACCGGCTTATCCAGCAACCCGTAAGCCACCTGATGATTCTGCACATACAAACGCGCCTCCCCCGCCTTGGCATGGAGCGCACTGTCATTGGGGTTGCTGACTTTGAGCGCCAGCAAAAATGTCTGCGCAAGCAGCCCCACCGACTCCGGTTGGATACTCAGTAACTGTACCTCCGGATGGTGCGCCGGAAACGCGCTGCAGGCGCTGAGCGGCAGCGCGGCCAGCAGCAGCGCGGGCCAGCGCCGAAACCATTGGGTGAAGCCGGAGCTTCGTGCAACAATAGCCATCCGTGTACTCCTGCAAACGTCAGTCGCCGAGTATAACCTAAGGAATGACCGAGAAAAGCCCGGACCCGCGCATGACGGAAAGTAACGCACAACAACCCAACTGGGAACGCGACGGCCAGACTCTGCGCCTCAGCGGGCGCTGGACTCTGCGGCGTCTCGGCGGTAATTTCGCAGCGCAAGAAGCGGCGCTGCGAAACATAAACCCGGAAATAGTGTGGGATCTCTCCGCCATTGCGGCCCTCGACAGCGCCGGGGCCCTCCTGCTCTGGCAGGCCTGGGGCGGCCAGTTGCCGGAAAATATCCAGATGGAGGACCAGCATCGTAGCATCTTCGCCCGTCTGGCGCAGATTCCGCCGGTTACCGCCCCACCCCGGCGCTCCTGGCAGTTTCTCGATCAGCTTGGTGCATTCCTGATCGAAACGGGACACGACCTCTGGGGACTTTTTCTGCTCATGGGCGCCCTTTTGCTGGAGTTCGGGCGCGGACTGCGCCACCCACGCAGCTTTCCGTGGCGCGAAATCTCCGCCACCATCGTCAATACCGGTCCGAACTCACTGCCCATCCTCACCCTGATCGGCTTTCTCATCGGCGTGGTGATTTCTTTTCAGTCGGCCTCGACCCTCGCCCAATACGGCGCCAATATTTATATCGTCAACATTGCCGGCCTGAGCATTCTGCGCGAGTTCGGGCCGTTGATCACCGCGATCATTCTTGCAGGGCGTTCCGGCTCCGCCTTCACCGCGCAAATCGGCGCCATGTGTGTCACCGAAGAACTGGATGCCCTGCGCACTTTCGGCATCCCCCCGATCCGCCGCCTGATCCTGCCCAAGGTCATCGCCCTGGCGCTGGTAATGCCGCTGCTCGTCCTCTGGACCGACATGGTGGGGCTCTTCGGAGCCATGCTCGTGGCCAAAATGGAGCTCGGCATCAGTATCGGCTTCTTTATCGAACAAATGCCTACCGTAGTCCCCAGTTTCAACCTGTGGCTGGGCATTGCCAAAGGCGCGATCTTCGGCATTTTGATTGCGTGGATCGCGGGCTTTCATGGCCTTAAGGTGAAGCCCAACACCACTAGCCTGAGCCGGGAAACGACCAGCTCGGTAGTTGTGTCCATCACCCTGGTGATCCTCATCGACGCAGTCCTGGCCCTGGTCTTTGCCAATACGGGAGGCGGCGGCTGATGGCTCACCCCAACGCCATTATCCTCACCGATATCGCCACCCGGTTCGGAACCCACTGGATTCAGCGGCATCTTGATCTGAGCATACGTTGCGGCGAGATACTTGCCATCGTCGGCGGCAGCGGTACCGGCAAAACCACGCTGCTGCGCGCCATGATGGGCCTCGTTCCCATCGCTGAAGGGCAGATGATCATTCTTGGCAAAAATCCACAAGGGCTCAATCTGCGTGAACAGATTGCTCTACGCCAGCGCTGGGGGGTGCTTTTTCAACAAGGCGCCCTGTTCAGCGCCCTGACCGTTTTTGAAAATATCGCCTTCCCTCTGCGCGAGTGGGGCCATTTGACCCGCTCCGCAATCAGCGATCTGGTAGCCCTGAAGCTGCAAATGGTAGGCCTGCAGCCCAATGACGCTTGGAAATTACCTGCAGAATTATCGGGCGGCATGATCAAGCGGGTTGCCCTCGCCCGTGCCCTGGCGATGGAGGCGGAGATTCTCTTTCTCGATGAGCCTACCTCCGGGCTCGACCCCATCGCCGCTGCCGAATTTGACGCCCTGCTCCGCCAGGTCCACGGCGACATCGGCTTCACCGTTGTCATGATCAGCCATGACCTCGACAGCCTGGCCGCCACAGCGGATCGCGTCGCGGTGCTCGCCGACGGCAAGGTGCTAACGGTTGGGCCGCTCACCGAGATTCAACAGGTGGACCATCCTTACATCCGTGAGTTCTTCCACGGGGAGCGCGGCGAACGTCTGCTGACCGGTCTCCGCGCCACCGGCCAATGTTAAGCGCTAAGCCCTGATTTCAATCTGCTGCCGGAACGCCTTCCCCGTCGCCCCAGCGCCGTCCGATCCGGTTCGGCAGGCCCAACTGATCCAAAATCCTCGCCACAATAAAATCCACCAGGTCTTCGATTTTTTGCGGACGATGGTAAAAACCGGGGCTCGCTGGCAAAATCCGCACCCCCATCCGCGCCAGCGTCAGCATATTTTCCAGATGAATCGTGGAGATGGGGCTTTCACGGGGCACCAGGATGAGTTTCAGGCCTTCCTTCAGCGTCACATCTGCGGCACGCTCGATCAGATTCCCGGACAGCCCGTGGGCGATGGCCGCCAGTGTCCCCCCGGAACAGGGACAGACCACCATGGCCGGCGCCGCATTAGAGCCGGAGGCCACCGGGGAAAACCAGTCGTCCTGGGCATAAACGGACAGCAAGTCCGGCTCGGCGCCGAACCGTTCATTGAGAAAACGGGTCACGGCCTCTGCCGTAGGCGGGAGTTCCAGATCCAGTTCTTCACGGCAAACAATCCGCGCCGCGTCCGATATCAGCAGATAGACCCGCACCCCGGCAGTCAGCAGTACCTCCACCAGGCGCATCCCATAGGCCGCCCCGGAAGCGCCGGTAATGGCCACACAAATCCGCTCCTGCCGTCGCCAATCTTCCATTGCCGCTCCTTGAGCCGGATTGAACCGGAGTTACGATTCTGCCGATGAATTTCGGCGGGCGAGGCGTTCCAATAAGCGTCCGTGAATCCCGCCGAAGGCGCCGTTACTCATAATGAGCACCTGATCCCCCGCGTGCAATTCGGCATCCAGCGCTCGCAAGAGTGCGTCCATATCTGCGTAAAGCTGTGCGGCAGGGCCCAGTGCGCCCGCCACATCCCAACCGATATCTGCGGGGGCATAGACAAACACCCGATCCGCGCCCTGTAGGCTCTGCCCCAGCGTCTGTCGGTGCACTCCCATCTTCATGGTATTGGAGCGCGGCTCCAGCACGGCTACCAGACGCCCCTCCCCCGCCATCCGCCCACGCAGGGCCGCAATGGTAACGGCAATGGCCGTGGGGTGATGGGCAAAGTCGTCATACACCGCCACGCCGGCGGCTTCACCCCGCAGTTCCAGCCGCCGCCGCACCCCCTGAAAGCTCTGCAAAGCTGCGCAACCCAGCGCCAGCGGCACCCCGGCATGACGTGCGGCCAGCAAGGCCGCCAACGCATTCTCGGCATTGAAGGCCCCGGCCATCCCCCAACTGACCCGCCCGCGCTCCACGCCCTGCTCCAGCACGGTAAAGCGGCCACCGTCCGCGGTATCGAGCCGTACCTGCCACGCGCCTTCTCCGGCAAAGCGTTGCAGGGGCGTCCAGCAACCGCGCTCCAGCACCTGTTTCAGTGCCGGTACCGCATCGTTCATGATGATCGCGCCCGTGCCCGGCACGGTGCGCAGCAGCTGGTGGAACTGGGTGATGATCGCCTCCAGATCCGGGAATATATCGGCATGATCGTACTCCAGATTATTGAGAATCAGCGATCGCGGGTGATAATGCACGAATTTAGAGCGCTTATCGAAAAAGGCCGTATCATACTCATCCGCCTCGATCACAAAAAAAGGACTGTCCGTCAGCCGCGCCGACACCCCAAAATTACGCGCTTCACCACCAATGAGAAAACCCGGATTGAGCCCCGCCTCCTGCAATATCCAGGTCAGGATGGAGGTCGTCGTGGTCTTGCCGTGGGTGCCTGCCACTGCCAGTACCCAGCGGCCTTGCAGAATCTCCCGGGACAGCCAGGCCGGAGCGGAGTCATAGGGAATCTGCCGGTCCAGCACGGCCTCCACACAGGGATTGCCCCGCGACAGGGCATTGCCGATGAGTACCAGGTCGGGGGCAGGACTCAGTTGGGCGGGATCATAACCCGCATGGACCGTAATCCCTTCGCGGGCCAGCAGGTCATTCATGGGCGGATAGGTATGGGTGTCCGAACCCGTTACCTGGTGCCCAGCTGCCCGCGCCAGCAGCGCGATGCCTCCCATAAAAGTCCCGCAGATACCGAGAACGTGAATATGCATGGAAGCGGCAGGCCTAGTGCATGGTGCTGCGCGCTGGTGCGCCGAGACGTTGATCCAGCGCCTGGTTGGCCAACTCGTAGAGTGCGTTGAATTTTTCCAGGAGCTCCTGATAACGGGTCAGCATCTCCGTCTCCTCGGCCAGTACCGGGTGATCGTCCAGCGAGCGCGCCAGCATATCGCGGGCCATACCCAGACGTTCCACCACCTCAAAATAGGCCCAGCCGTCTGGCGGCTGGGCGCTGGCCGCCGCGATTTCCTGCTGGCAGTACCAGATCAGCGCCGCCCGCGTCACCGCCTGCGCCGCCGTCGTCTCTTCTGCCTCGGTCAACTGCCATTCGTGGCTGATCGGCTCTTGCCAGTCCATATAGACGTGCCAGCGCTGGCCATTCTCATCCACCGCAAACTCCAGACGCACCCCCACGCCCTGATCGCCAAGCCGAGCAATCAGACGCTCCGCTTCGTCCCAGTCTTCCGCATAGTCGGGCAACACACCGCCGGGCACTGCGCCCATGACCAGGCGTTCCACTGTCTCGACAAACTCCTCGTCCAGAGGTGCTGTGCGCGCGTATTCCAAGGCATCGTTGCTACTCAAAGAACAGACCATCCACCGGGCTGCTGGCACTGGCGTAAAGTTTGCGCGGCATGCGCCCGGCGCGGAAGGCCTTTCGCCCCGCTTCCACGCCCAGGCGCATGGCTTCCGCCATGAGAACGGGGTCCTTAGCCGCAGCTATGGCCGTATTCAAAAGAACGCCATCACAACCCAGCTCCAGGGCCACCGCCACATCAGAGGCGGTACCCACCCCCGCATCCACCAGAATCGGCACGGTCGCCTGCTCCAGAATGATGCGCAGATTGTAAGGATTACGAATACCC
>JAAOMR010000060.1 GCA_018853935.1 Acidithiobacillus ferrivorans
CCGGTTGATGGCCTGCACGATCTCCTTGTTAACGCGCCCGCCGAGAACCATTTCCACCACCTCCATGGTGGCCGCATCCGTCACCCGCATGCCATCCACAAAATGCGTCTGCACCCCGAGTCGCCCCAGCATGGCGCCAATCTGCGGTCCGCCGCCATGTACCACCACCGGATTCATACCCACCTGTTTCATCAGGGTCACATCGTAAGCAAACTGCTCCTGAAGGTGGGTTTCGGTCATGGCATTGCCACCATATTTGATGACGATGGTGCGACCATGGAAACGCTGCATGTAAGGCAACGCCTCTACCAATATATGCGCCTGCAAGTGCGGATCATTGTGCATAGAGCTCATCGTGTACTCGCCGTATCTACCGCAGACGCTGGAATCAGTCCGCGCAAAAGAATTTCCACAATTCCAGTGTCATAACCTGCAGGATCGTCGGCAAAGGTGATAGGCGGATAATGACGGAGGATATCGCGGGACTGGAAAAAGAAAACATTCGCACCCAACAGCAGGGTTGCCACTAGGGCCGGGTCAAAATCCACCCGTAGTTCGCCCCGGGACTGACCGGCCTCGAGCACTGCGACCAATGCCGAAAATACATCAGCAAAGCCCTGTTCGGCGAACTCTTGTGCTCTGGGCGCGCCCTTTTCGAGAATTTCCCGCCATACCAGACGCACCAATTCCGGTCGCTCTAACAGTGCCTGGAGATGGCAGCGTGCGAAATGCCGGAGCACATCCACCACGGCTCCGTGGGCGTTGACCGCGTCATTGAGCAATGTCCGTAAATTGTGGCTGGCACCGCGCAATACCGCAAGATAGAGCGCATCCTTGTTGGGAAAATAATGATAGATATTGGCTTTGCTGATACCTGCCTGCAAAGCGATAGCGTTCATGGAGACGGCATCAAATGCCTTATCGGAGAAAAGTTTTTCAGCGGCCACTAAAATCCGCTGTCGTCCCTCACCTTCGATTACCAGTGGCAAATCCCCCATGAACCCTCCGCCTCCAATCTGCATATGGCGACTGCAGTTGCACAGTGCCCGACCAATCGGTCAATATTCGGGCAGTGTAGCACCACCCATGGTGATTGTCCCTCTGTGGACAAGGGCCGATAGTTATCCACCATCCGCCTGCAATTTGCTATTCTAGGCGCCAAAGATGTCGACTAAGGAAGCACACATGTTTACCCATACACCCAGCCAGGGAGACCTGTCTTTCGCTTTATTGTTGCGAGCGCTGCGCGGCATTACCTTATGGCAACCTATTCTGGTGTACGTCATCGCCGTTTTCCTGGGCATGACCGGCCTGGAACTCTTCGCGCAATGGCCTGGGGGATGGGCTGGTGCCACCATTGGGGTGATTATTCTGCTGATCAGTTTTGGTGTCGGCTACCTGGGCGCTGGCGGTGTTCTACTGCACGAGGCGCGCGGTGACCCGTTGCCGGGAATAGTTAAAAGTCTCCGCTTTGGCATACGGGTGCTGCCGCGCCTGCTGGGGCTGCTGATTATTGAAAGTCTTTTGCTCTTGGGCATTTTTGTCGTAGAAGTATTGGGATTTCTCGCTTGCAAGATACCGGGGATTGGCGCGATGCTCTTTGTCCCGCTCTTCCCTGCCATCATGTTAGTAAACGCCATTGTTTTTGTCCTCGCCATTATTGTCTTCAATCTCTCCGGACCCGCTTTATGGCACGGCGAAAGCGTAGGCAAATCACTCCGTCATACCATCGCCATCGCGCGCAATAAACCAGGTTCTATTCTGCTGATGATGTTGCTGCTCGCCGCATTGGCAACGGGTATGGGAATTATCATCGCGGTGATTCTCTACACTGGATATAGCATGGCACTAACGGCGGCCACCCCGGTGCTGGCCGCAGAAATCATCCGCAGTGCAGACATGTTCTGGCAAATGCTGGGGGCACTGTCTGGCGACAGACTCATCAGCGGCGAAATACTTGCGCAGCCGGTGGCAACGAGCACCTCCTTATATAGCGCGGGACTCAGCATGGGGGTCGGCCTGGCCGCTGCGCTGGTTTTTATTCTCCCTAATGTAGTGTTCCTGCTGGGTATGGCGCATATCTATATTGAGGCTCTTGAACTGATAGCACCGGAGGATGTCTAATTTCGCCATGAAAAAATGTATACGTCTACTGGAAATTGAGAAAAACCGCTGCCAGAGTTGCGGCATGCCGCTACAGTTTGATCCCCAAGGCGGCGGGACAGAGACTGACGGCAGCCATAGTACCCGTTACTGTAGCTACTGCTATGCGGCGGGGCAGTTCAAGGAGCCGGAACTGACGCTGGACGCCATGCAACACCGTGTCCGTCAACTGATGCGCAACCGCAATAACCCATGGTATATCCGCGCTTACATGGCGCACCGCGTACCAATGCTGGCACGCTGGCGGGGATACAAAAGGCGTTAGGCGAATGTCGTATATTAAGAAGCCCCCGCAGCTCATCGCTGCGGGGGCTTCTGTACTTAAACACTGCTCCGGTCGGGGATTAAATCGCGGAACGGGGACGCCGGCCACGACGGGGCTTCAGTTCCTGCATGAGCGCGTTTCCACGATTATCCAACTCACCCAGCAGGTGGCTATTGTCACCCACGCGGTCACGAACTTCAGCGACAGCTGCAAGAATCTGCGCAGGCTCCCAATCAGGGACTAGACGAGAAATGCGGTCCATCAATGACCGCCGTTGTGCTTCACGCTCACGACGTGCACGTGGGTTTTCCTGCAAACTCCGCTTCTGCTGCTCGAATTTTGCCAACTGCTCACGCAACCGCATTTCTGTCTGGCGTTGCTTCTCTTCTAAATCCGCCAGACGCTCTTCTGAGGTACGGCGGTGACGTTTCTTTGCTTGCGTTTCCATACTCGATCACTCCTTAAAATTAGGTTGCCATGGCGGAAAAAATCACCAATGCGATAATTATGTCAGCTTGTTTTTGCTTTGGCAAATACAAATGCATCGGCAAAAACATGTTCTGGATTCAATCCTACTCCCTGTAAAGCAGCGGATAAGGAAAACACCATATCTGGATGCCCGCAAATATAAGCATCGATTGCGCTCGCATCTGGAAAATCATGAATGACTTGTGCAGTAACATAACCAGTGGCTCCCGACCAGGAGGCATCTGGGCGCGATACTATCTGGGTTACCTGAAAATGGTCATGGCGCGACTGCCATTCACTCAGTAAATCGTGATAATAAAAATCTTCCGCATGACGTACACCCCAATAAAAATGGATAGGCCGTATGGAGCCCTGCGCGAAGAGCGACTCGAGCATACCCTTAATAGGCGCAAAGCCTGTGCCAGTGGCGACCATCAGCAAAGGACGCGTGGATTCCTGGCGAATAAAGAAAGTGCCTAATGGGCCTTCAAAGCGCAGGATGTCCTTTTCTTTTAAAGCACCAAAAACATGCCCGGTAAAGGCGCCACCCGGCACCTTTTTAATGTGCAGCTCTAACAGCGCATCGTCGCCGGGTACATTGGCGAGGGAAAAACTCCGCCTGCCGCCATCTTTCAGAAGGATGTCGATGTACTGCCCAGGAAGGAACTGTAGGCGCTCTGTAGTCGGAATCTTTAGAAAGAGAGCACGCACATCAGGTGCCAAATCCACTATTTTGGCCACCCGCGACGGCAAGGTTTTAATCTGAATATCCTTGGCGGCGCCGATCTCCCGGACTTCTATGCTTACATCGGACAAGGGCATTGCCTGACAGAAAAGCGCCAAACCCAACGCCTTCTCCGCGGCCGACAATACTTTTTCTTCCACCTTCCCGTAATCCACTTCGCCACTGAGAATACGCCCCTTGCAGGTCGCACAGGTACCATTGCGACAACCATAGGGGATGTTAAAACCATGCCGTAGAGCGGCCTCCAGGATAGTTTCATCACTATCGCAATCCAGCTCATGGCCACTGGGTTCAATATGCAGACGGTAAGGCATACGCACTTCCTTTCATAAAAATTTAAACTATTTTAGCGGACATTCTAACAGATGTGCGGCATGCTGGTCCTGCTTCAGGGGTACTCCCGGTTGAGATCATAGCGATTCACAATCCGACAGAATAATTCCGCCGTCTGGCGCGCATCATAGAGTGCTGAATGCGCCTGGGTGTGGTCCCAGTCCAGACCGGCGGCCATAGCGGCCTTGGCCAGCACGGTTTCACCATAGGCCAAACCGGCCAGACTGACGGTGTCAAAGGTGCTGAAAAGATGAAAGGGATTATTTTTAACGCCCGTTCGCTTTTCTGCTGCCTTGATAAACGACAGGTCAAAAGAGGCGTTGTGGCCCACAAGAATGGCCCGCCGACATTGGGCAGCCTTTACAGCCGTGCGCACCGGCCGGAAGATCCCGCGCAAGGTTTCTTCCTCGGAAATCGCACCGCGCAGTGGCTGAAAGGGATCAATACCGGTGAATGCCAATGCCGCCGGATCGAGCACGGCCCCGGCAAAGGGTTGCACATGAAAGTGGTGAGCGGCTACCGGCCGTAACTGCCCTACTTCGCCGCCAATGATAATCGCAGCCACTTCTAACAAAGCATTACGGTCAGGATCAAATCCTGCCGTTTCCACATCGACCACTACCGGCAAAAAGCCGCGAAAACGTCCGGCTAAAGCCGCCATTAGAGTATTACCCCGCAATACGTTGAGAAAAAACCAGGGCGCGCGGTGCGGCCAGCAGAACCGCCGTGGAGACACTTAAGGTTACCGACGCAGTCAACATCACCATCACTACCAATTGCATGGATACCGCAGTGAGTGGCGCCATACCCGCCAGAATCATACCTGCGGTAATTCCTGGAATATGAATCATGCCAACACTTTTCAGACTGTCGATAGTCGGGATCAACGAACTGCGCACAACACTACTATACAAACTACGCATAGCTTGGCGATGATGGGCGCCAAGGGCCAACATAGCCAGCAACATATCCTCGCGCTGGTCCACTTCGCTGCGCAAACGGTTAAGCGCCAGCGATACCGCGTTCATCGCGTTGCCAATAATCATACCACCAATGGGGACCAATGATTCGCCGCGCCAGAAAACCAACCCGGACAGGAGCATCCAAGCGAGGGTGACCGCAGTCGCCACCGTGATGCTGATCACCCCGATCCAGTAGGCATGAGGGATACCGGCACCACGCTTACGGTTGAAACGACCAGCCATCAGGATCATGGCCACCAGGAAGAGTACCAGCAAAAGCGGTTGGTGCTGGCGGAACAGCCAACCCAGCAAAAACCCCATGACCCCTAATTGAACCGTCGCCCGCGCCGCAGACCAGAGCAGTTCCTTGCCTACGCCGAGACGCTGCCAGGCGGACAAAGCCCAGGCACTGCCCAAGAGGCCCGTCACCCCCACTATGGTCCACGGCGATAAGGTGCTGAAAATATCCGGTGCGGCATTGTTCATTCGCGGTTACGCGCCGCTGACAGCAGACGCCAGCCCCCCGCCACAAAGCCCTGCAGAGGGCGAAAGTGCTTTTTATAGTCCATTTTTGGGCTGCTGGCGACCCAATAACCGAGATAAAGGTAGGGCAAGCGCTGTTTCCTGGTCCATTCAATCTGACTGAGGATAGCGAAAATACCCAGGCCACGTTGCGGCAGATCCGGCGTGTAAAAAGTGTAAACCGCAGACACACCACCGTCCAACACATCCACGAGTGCCACCGCTAGCGGATGTTTGTCCTGCTCAAAGACCAACAGGCGGGCATCAACGCCACCGGTTTCGAGAATCATTTCCCGGTACAGGCGGTCCGCGTGTTCATCCATGCCTCCCCCCGGATGCCGCCAGCACTGATATTCGGCGAAGAGACGGGCGTGGGTGGCATCCCATTGCGGGGCCTGTTCACGTATTTGAATCTCCTGATTCCGCCCCCAGGTGCGGCGCTGGCTGCGATCCGGCTGAAACTCCGCGACGGGTATACGCACGGAAATGCAGGCATCGCATTGCGGACACATCGGGCGGTAGGCCACCGAGCCATTGCGCCTAAATCCTTTTTGCAAGAGTTGGTCATATTGGACATTGCCCACCATCTCGCGGGGATCACTGAGCACCAAAAGTTCTTCCTGGTCCGGCAAGTAGGGACATTTCTGCAAAGCGGATATATAGAAGGCCATGACTAAAACATCTCGTGCAAAGATAATGAGATTTTCCAGTCGGCTTGTGGGTGTTGGGTGCGCAGATCGGCAAGCGCTTGCAAGAAACCGCTGCGCGCCCATTCGCGCGCACCCATGCTTTGCAGATGTGGGGTGATGAACTGGGTATCAATCAGGCTAAAGCCCCAGTGCTGGAGATGACGCGCTAGCAGAACAAGAGCCAGCTTGGAGGCATCGGGCACCCGACTGAACATGGACTCTCCGAAAAAGAGTCCGCCGAGGGCGACGCCGTAGAGCCCGCCGACTAGGCGGCTCCGCTGATAGACTTCCAAGGAATGCGCCGCTCCGGCGGCAAACAGATCCAGATAGGCGGCACGCACCGTCGGAGTAATCCAGGTACCGCTCTGCCCGGCGCGCGGCTCCGCACATGCGTCGATAACACCGACAAAGTCGCTGTCCATGTGGTATTGCCAGTCCCCGTTACGGGCCGACTTGCGTAAACTGCGGCTAACATGTACCGCCGAGGGTTCCAGGACAGCACGGGGATCAGGGCACCACCAGAGAATGGGGTCCTCCTCAGCAAACCAAGGAAAAATGCCCTGCGCGTAGGCCCTGAGCAGGCGCTCCCGGGATAAATCTCCACCGATGGCGACCAGATTGCCGTCGGCCTGCTCCGGGTCGGGGAAAGGGGCTGACCGGTCATGACCGCGCAGGAGGACCGGACATACGCCTTCAGGGCGCAACTGCACTGCCTCCTGCCTGCATCAAAGACCAATCCCCCATTTGCGGTACTAGCTACCGGTAACTATACCCGTTTTGAAGTGCTTGCAGGGCCGCCACCCGCGCTTCCAGGCTGGGGTGCGTAGCAAACCAGCCGCGCCAGCTTCCGGAAATGTAGGCTGTCGCCATGGGATCGCGCACCACGTCATGCACCACATGCATGGCTTCCGCCCGCTGATGCAGCTTTTGCAGCGCCGAGACCATCGGGGCCACACCCACCTGCTCGGCAGCAAAACGATCTGCCGCAAACTCCCGGCGGCGCGAAAACCAGGTGATAGGAATCAGCGCCAGGAAAGACAGGCCAATCTGCAAAACTATGGATACCATAAAAGCGATCATGGGCCGGTCATCAAACTGCCGCGCGGCCAGCATGGACAGCCAGAATACAAACGTATTCATCAAGCCTTGTAGTAAGGTGGTACTCACCATATCGCCATTGTATACATGCCCCATCTCATGGGCCAGCACCGCCTGCACCTCATTGTCGCTGAGCAGGTTGACCAGGCCACTACTCACCGCGACCATGCTATGATTGCGACCCGGTCCGGTAGCGAAGGCATTAGGCTCATCATTCCAGTACACCCAGACTTCCGGCATGCGGATGCCCAGGCGATTAGCGAACTGTGCAACCGAGTCGTACACCAAATGCTCCTTGGCCGACTGCGGTGTGTCGATGCGTTGCATCTGCAGCCCCGCGCGCGCCAGATGTTTCGACATCAGCAGCGAAATAAAGGCACCGCCAAAACCGATCACCAGCGCCCAGAGCAGATCCGTGTTGCTCACCGAGCCACGCAGATCCACCCCAAACAGGGGTAGAACAAAATTAACCAGAATGGCAAAACTGATCGACAGGCTGACGAATATCAGCAGGTTTGTCACCACCAACAGCAATATGCTCTTGAATGACTTCATGACACTCACGCTCCATCAGAATATCCTGAACCCCGCCCGCGATGCCGTGAATTTTCATCCCGACATCGCGACTGATTGCCTTTTGTTTTTTTATGACAATGCGGAGTCAGTCTAACATCAATATAAGGACGCCGAAAGAGACAGATAAGGACTCAGAACGGCGGCGGACCAGTGCGGGATATAGGGCAACACACCCAGGCAAGGCTCCGGTAAACACTGTTGCAAGGTCTCCAAGGTACCCTCTGCGACCGCAAGGTTCGGGGTGTTCGCCACCCATCCGGCGAAGGGCAGACCCCGGGCGCGGATGGCCTCGACACTCAGCAGGGCGTGGTTGATGGCTCCCAGCCGCAAGCCCACCACCAGCAGCACCGGGAAATGCAGGTCCTCAGCCAGTTCCGCAAAGCCCCAGTCAGCGCCCAACGGCACGAGAAAACCACCCGCGCCCTCCACCAGTACGCAGTCCATCGCCACAGATTGCGCCCGGATGAAGGCTGCGATACGCCCACGATCCACGGTGACGCCCGCCTGCTGCGCCGCCCAGTGGGGGGCCAGCGGCGGGGCGAAGGCGTAAAGATTGGTTTCGGCAATGCTGCGCGAGGGCTGGCTGGCGGCGCGCAAAATTTCCACGTCCTCCCAGGTGCCGTCGGCCTCGACCCCTGAGACAACGGGTTTGAGGGCCGCAACGCGCATGCCGTGACCGGCACAGAGCCGGGCCAGCGCCGCCGTGACGGCAGTTTTGCCGACGCCCGTGTCGGTGCCGGTGATGAAAATTCCGCGCGCAGGGCGCGCTTGTTGACCTCGCGATCGCTGTTCCTGCGTCACGGGCGGCGGCGCAGTTGGGTCAAGGGGATGGCGACACTGCCGTCTGCACGCGGAAGGGCGCGTGGACCGCTGCTCCAGGCATGCCCATAGACGACTTCATAAGTGGCGGGCAACCGACCATCGGCGCGCAAACCCTCGTAGGCCTGGCGTAGCACCTGCAAGCGGCGCGGTGTGAGCAGGCCACGGGTGCGTCCTGCGGCGGCATTAGTGGCACCGATGTTACGCAGGTCGCGGAGGAGACCATCCACCGTCGCATAGGTGAGCTGATAATGTTCTACATCCAGCACCGGCATTTCGTAGCCCTGACGCACTAAAGCATCACCAATATCATGCATATCGATAAAATGACTGACGTGGGGGCGTTCATCCACCACCGCGAAGGCCTGACGCAGTTCTTTCAGTGTATCTGGACCGAGGGTGCTGAACATCAGCAGGCCTCCAGGGCGCAGCACCCGGGCAAACTCGCGCAGCACTTGATCCAGATCATTGCACCACTGAATGGACATATTGGCGTAGAGTAGGTCGATAGTGGCCGTCGCCAGTGGCAGGCTTTCCGCATCACCCTGACAAAAATGTTGACGCTGCCGCCAGCCTTTGCGACGCCGGGCCTGCTGTAACATATTCGACGCCAGATCCAGGGCGAGCAGTCGCGCCTTGGGATAGCGGCGATTGAGACGGCGGCTTTGCAGACCGGTACCACTGCCCACATCGAGTATCCATTGTGGTTCCAGCTTGACGAGGTCCAGCCGTTCAATGAGCTGTGCGCCGACCTGATCCTGCAAGACGGCACTGGCTTCATACGCCGCTGCGGCCTGCTCAAAGGCCCGCCGCACGGCACGTTTTTCCATGTGGAAGGAAGGGTTTTCGGCACTCATCCCCAGGTCTCCAGCAGCGCCTGGGTGCAGGCTTGCGGCTGCGTCAGAAAAGGGGCGTGGCCTGCCCGCTCTAACCAGGTGATCCGACTACCGGACAACTGCGTGTGGAGATAATCGGCGGCACCGATGGGCACAATGCGGTCCTGTCGCCCGTGCAGGAGATGTACCAGCATGGGCAGCGCCGTCAGTTGTGCGCGCAAATCCACCTCCCGCAACAGCCCCAGCCCATCGGCAAGGCAGCGCTGATCCGGCATAGGCCAGACACTCAGACCTTCCAGAGCGCGGCGTCCCTGCGGATCGTTCAACACCTGCAGGGCGAGGAAGCGGCGCCGGGTACCCTGCGGGTCTTCGCGCAGGCGTTGAGCGAAATCCTCCAGAGTCGCGGCGGGGATGGCCGGAGACCAGTCGGAGCGCTGGCAAAAGGCGGGGGAGCTGGATACCAGCACCAGCCCATCCAGCAATTCAGGGTGCTGCAAAGCGATGCCCAAAGCCAATAAGCCCCCGAGGGACCAGCCGAGCAACAGGGGCTTGGGGGCCTCCTGAGCAAGCATTTGGCGGAGCCCCTCCAGACTGGCTGACCAAGCCAGGCCGGAGGGCGCGCAGGGCGTCTGTCCGTGGCCAGGCAGATCGTAGCTGACACAGGTGAAATGCGCCTCCAGAAAGGGCCGCCAGGAAGCGAAGACCCGGCTTTCCATCCCCCAACCGTGGAGCAGCACCAGCGGGCGCCCCTGACCACTGACCTGACGCGCCCAGTTCATAAGATTCCCCGGAGCGCAGCAGCCAGAAGCTCGATATCATCGTGGCTGTGTGCTGCGCTGAGGGTGATACGCAGACGCGCACTATCGGCAGGCACCGTCGGTGGCCGCACCGCTGGGCAGTAGAGGCCAGCGCGGCGCAATTGGGCGCTGACGGTCAGCGCCCGCCGCGCATCGCCCAGCAAGAGGCCCTGAATAGGTGTCTCGCTGGCCAGCCAGGGGGCGTCGGGCACTTGCGCACGCAGATGCTGCCGGTGCTGCGTCAGGCGCTCGCGCCGGGCATCGCCATGCCGGAGAAGATCCAGCGCGGCGAGGGCGGCAGCCGCCAAGGCGGAGGGCAGGGCGGTATGATAGATGAAGCTGCGGGCGCGATTGCGCAGGAGATCCACCAGGTCCTGACTGCCGGCCACGAAGGCACCATAAACACCAAAGGCCTTACCCAAGGTGCCCATGATGACGTCCACCTCATGGAGGTTCATGTTCCAGTGCGCCACAGTACCCTTTCCCTCCAGCCCCAGCACCCCAAAGGCATGGGCTTCGTCGAGGATGATCCCAGCACCATACTGCTGCGCCAGGGCGGCGAGTTCAGAAAGTGGGGCTATATCGCCATCCATACTGAACACCCCGTCCGTGATGATCCAGGCCTGTCCCCGGCCGCCGCGTTCCAGCCATTGCGTCAGATGCGTCATGTCGCCATGCCGATAGCGATGCAGGCGCGCGCCGGAGAGGCGCACCCCGTCCACCAGCGAGGCGTGGTTGAGACGATCGGCATAGACGCGATCACCGCGCCCGACCAGTGCGGAAATAACGCCCAGGTTGGCCAGATAACCGCTACCGAAGAGCAACACCGCCTCCACCCCCAGCCAGTGCGCCAGGGCGTCGGCCAGCGCCGCATGGGCGGGTCGCTCGCCACCGAGCAGGGGCGCCGCACCAGCCCCTACCCCGTTCTGCTGGATCTCGGCGATGGCAGCGTCACGTAAGGCCGGTTCTGCGCTCAGGCCCAGATAATCATTACTGGCAAAGGACAAGAGCGGTTCGCCCTGCGCTCCCATAAAAGCGGGCGCCCCCCGTTCTGGCGCGGGTTGCAGGATCTGCAACTCCCGCCAGAGGTCGTGCGCACGCAGGGCGGACAATTCCCTTCGCCATTGTTCTTCCCGTTCCGTATGCATAGCTTCTTATAGGGATGGGTTTGTGCCTTGTCAATGGAGGGCGGGGGCGCGAGAATCAGATCCAGTGACAACGACTGGCGTTGCCAAACGACCTTATTAAAAAGCAAAGGAACATCTTGCACCGGATCCTTCCCCATCTGTCCCGACTACACGACGCAGCGGGGCGTTTCAGCCACTGGCTGTTTCCGGAACGCTGTCGCGCCTGTGCCGCACCCGGCGCGCCGCTCTGTGCCGGCTGTTTCGGCGACTGGCCGCGTCTGCCCACCGAGCGTTGCAGCTATTGCGCGCTACCTTTGCTGGACAATGGCGACTGCCCGGTCTGTTCGGTGGAAGCCCCCGCCTATGACCACGTCCATACCCCGTTTATCTATGCCGACCCCCTGAACACCGCCATCATCGCGTGGAAGTTTCAACAGCGTCTGGACTGGACCAGACCCCTGGCTGATGCCTGGGCCAGTGCCTGGGGCGGGCATCCGCCGTCCCGTCCGGACGCGTTGCTGCCCGTGCCGCTGCATCACCAGCGCTTGCGCGAACGCGGTTACAACCAATCCATGCTGCTCGCCCGTCGCTGGGGCAAACGCTGGAAAATCCCGGTCATCCCCGGAGTGCTGCAGCGGCGCCGCAATACCGGCCACCAACTCGGACTGAGCGCGGCCGCCCGGCGGGACAATCTGGATGCGGCCTTTGCCCTGCGCGGACGCGTTCCGGATCACGTCGCCGTCGTCGATGACGTACTCACGACCGGAACCACTGCCGCCCAGATCGCCAACACCCTGCGGGATGCCGGTGTACAGCGCATTGACATATGGGTGCTCGCCCGTGCCCTCTGAGCGTCCATTGCTGCTTGAGCCATTTTTGCACGTCATCCTCTATGAGCCGGAGATCCCCCCCAATACCGGCAATATCATCCGCCTCTGCGCCAATACCGGAGCCACCCTGCATCTCGTGGAACCCTTGGGTTTTGCCTGGGATGACCATCGCCTGCGCCGCGCCGGGCTGGATTACCACGAATTCGCGCAGGTACATCGCCATGCGGACTGGGCGGCCTGCCGGGCGTTTTTGGGGGATGCGCGCATATTCGCCTTCAGCACCAAAGGCACGCAATCTTATCAGCAGGTCGCGTACCAGCCCGGCGATGCGCTGCTTTTCGGCCCGGAGACCCGCGGCTTGCCTGCCCGTCTCCTGGACAGTCTGCCCACCACGCAGGTACTGCGCCTGCCCATGCGCCCCGGCCAGCGCAGCCTGAATCTGTCCAACGCCTGTGCTGTCGCGGTCTTCGAGGCTTGGCGGCAGATGGATTATAATGGCGGCGTGTAACTCAGACGGTAACTGCCGCAGGTATCTACTGATGAAGGAGTGTCTGAACCGCCGCCTGTAGGTAGAATCACCCCTTCCCACGCATCCGACCGGACGGTATCTTTGTGTTAGACTGACTCACTAAGACACCAAGGACGTACAGAAGGGGAATCCATGGCGCGTACACGTATCGCTGCGCTCCGTCTCGACGGCGAGCACGCTGAGCAAAAGCGGGAAGAGATTCGCAGGACCTTTCACGCGACTTTTTCGCTGTATGAACAGCTTTTTGATCATCTGGCAGAGCCGGCCGCGTGGTATGAGAAGGCTATTCCCCTGCGGCATCCCCTGATTTTTTATTTCGGCCATAGCGCCACCTTCTATGTAAACAAACTCCAGGTAGCCGGACTGATCGGACAGCGTCTCGATCCGCGTTTAGAGTCCGTTTTTGCGGTCGGCGTCGATGAAATGTCCTGGGACGACCTGGACGAAACCCATTATGACTGGCCTTCCGTCGACGACGTCCGGCAGTATCGGCAGCAGGTGCGGGAACTGGTGGATGGCCTGATCCGCGAGATGCCCCTGTCTTTGCCCATCACCTGGGATTCGCCGTGGTGGGTGATCCTCATGGGAATTGAGCATGAAAACATCCATCTGGAGACCAGTTCGGTGCTCATGCGGCAATTGCCTCTGTCCCGCGTCCGGCCGGTGGAAGCCTTCCGTCCCTGGACCCCCGCAGGGGCTGCGCCGGACAATATCCTGCAGGCCGTGGCTGGCGGCGCCGTCCGTCTGGGCAAAGAACGCGCGGATCCTCGTTATGGCTGGGATAATGAATATGGTCTTCATCAGGCGGCGTTACAGCCCTTTCATGCCTCCCGCTTTTTGGTGAGCAATCAGGAGTTCCTGGCTTTCGTGGAGCAGGAGGGCTACAGCGAGAGCCGCTGGTGGACCGCAGAGGGAGATCGCTGGCGCCGCTTCAGCCAGGCCCGGCACCCGACTTTCTGGGTCCCGGATCAGGGCACCTGGCGGCTACGCCTGATTGCGGAGGAGCGCCCCATGCCGTGGAACTGGCCGGTGGAGGTGAATGCGCTGGAAGCCGACGCCTTCTGCCGCTGGAAATCAGCCCAGACCGGTCAGAGCCTGCGCCTGCCCAGCGAGGATGAATGGCAGCGCCTGCGTGATCTCAGCGGACTCGCGGACTGCGCTGCCTGGGATGATGCGGTGCCCGGTAATATCGGACTTGCCGGCGGTTGTTCGCCCTGCCGCGTAGATCAATTCCAACAGGGGGATTTCTACGATGTGATCGGCAACGTCTGGCAATGGACCGCGACGCCCATCTATCCCTTTCCCGGTTTCGAGGTACATCCGCTTTATGATGACTTCACGGTGCCCACCTTCGACCAGCAGCACAATCTCATCAAGGGCGCTTCGTTCATCAGTCTCGGCAACGAAATGCAGCAGGAAGCCCGCTATGCCTTCCGCCGCCACTTCTTCCAGCACGCGGGATTCCGCTATGTGACCTCGCCCAATGCGCTGCCTGAGGTACCGGTCTATGAGAGTGACGCCCTGGTCTCCCAGTATGGGGAATTTCATTATGGGCGCGAATACTATGGGGTGCCCAATTTTGCGGTGGAAGTCGCGCGCATCGCGGTGGAGGCTATGGCGGGTAAGCCCTTGCGGCGCGCCCTGGACATCGGTTGTGCCGTTGGTCGCAGTAGTTTTGAACTGGCAAGGCACTGCCCCGAGGTCACTGGCCTCGATTTCTCGGCACGCTTCATCAGCGTCGGCGTGCAACTGCGCGAGCGCGGGCACTTCTCCTACACCCTGACCGAAGAGGGTGAACTGCAAAGCTATCAAACGGCGGATCTCGCTGCCCTGGGCCTGACCGGGACGGCGCCCCGGGTCCACTTCTTCCAGGCCGACGCCTGCAATCTGAGGCCCTTATATCGGGATTATGATCTGGTAATCGCAGCCAACCTCATTGACCGCCTGCACCATCCCCGCAAATTTCTGGAAGACATTGCCGAGCGCATCCTTCCCGGTGGTCTGCTGGTCATCACTTCGCCCTATACCTGGCTGGAAGAATATACTGCGCGGACAGAATGGCTCGGCGGTTTCAAACGGGATGGGGAGAATCTGAGCACCTTCGACGCCCTGCGCGAAATTTTGTCCGGACCGTTCCGTCTGCGCGATGGCGGTCCGCAGGACCTACCCTTCGTCATCCGCGAAACGGCGCGCAAATATCAGCACAGTATCGCGCAGGTGACCATCTGGGAGCGCTTGTGAGCGCGGCACAGGACGGCCTCGACTTCGACAGAGTCATTCCACGACGCGGAACCGGATCCCTTAAATGGGATGCTGCGGCAGAACGTTTTGGTGCTGAAGTGCTGCCCATGTGGGTGGCAGATATGGATTTCGCCGTACCCGACGCGGTCATCGCCGATTTGCAGGAACGTCTGCAGCATCCCGTTTTCGGTTATCCGGGCAATGAAGGGACCATGTTGCAGGCCGCCGCCGACTGGCTGGCCAAGCGCCATAGCTGGCGGCCGGAAAGCGACGCGCTCGCCTGCATCAGCGGTGTCGTTCCTGCCCTTTACGCAGCCGTGCGCGCCTTCACCCGGCCGGGCGAAGCGATCATCGTCATGCCTCCCATTTATCCGCCGTTCATGACTGCAGTGGAGGACAACGGGCGGAAATTGCTGCTGGCCCCGCTGATCGCGGATGACACCGGCCATTACCGCATGAATTGGGATGCCCTGGAAACCGCCGTCCGGCAGGCGAAGCTGCTGCTCCTCTGCTCGCCCCACAATCCGGTGGGGCGGGTCTGGACAGCGGAAGAACTGCAACGACTGGGCACACTCTGCGCCGATGCCGGCTGCGTGGTGGTCAGCGATGAAATCCATGCCGATCTCAGCCAGCATCCGCACTACCCTTTCCCCAGTCTCTTCCCGCGCTCGATCCTGCTGAGCTCTGCCGGCAAAAGCTTCAATCTGGCGGGACTGGGTGGCGGGATCAGCGTTATCCCCGACGCCCAACTGCGACGCGGCTTTCTGGATGAGCTCCGCCGCAGCCAGATTCAGCACACCAACCTCTTCGCCTTGACCGCCATGACCAGCGCCTGGCGCTACGGTACAGAGTGGCAGGCCGCATTACGTCAGCATCTGAGCAATAATGCCCGCTTCATCGCCG
>JAAOMR010000600.1 GCA_018853935.1 Acidithiobacillus ferrivorans
GGGCAAGATGCCCTTCGGGTAACCAGTCCTCCATGGACGGAGGCAGGAGATAACTGGTCTTGCGGTCGGGGTCGATAAAGTGGGCCATCGTTCACTCATCATATTGAATTATAAATAATTATACCTCAATAGGCTGGCCCGTGAAAGTCCGACGGCTGCTAGGTGCGCTGGATCTGATTATCTGCGACGAAGCGCACCGGACTACCGGGCTGACGCTGGCGACCGATAAGGACGATTCCGAGTTCGTCAAAGTTCATCACAATCACCTAATACGGGCCAACAAGCGGCTCTATATGACGGCAACGCCACGCATATTCGCCGATGCCTCAAAGGGCAAGGCGCAGGCCGCCAATGCCACACTGTATTCCATGGACGACGAGGACACATACGGCCCTGAATTTTACCGTATGGGCTTTGGCAAGGCCGTAGATCAAGACCTGCTGACCGAATACAAAGTGCTCATCGTGGCTGTCGATGAGGAGCGCATGGCGAAACTCGCTAACGCATACAATAACGCATACAAAATCGACGACAAGAAGGCCGTGGACATCAATTTTGCGGCCAAGATCATCGGTAGCTGGAAAGGGCTATCCAAGCAGGGTTTGCTGGCTGATGACGGGCAAGAGGAAGTCCTGAGCAACGATCCTGACCCTATGCGTCGGGCTGTTGCCTTCTCGCGGTCTATCAATGGTTCCAAGCAGATGATCGAAGTTTTTGATCGTTTGGTGGTGATCTATCAGGAGCACCAGGAGGTTGGCGAGGAAGGCCCTATGGTGCACTGCGATTTGAAGCATGTGGACGGCACCATGAATGCCATGATCCGGCAAAAGTCGCTGGACTGGCTCAAGGCGCAACCTGGCGAGGACCATTGCCGCATTTTGTCCAATGCCCGCTGTCTTTCTGAGGGCGTAGACGTACCTGCCCTGGATGCTGTGGTGTTCTTTGATACCCGTGAGTCCATGGTGGATATCGTGCAGTCCGTGGGCCGGGTCATGCGCAAAGTCGATGGCAAGAAATTCGGATATATCATCCTGCCCGTCTGTATCCCCATGTCTCAGGTGTCCGACTACAACAACTATGTGGATAAGGACGCACAGTTCAAGGGCATATGGAAAGTTATCAAGGCGTTGCGGGCACACGATGAATCTCTGGTCGATGAGGCGGAATTTCGGCGCAAGATCAAGGTGATTACTGGAGATGGCGGAACAAAAAAAGACCGCGATGGTAATAACACTGAAAATCTGCCGTTAGACTTCCCCGATCTGCCACTGGAACAAATAAGCCAGGCCGTGTACGCCATCATCCCCAAAAAGTTGGGTGATCGTGAATATTGGGCGGATTGGGCCAAAGATATCGCCAAGATCGCTGGTCGGCTGGAATTGCGCTTTCGGGATTTGCTGAGGCAGCCAGAAGCGCGGGCTGCTTTTGAAAAATACCTATCCGGCCTGCAAATGACGCTGAATCCGGTAATTGATGAAAATACCGCAATTGAAATGCTGGTCCAGCATATCCTGACCCGTCCGGTATTTGATGCACTTTTTGAAGGATATGCATTCACTGCGCATTCCGGCGATCGTGGGCAGCGATTCCGCTAATCGTGGGCACCCCCGAAAAGCATACATTCTGGTCACCGCCATTTTATGCTCAGGTGGTCACGATGGGTCAAGTTTTGGTGTTCCGTGAGCATCACGATGACGGCGCAGGGAGTCCCCTTTCAAATCGAGTCGGTGGGCACTTTGCAGCAACCGGTCCAGCACCGCATCGGCCACGGTCGGTTCACCCAAGTATTCGTGCCAATGGTCCACAGGAAGTTGGCTAGTAATCAGCGTGGCTCGTTGGTTCACTCGATCATCAATGATCTCCAACAAATCTCGCACGTCTTCCCCGTTCATGGGGGCAAGCCCCCAGTCGTCTAAGATAATCAAATCCACCTTGGCGAGCGTGTTCAGATAGCGACCGAAGCTGCCGTCACCGTGACGAATCCGGAGCTCCTCAAACAGGCGAGGTAAGCGCAAATAACGAACGCTTAATCCCTGACGACAGGCCTGATGACCCAGGGCACAGCCCAGCCAGGTTTTGCCGGTGCCGGTGGCGCCAGTAATCAGCAGATTATGGCCTTGCCGAATCCAGGTGTTCTGGATCAGTGCCATCACCTTGGATCGGTCCAGTCCACGGGAGCCGCGATAGTCGATATCCTCCACACAGGTATTCTGCTTGAGATGGGCGAGCTTCAGCAGGCGCGTTAGACGGCGTTGATCCCGGGCACAGAGTTCTCGGTCCAGGAGCAGTCCCAGACGCTCATCGAAGGAGAGATCCTGGATCTGTGTGAGACGAGATTGTTCGTCCAGAGCCTCAGCCATGGCGTGGAGATTGAGCTGACGCAGCGCGTTCAGAGCGGGTTGTTGTAACATGCGATTTTTCTTCCTGTTCAATGGTAGTAGCGGGGTCCGCGGATATTGTCGTGGGCGGGTAGCGGGGCCGCCTTTTGAGGTGTCTCCGTGACCTGATCCAGTCCCTGCTGCAGGATGGATTTGACACTGTTGGTGGTGGGAGACCCCACTTTAAATGCCCGGAGGCAGGCGGTATTCAGGCGATCTTTGCCATAGCTGCGGGAGAGGCTGAGCAAGCCCAGACAGGAGCGGTAACCTTGCTCAGGATGGGGCTTGCTCTCCATCTGCCAGCGCACCACATCTCGGGTCGCGGGACCGATAGAGAGCGCCCAGTTCAGTAGCCGTCCCGGCGTCCATGCACTGTGCCGCTGATGGGCCTTGGGCATGTGTTCCGTGAGCGTGCTGTAGCGGCCCTGACTGTCCTCGCGCAGGTGGCTGGCCACCCGTTGTTGCTGATGGAATATTTCTACGGTTCGGGCACTGACCAGCAGATCGACCCGCTCATGGGCCAGACGGTAAGGGACCGAGTAACGATGCCGGTTATACTCTACGTGGTAGTCGATGCTGACCTTGGCGGTTTTCCAGACGGCAAAGACATAATCCTGCGCCGGCAGGGGTTTTAGGGCGGGCCGATCCAAAGCCTCGAAGGTGCTTTTACGGCTGCCGGGTAGCTGCTTGAAGGGGCGCTGATTCAGATCCTCCAGCAGGCGGCGGATCTCCCTGTTGAGATCCATCAGCGAGAAGAACTGGAAGTGGCGTAGACGCGCCAGAATCCAGCGCTCCACCACTTGCACGCCGACCTCGACCTTCGCCTTGTCTTTGGGTTTATAGGGGCGTGTCGGAAGCACTACGGCCCCGTAATGGGTGGCCAGATCCTGATAACTGCGATTGATCTCGGGTTCGTATCGGGAGGCCTTGGTGACCGCCGCCTTGAGGTTGTCGGGGACCAGCAGGACGGGTACTCCGCCAAAGTACCGCAGGGCACGCACATGGGACCCCAGGAAGTCGCTGAGGCTCTGGCTCCAGGTGGCCTCGCAATAGGTATAGCTGGAAGCCCCCAACACGGCTACAAAGATCTGCGCCCGGCGAATCTCGCCGGTGCCGGGGTCAATGATCGGCACCGTGGGGCCGGCGTAATCAATAAAGAGTTTGTCACCGGCCAAATGGTTCTGGCGCATGCTGCGTTTGAGGCGGCCTTTCCAGGCCCGATAGTGGGTGCAGAACTGGGAATACTGATAGACGCGCTGTTCGTCATGCGCGGCCATATACTCTTCCCATAAAAGTTGCAGAGTCATGCCCTTGCGCCGCATTTCCGTGTGGATGGTCGCAAAATCCGGCATCACCGGCGCCGTCACGGTGGCGGACCGATGGCCGGGAAAAAGCAGTGCTTCCAGTTTTGCCGGGTCCATTTCGGGGGGCAAAGGCCAAGAGACACTGGCCTGTTCGGCCTTCTGCAAATATTTGCCAACCGCTCCCTTAGAAAGACGGCAGGCCTGCGCAATTTGCCGCTGGCTGAGGCCTGCAGCATGTAAACGGATTACTTCTTGAATCGCCTTCATGGTCATCCTCGGTGTGGGCATCCTGGATCTCCTGTAAAAAGAGCCAAGGATGCTATTTAAGCCAATGAATGACCAAAATGTTTTCTTTTCGCCAAGGGGGAACCGGGACACCGTTCCGGCATCGTGGGCAGTGATTCCGCCATCGTGGGCACCGATTCCGGAAAGTCCACAAAAGTGCCCACGATCAATCGTAACGGGTGCCCACCATCAATCAGAATCACTGCCCACGATCAAACGGAATGGGTGCCCACGATGCCCCGGAATACGCATTCACTGAGGAAAACCCTGTATCGCGATCGCTGCAGGCGGTGTTGGCTGTGGTGGACGATCATGCGCTGGATAGCGAAACGGAGGGGTTGGACAAGTTCTATCAGAGCATCCGAGATCGAGTGTCCGTCGCCAAAAGTGAAAAATCGCGCCAGGATCTGATTCGCAACCTGTATGACACGTTTTTCCAGACGGCATTCCCCCGCATGGCGGCACGACTGGGGATTGTCTATACACCGGTTGAGGTAGTGGACTTCATACTGCACAGTGCCGATTACGCCCTGAAAAAGCACTTTGGGACCAGTATATCCGCACCCGGCGTGCGCGTGCTGGATCCGTTCACCGGCACCGGTACCTTCATGACACGATTACTGCAGAGTGGATTGATTGCCCCAGAAGACCTGGAAAGAAAATACAAGGAAGAGATGTATGCCAACGAAATTGTTTTGCTGGCGTATTACATTGCCGCACTGAATATCGAGAGCACCTATCATGCGATTACCGGCAAGTATGAACCGTTCCCGGGCATCGTGCTAACAGACACGTTTCAGATGGATGAGGTGCGGGATGGTATAGACGATATCATTCTTCCGGAGAACAATGAACGGGTTAAGCACGAAAGGCAGCAGGAAATACGTGTAATTTTCGGGAATCCGCCGTATTCTATAGGTCAAACAAGCGGAAATGAAAATAATAAAAATAATTCATACCCAAGACTGGATGGGCGGATTAGGGAAACCTATGCTGCTGTGTCAAGTTCTAAATTGGTTAGAAATTTATATGCTTCTGAAATTCGCGCATTACGGTGGGCAACTGACCGAATAGGAAATAGTGGCGTTGTATCTTTTATTACCAACGGGCGGTTTATAAACAGCAGTAATGGAGGGGGACTGAGAAAATCAATAGAAAAAGAATTTAGGTACGCATATATTTTTAACCTTCGTGGATTTATTAAGGGCCGAATAGGTGAAGATGCAAAAAAGGAAGGACAGGGGATATTTGACATTGTAACCGGGACGGCGATTGTTGTGCTTATAAAGCTAGAGAAAGATAATAATCCATGCGAATTATTCTATCACGATATTGGTGATTGCCTAAGTCGTGAAGAAAAATTTAACCTGATTAGTAAGTTTGCTAATATAGGTGGCATGAATTTTACACAAATAAAGCCCAATGATTCTGGGGACTGGGCTGAACAGAGGAATGAGGTGTTTGATACCTTTGTGCCGCTTGGAAGTAAAGAAAAATGGTATGACAAAACCATATTCTCTATCTATTCACTCGGTGTTGTGACCGGCCGTGATGTTTGGGCGTACAGTTTCTCCAGAAATGATTTGGAGCACAATATGCAGAGAATGATTGAATACTATAATCAAGAAACCGTCCTGTACCAAAAGGCTAGCAAAGGATTGAGTAAAGGTAATAAGCCGGATGTGGACGATATTGTTGACAGTAATCCAAAACATATAAGCTGGACGAGAGGTTTAAAATCAGATGCTGAAAAGGGTAAAAAACACAGCTTCCAACATCAATCTATAGCCGTAGGTCAGTATCGTCCGTTTACTAAACTGGTAATGTATTTTAATGGCCAATTTAACGAAATGGTATTGCAAATACCGAAACTGTTCCCTACTGCCAGCCACAAAAATATCGTTATCTCATTAACAGGGATAGGAGCTAGGCGTCCTTTCTCCGCGTTGGCCGCTGACTGCATTCCAAACTTACACCTTCATGATACAGGCCAATGTTTACCCCTCTACTGGTATGAAAAAATTACCAATGCCAACCCCGGTGAGATCAAGCAAGCAAATCTTTTGGATGACACACCCAAAGCAGAACAAGACGGCTACATTCGTCATGACGCCATCACAGACTGGTCTCTCAATGCTTTCCGCGAGCAATACAAAGACACCAGCATCACCAAAGAGGATATCTTCTGGTATGTGTACGGCATCCTCCATTCGCCTGAATACCGCACACGCTTTGCCAACGATCTCAAGAAAATGCTGCCCCGTATCCCTTATGCACCGGACTTCTGGGTATTTAGCAAGGCTGGGCGCGCGTTGGGCGAGTGGCACCTGAACTATGAGACGGTTGAGCCATGGCCGCTCAATGAAGTGCTTCACGGCACTATTGAAGATTACCGGGTGGTGAAGATGCGCTTTGCCAAAAATGTGCACGGCAAGGCAGACAAGACGGTTATCCGGTATAACGACTACCTGTCTTTGACTGGAATCCCGCTGGAAGCCTATGAGTATGTGGTAAATGGCAGGCCGGCTATCGAGTGGATCATAGATCGATATGAAGTCACGACGGACAAAGCCAGCGGCATCGTGAATGATCCAAACAAGTGGGCAGAGGAACATGGTGAACCACGGTACATTGTTGATCTGATCAAACGAGTCGTTAAGGTTAGTGTGGAGACTGTCAGGATTGTGAATGGGCTGCAGAGTCCGTTCTATACAGATGAATCTATTGCTGCAAAATTAAATGGATTTTCCTTTGATGGGTTTATACTTAATAAGCTTGGGGAAAGTGGACTTAATCTTGAACCAGAAGCCAGATTGCTTCTCGATTCTATTTTTAAAAAAGCCAATGAGACCGTATTGGCCTTGTATCATGAAAACGCAGAGCAAACATCAAAGAACGAATTAATTATAAAATCTCAGGCTGCCGCACTTGATTTTTCAAGAGCGACGATAAACTTTGTTGCTAGGAATGTTATAACCAAGCATTTAGGCCGAAATCGTATGTTTGGTCTAAGTGATCCTATATCATTCATCCAAAACATACAAACAGACAGTATAACATGTGGTTTAATAAAAGAGGTTCTGGAGAATATATGTCCAATGTGGCCATTTTGCGACTGAGTTACAGAGAGCAGTTTGTGCTCAATGTTATTTTATCCACCATTAAACATCTTATCACGTTGGCTACCGCCATCGTAGGTGGTTTTTTTGTGTTGTCGGTTCAGCAATTTCATGTCTTTCATTTTATGAAAAATGAGGCTTTGATCGTTAGACTATCGATTATCACTCTCATCATTAGTGTTGCTCTTGGTTTTGCGGCACAATATACAATTATTGGCATGGTTGCTCGTAAGGACAAAATTAATGTATATGCTGGAAATATTAAATGGACTTCAATGCTCCAGATAATTTTCTTTTTATTCGGTGTGGGATTTTTAGGTTTTGCTGCTTTTTAAAAATTCACATACTAAATTCTTTGTCCTGCTTTGTGACATATGAGATTTATACCCCATGAAATATATTGATATCGGGACTTTTGCCGTGGCTCTTGCAACTTTGTATCTTGGTTTGCAGACGCGTAAACAAAATAAAAACTACCACAATTCAGAAAGACTTAAACTCAAGCCATACTGCATATTTCTCCCACAGGATACTTATATTACTCAGGCTGCCAAAAATCTTTACATGAAAGTCTATCCTTGTACTGATGGTGCAACCAATGAGCTGTCTGCACATGAGTTTGTTATTGTTGTTATGGGAAAAATAAAAAATCACGGCGCTTATCCAGCCAGAAATATCGAACTCGGTATACTTATTGATAGTGGTAAAATTAAAAATAAAAACATTGAGCTGCGTAACTTAACTCAAGTGCCAGTCTGTCAATTGCTTAGCGGTGGTGAATCCGCAGATGTAATTTGTCAGTTTTTCTTAACCAGTAAAGAACCAGTAACCGATCCTCAAGATATTCTTAATCTGAATAGAAATATTACCAATATTGAAATGCTTTACTGTGATGTAATTGGCGATAATTACATGACACGTAAAAATTTCTACACCATCTTCTCGTCAGATATTAAGAACAATGTATTGCCAGATGAGTTTTTTACCGTGTCTAAGTGCAAAAAAGATGACGGTATTCTAACTTCAAAGTTGAAATGCATAGCTAATTATTTTAATATTAGGAATGGGCCACCCTGAAGAGGGATGGCGTTTGCGAGTATGATCTGTCTCTAGTCAGGGAAACCCGGGGCACCAAGGATATGAACAAGGTGCGGCCTGATGAGCGGGATAAGATCCGCTGTGGCGCGAAGCACTTTTAGGCGCTCGGTGTGGATTGCGCTTATACCCGTCAGTGGGGATTGGGTTTGAAACGGTATGCCAAGTGTTTTCAGAGGTTGTTATAATGATATCAAAATACACCAAAAGATTCTCTCAATTAGAGCAGCAGATTGAGGATGTGGTAGCCACAGAACAGATAAGGCATACAGAACGCTTCGGCACAAAAAGAAGCGTCAATAGTAGCTTGCTTCTGGAGTGGCGGATCAAAGTACAGAATCTTTTGGTGCAAGCATGCGGCGTGGATTCTGAGCATTACAAGGCGTTTGTCAGGGCAGAAAGGCCAGGGGTATACAACGGAAGCTATGACATATTTCTACGCGCCTGCGCTGTCTTTAGGGCTGCTAAGGAAGATTACGAAGGTGGATATATGGAGTCGGCGAGATCACTGATTCAAGCAGAGGTATTTGAGGATGAGTTAGCCCAGGCGCAGGAGTTATTAGGCAAGGGATACTACGCAGCAGCAGTTATCGCGGGAGTGGTTCTGGAAACAGGCATCAGAGAGCTTTGTGATCGTCACTCAATTCCACAGGGCAAGCTGGATAAGATGAATGCTGATCTAGCAAAGACAGGTGTGTATAATGCCCTACAGCAAAAGCAGATAACTGCGATGGCTGCTATCCGTAACAGCGCGGCGCACGGTAAACCTGAAGAATTTAACCAGCAGAACGTAGAGTTTATGATTCGAGACGTCAGGTATTTCCTGGCTCAACATTTACCCGTCTGATCAACAAAGTAATGGGAGAATCCTATGGCCAAATCTTCGGACTTGCAGCCCGGCAACCCGCACCAGATTACCCGAAAACAGCACATATTCCCTGCGAAGAGCATCGAACGATTCTGTATCAACAACGCTGTTGACGTATGGTTGGTCAAGCAGAGTAAGAAGATCAGGGTTAACCAAAAGAATGCTATTTTCACAGGGAATCGTATTTGGGACCATGCCACAGAGCGCGGTTCGTATGGTGTTGAAGCAGAGTTCCAGAAAATCGCAGACTCTTGTGTTGACGACAAGCGTGATCACCTCGGCAAGGATGAGTGTGAAATAGTATCGGCCTTCTACGGACTTCTGCTCAGTAGGCGGGAAGTTTTGGACAATCCACGATCTCCAGCCGTTGTTCATGGGGTAACTGGTTGGGACAAGAGCAAATGCCAAAATGAAATGGAGTATATCGAGTCTCATGGAGGACACACCATCTGCCAAGTCGACAATGTCGCAACCATAGATGAAAGGCAAATAAATGGAATTACCGTTTTTAAGAAAATGGATAGATTTCTTTTGGATAATCCTGAACTGGAATGGGTGATAACGCATGCACCGGCAGGCAGGGAGTTTGTTGTCCCAGATCGGTTTTCTAGCAACGTGAACGGTGTGCTGAAACACTATGCAGCGATTCCCATAACGCCAGGAATTGCACTCATTACACCGGCCATTTTCCTTTGTCAGCGCTTTTTAGCGCCCGCCCAGATTCAATTTATAAATTCCATTGCCAAAAAATTTTCACGAGTGTATTACTTCGCATCAAATCTTGAGGCTGTGCTATAAGGTGATAGGCGCCAGTATTCACCCATTCCTCGCCATCACCGCCCCAGCCCCCATCAACCGTGCCCACGCAACCGTATTTTCATCTTCAATGGCCGGTATGTCTGTGCTTGCAGCCCACCAGACATTAGAAGTGGCAACGATCACATCAGGACGCTGCCAGACCGCTTCCAGCCAGACCCAGGACAGAAGCTGGTCATAGCAGATTGACGTAAATACGCGTTGTCCGCCAATCTTCTGGACTGGCTCATACCACGTCGCGCCGTAGCGATCTTTCGCCCAGGGTGCCCACATGGATACCGGTACCGGGAATGCGGTTCTCGCCACAAGGTGACCAGCATGGCTGCCGCCTGCATGGCTGTCCCCCGGCGCATACTCCACCACGCTATCTATGGTGGACCCATGCCGGTGGCAAGGTGTGACGGATTTGTGCCATGGTGAGCAGGGAATTGTATCGTGTGACGTTGTTTGGCGTTGATTTTGGCTTTGGCAAGCGACGCAACATGTTGAATTAATGATAATGATAATGAGACTTACGGAATGGGGTTCAGGTGGTCGGAGGTTCAAATCCTCTCGCCCCGACCAATATTTGCACTATAAACATAGTGTTACGCATTATCAAGCGGCACCTGGGAAATCATTCGGTAAACTTTCTGGTTATTTTTGGGAAACTGCCTTGGGCAGGCCGACCGTGTCGGTAATGATCCACTGCTCCATGTGCTTGTCTAGGTAGTGCTTGGTGTCATGTTCTCGGTGGAATGCCCCAGAAGGCGTTGGATGGCTTCATTGGTCCATCCCGCTCGCCTGTACAACTTACCACCCAAAGCGCGTATCTCGTGGAATGTTGTCCGCTGTCCGGTCTTGAGGGCCGTGCAGATGCCGGTTTTGTCCCGCAATCGGGCAAACTCGCGGGCCAGCATTTCGGGTGTTACGGCTGTCCAATGGACTTTTCCGCTAGCTCTTGCCCTTTTGGGGGTCGACGAGAGGGCATTCAGTGCTATGTCCGCCTTAACAGCTTTTTCCCGACCCACCCCAGGGGACAGCCATCGCCGCTGGCCTACACCGGTCTGGGCGGTGCGCACGTGGGTCTCGCAGTGATGGTGATCGAGAGCTTCGTGCACATCATCGGTGGGGCTCTCGTGCGGCCAATGTGGGTGGGTACGGCCATCGCCCTGGGGCATACCTTTGGGTTGAGGTTGCCCATTTGAAAGGTGGGTTACCCCGGTGGGTCGTTCAACTCGTAGCTGGTACTACGCCCGCCCGCCGCAGATTTCCGCAAGACGCCACGTGCCAGCAGTTCGGTGATGTCGCGCAGCGCCGTGTCCGGCGAACATTTGGCGATCGTTGCCCACTTGCTGCTGGTGAGCTTGCCTTCGAAGCCATCGAGCAACCGATTGAGCAACTTTACCTGGCGCTCGTTCAGCGGCGTAGCGGCCCAGCGTTGCCAGAACCGCGCTTTGGCCAGCACGGCATCGAGGATGTGCTGCGCCTGGTCGACGGCCCAGTGCAGGGTGTCGAGAAACCAGGCAAGCCACTCGGTGATATCGAGCGACGCCTTTTGGGTGCGCTCCAGGATGTCGTAGTAGGCATTGCGCTCTCGCTGGATCTGCGTGGACAGGCTGTAGAATCGCTGTGGGCTGCCGTCGGCGCGCGCTAGCAGCAGGTCGCCGATGGCGCGTGCGATACGGCCGTTGCCGTCGTCGAACGGGTGTAATGTGACGAACCACAAATGGGCGAGCCCCGCCTTGATCAACGGGGGGTCGTTGGATGATCCATTGACCCTGCCGAAAAATCGATCCATCTCGGACCTGATGCGATTGGCCGGCGGCGCTTCGAAATGCACCCGCTGCCGACCAAGAGGGCCAGACACTACTTGCATCGGGCCGCGGAATGGCCACATCATCCGCTCTGTTCCAGGCTCAACCCCAAATCCAGGGGCAGCAATCGGCGCGGGTCCCGGGAAGTTGGGCTGGAGTTTGCATCGGAAATTGCATCCATCTTATGGTTATCTCGCTGATCGTAATAAAACCGCCACTCAGATGAGCTGCTGCAGATCAAGGACTGGTCTAATGGATGCAGTAGACTGGGGCGAGTGGTCGCTAAAGACTGGTTGAGGACGTTCGGTGGGACAAGTCAATACGTTGCTGTAGGGTGGGCAACCACCGAAAATTAAATAGAATGTGCTTTCTAGGCAGAAGCTTGGCTGACGACACCTGAAACCAAGGGTGAAATCGATATTGAAATTTCGAGAACCTTCAAACTTGAACTCCATCGCAATACCGACTAGTCTGTATGTTTTACTATTGAGGAGATCATCTATGCCCATCCTGCATCCACTGACACCAGAAAAAGCTACAGGTAAAACTGCTAAAATCTACCAGGAGATTGAAGCGGCCTTTGGACGGGTGCCGGCTGTGCTTCAGGTTCAGGGGTGGAGTGAGGCGGCGCTTTCTCAACAATGGGAAAGTATCAAATATTATCGCAATCACCCACATCTTAGTCCTGCGCTTACCGCAACTATAAGAATGCTGGTGTCTCAGGCTAACCACTGTGACTATTGTGTAGGGTTTAATGAGGCGCTTTTGATTGATCAATTTGGTCAATCTCCGGATGATGTATCTGCAACAAAGAAAAACCCCGAAGCAACTCCCTTGCCAGAGCGTGAAAAGGCTATTTTGCTCCTAACGCTCAAAGCGGTGCAAACCCCAGCTGCAGTATCGCAGACAGATATGGATAGACTAATTGCAATGGGATGGTCAGAAGGAGATATTATGGATGCCGTCATACATGGAGCAAGGAACCAAATGATTGATGTTATTATGAATACTTTCAAGATAGAGAGAGACTTTTAGGTGCCTTCATGTTTAATCAATAGCAAGTTATGTGTAATGGAAAAGTCTCATGAGCTTGTTTCGCACCCTGAGCAATTAAAACAAGCCAGAGACGAAGTTATTGCTAAATTTTATGTGAGAGCCCTGGATGTTGAACGCAACCCATAAAATCCAATTGCGGATGACCTCTGCGGCCAAGCGGGAGCTTGATCTTCGTAATGAACCGCTCTGCGTCTATTTGGAGTTATTATTCAGCTGCCTGATCCGCAAGAAGACATATTTCCTGTCTTCCCATCACCCCGATTCCATGCTGCTGGATGCACACCAAGCGTCCGTTGAGATTTGGTTCCGCGCTGTAGGCTCTAAAACATGCTCCATTTCTGACCAGCCCGTCCAGGATCTACAAACGTTCCCACTGAAACGAACAGATGCTTTTATACCACGCTGGCTCAGTCTGGATTACCGGAAAGGCGAATGGATAGGTGAGTTCGGTTATATTCTTTAAACTCTATCACAATACTTGGGAAGCAGGACAAAGGCACTTCAGCACTCCCGAATGGCAGAACCGTTTGCACGCCCTGAAACCAGCAAGGCTGGTCAGCACTCGACTAACCTTGCTGAATTGTTGCGTTGTTATCAGGGTAACCGTCGTCGGGTGGGCGACGCCTTGGGGATCAGCGAGCAAACAGCGTATCGCTGGCTGTAGCGTGCTCCTGCGGAATGGGGGCAGATCGGCGCATCCTTCGTGAAAACCGGCCAACGCGATATAATCACGACAAGCGATCTGGAAAGGGTGATCCATGAGTTTATCCAAAGAACACTTAATCATTTTTGACACCACCTTGCGCGACGGCGAACAGTCGCCGGGCGCGGCCATGACGCGCGATGAAAAATTGCGTATCGCCAAGGCCCTGGAGCGTTTGCACGTGGATGTCATCGAGGCGGGCTTCCCCGCCGCCAGCAACGGCGATTTTTCTGCGGTGCAGGCCATCGCCGCGGCGGTAAAGGACAGCCGTATCTGCGCTCTGGCCCGTGCCCGGGACGCTGATATCCGCCGCGCCGGGGATGCCATCGCCGGGGCAGCGGCGGGGCGCATCCACACTTTCATTGCCACCAGTCCGGTACATATGCAGGCCAAATTGCGCATGTCCCCCGACGAGGTTCTGGAGCGGGCGGTGGCGGCGGTGAAGCTTGCCCGGCAGTATTGCGATGACGTGGAGTTCTCGCCGGAGGATGCCGGGCGTTCCGAAGAGGACTTCCTCTGCCGGGTCATCGAGGCGGTGATCGACGCCGGAGCGCGTACCATCAATATCCCGGATACGGTGGGTTACAACCTCCCGGACCGCTTCGGGCAACTCATCGCCAACCTGCGCGCGCGGGTGCCCAATGCCGACCAGGCGATCTTCTCCGTCCATTGCCACAACGACCTGGGTTTGGCGGTGGCAAACTCGCTGTCGGCGGTGCAACATGGCGCGCGTCAGGTGGAGTGCACCATTAATGGCTTGGGCGAGCGGGCGGGCAATGCAGCCCTGGAAGAAATTGTCATGGCGGTGCGGACCCGGACGGATGCCTTCGCCTGTGATACCCGTATCGACATCAGCCAGATCGTACCTACCAGCAAATTGGTGTCCACCATTACCGGTTTTCCGGTGCAACCCAACAAAGCCATTGTCGGTGCCAATGCCTTTGCCCATGAGTCAGGTATTCATCAGGATGGCGTCCTCAAACATCGCGAAACCTATGAGATCATGCGTGCCGAGGATGTGGGTTGGGCCGCCAACCGTATGACCCTGGGTAAGCTCTCGGGTCGGGCGGCCATGCGGGCGCGCCTAGGTGCCCTCGGTATTCATCTGGAGGGGGAGGCGTTGAACGTGGTCTTTGCCCGCTTCAAGGACTTGGCCGATCGCAAAGCCGAAATCTTCGACGAAGATTTGCAGGCGTTGGTCAATGAGGATATGCAGGAGGAACAGGCAGAACGCTATCGCTTGGGTTATCTGCGCGTTTGCTCGGAGATGGGCACCCATCCCGAAGCCCGGGTGGAGGTCTTGGTGGAAGGCGTGGCCAAGACCGCCAGTGCCGTGGGTGGAGGGCCGGTGGATGCCGCCTTCAAGGCCATCGAAGCGGTGGTGGCAAGCGGCGCGCAATTATTGCTGTATTCGGTCAATGCCATCACGACGGGTACCGACGCCCAAGGGGAGGTCACGGTGCGTTTGCAGCAGAACGGACGCATCGTGAATGGGTTGGGAGCGGATACGGACATCGTCCTTGCCAGCGCCAAGGCCTATCTCTCGGCCTTGAACCGCCTGCAACAACCCCAAGAACGGCGGCATCCGCAGATCTAGGGCGACACGCCCTTTCCCGTAATCCCCTGAGGATATTCTTCCTGCCTGCCAATGACGCTGAGCGTGACTTCCACTGCGCAATTCTCCTCTTCTCCCTGAAGGAAAAGGTAGACCTCGCTGGCAAAAAAACAGAAACTGGTGCCGACGGCAATCTGCCCGCCCTGTTGCTCGACGACGGGCAGGTGCTTACCGAGGGACCAGTCATTATCTAGTACGTTGTCGGAAAAGAGGCTCGCCCGCCCATGCATAGGAACTGCGGTGATGGCGCTTCTGCGGATTATTCCTGGCCGACTGGCACTTGAGGAGACGTTCATGGAAACGGTATCGGAGTTGGGTTTTTGGCAGCGCATGGCGACCTCCCAAGGACTGATCATCCTTTTTTTTACCTCCGCAGGCTGCCATTCCTGTCGGATCTGGCGCAAGTTGCTGACGGATTACGAGGCTACCCGCAGTGGCCTGCGAGTCTGGGAGGTCGACGCAGGGATCGATATGGGGATCACTCAGGAGTTGAATGTCTATCATCTGCCCGCACTTTTTCTTTTCCGGGATGGCCATTATCAGCGCCCCATTCAGGTGGAAGCGCGGGTGCATGCATTAGACCGCTGGCTGACAGCGATGGCTGATCAGCCAGCGGAAGAGATGCCGTGACGGCCTGGGACGGTGCGGGTTGGCACCGTCAGGCGCAGCGCGCGCCGTCGCCTTACCATGACGAACGTCCGGTGAGCACGGTGGTGGACCTGCTGGTGGTGCATGCCATCAGCCTCCCGCCTGAGGGCTTTGGTAGCGGTGACGTGCAGCGTTTTTTCATGGGGACGTTGGACTTCAGTAGCTATCCGTACTATGGCGCTTTGCGCGACTTGCATGTCTCCGCACACTTTTTTATCGAACGGGATGGTACTTTGTGGCAGCATGTCGGCGTATTTCAGCGTGCCTGGCATGCCGGGGCGTCTGCGTGGCAGGGCCGCCCAGCCTGTAACGACTATAGTGTCGGCGTCGAGTTGGAGGGCAGTGAAAGTACTACATTCATGCCGATCCAGTATCAGCGTCTGGCGACATTGGCGACAGACTTGCAGGGCCTATTCCCGGGCATGAATCCTGAACGCATGGTGGGACACTCGGACATTGCCCCCGGTCGTAAATGGGACCCAGGTCCCGGTTTTTCCTGGTCCTATCTGGCAGCGGTGAGTAAAAATAGCGGGACTGCGGCAAGCGCCTAAACGTAATTGGCGGCGTGGCTGGCAAGCGGGGCAATGGTTGGCGCAGCGCGTTGTCCGGATGCGGATAGATGCTCATTCGGTCATTATTGCAGCGTGGGAGGCCATATGGTGCCTCGTCGGCGTGGGGCAAGGCGTGCGAGTGCGAATTGCTCTTGCATTACTTGGTGCTGGAATTATTGGGAGACTGCTATGAGCTTTTGATGCCAGCAGCCCCCGCGGCCTCTGCATCTGGCTCCTGAATCCGTTCGTCGCGGCCGTAAAACTTCACCCCGCGGATGATTTTGCCGCGGCCCTGACTGATCCGGTACTGATTGTTGTCGCGCAGGGAGTACACACAGCCGCAGTATTCCTGCTGATAAAACTGCTCACGTTTGGCAATATCGATCATCCGCGCGCTGCCGCCGTTCTTGCGCCAATTATAGTCCCAGTATTCCAAGCCCGCATGGCGCGCGGCGGCCCGGTGTCCACAAGCATTAATCTGCTGCATATCCTTCCACCGGGAAATTCCGAGAGTGCTGGAGAAAATGCTGAAGCCATGTTCAACAGCGTACAGGGCGGAGCGCTCAAAGCGCATATCGAAGCAGGCGGTGCAGCGTTCACCACGCTCCGGCTCCCACTCCAGCCCGTTCACCCGGGCAAACCAGTTGTCCTTATCGTAGTCGAGGTCAATAAAGGGCACCCCAAGTTGCTCAGCGTAGCGGATATTTTCTGCCTTACGCAGCTCATACTCGGCCTGGGGATGGATGTTGGGATTGTAGAAAAGTACGGTAAAATTGATGTTTGCCGCGCGGATATCATCCATGATAGGTCCGGCACAGGGCGCACAGCAGGAATGCAGCAGGATATGCTGGCTGCCATCGGGCGTCTGTAGCGGGGCGGCGGGCTTTTTGGACATGGGGGCAGTTCCCTGATGAATGACTTGCTGGATGGCGCAAGGATAGCGCTTTGCACCGATTTTGCCAAAAGAGGAGGAAAAAATGGAGAGTGACTTGCGCAGCGGGGGTTGCCAACCCTGTGAAGGCGGGATGGCAGGGTTGTCGGCGGAGGCCATTCAAGTTGGATTACAGGATTTATCCGGCTGGCAGCTTGATGGCAATACGCTACGCCGGGATTGCCATTTCAAAAACTTTTACGAAACCATGGCCTTTGTAAATGCTGTGGCCTGGATTGCCAACCGGGAAGATCATCATCCTGATATGGAAGTCGGTTATGGACGTTGTGTGGTGCGCTATAGCACCCATGCCATAGATGGATTGACGGCTAATGATTTTATCTGTGCCCGGCAGATTAATGCGCTTTTGACTTGATGCGGTTGGGGAGCAGCATAATCAGGCTCTGCTCCTCATTACCCGGTGCAGCGGGGCGCTGTCTTAAGCCGGATGGACCGAACGCAGGAGGGGGCGCATACCTTCCCGAATCTGGCGTTGGATGAAGGCGGCGCGGCCCGGCTCGCGCTTGTCCAGTTCAGCGGCACACTGGGAATCCGTCAACGCAGCGGCGCTGAGCATGACTTCCAGCTCACAGGTGTCTACTTTGGGATCGGTGAGCGCGGTCGCTGCGACATTCATCTGATTGCCAACCTGCCAGAACATCCGCGCATTCCACAGGCGCAGGCGCACATTGGGATTCTGAAAGAGTTCTACACAACGGGTATTGAGGGCCTTGGGGTCCACTGTCATCCTCCTGTTTAAACGGATAAAGCCATCGCCTGTGTTGGCGAGTGTGCTTAAGCATACTCGAAAAATGTGCCGGAAGGGGAGGTTTTTGTGGATTGAAGTATTTCATGCCCGGATAGATTCCGGGGGAAATAAATAACTCCGCACTAGGCGGAGTTATTTCGCGCATCCATCTGAATCAGGCGGAAGCCTTCTTCATATTAATATTTTGATTGGTGGCGAGTTCGGGGTTGTAGAGGTATTCCACATTACCCTGTTCCACCTGTTTGAGATATTCCTGGAAGCCGGCCTTGGCTTTATCCCAGCTGATGCCCATTT
>JAAOMR010000601.1 GCA_018853935.1 Acidithiobacillus ferrivorans
TCAATCCGCCATATTCCAGTGGGTTCCAACATGACCGGCACGGAGCCATGCCAAGTAACGGCGTGCTTCATAGATACTAAGAAGAGACGGCTCTTGATCGTGGTGATAACGTACGCAGACATAATGCCCCGCCGCCCGGGCGTGGGCGCCGTTGAATTCTTCAGGAGACGGTGTCCCCTTTGATGAAATGGCATCAATGTCCTGGGCAAGTTCGAAAGCCGAAAGCCTCAAATCTGCTGCGGGTCTTACCAACTTCCTGAAAAGCGACATAAAACCTCCCGTTGCTCCATTCAAGACAGGCATC
>JAAOMR010000602.1 GCA_018853935.1 Acidithiobacillus ferrivorans
GCTCTCTATATTGGTTCTTCACTGCTTTTCTCCGCCGATTCTCTTCCAAGTCTGACGATGTGCCGCCATATCAGAAAGAAAAGAAACGCTATCCACAGCAACGCTGACCCACGGCATAGCCACACAAAGCGCCATGATGTATGCAAAGGCGCATGAAACAGCCAAAAACCATTAAAAAACAACCCGACGAGAGCCAGAATAAACGCGAATCCCATGATTACCGAACCTACTATTGACGCCAGAGAAAGAACAACCAAACGCAATTCATTCCGCCAAAAAACACGCAGCCCAGATCTGAAATAAGCTA
>JAAOMR010000603.1 GCA_018853935.1 Acidithiobacillus ferrivorans
CGGTAAACCATTCCTGTAAAACCGGTGCAATGGCCAGAAGATTGTTGCCATGCCTTTGGAGTGCATCCTGAAACCAGGGCATCCACATACGGTGACGATAATCCAGAAAAGCCACGATCAGATCATTTTTACTCGGGAAGTGGCGATAAAAGGTCACCTTGGTGACGCCCGCTTCCGCAATGATGCGATCCACGCCCGTGCTGCGAATGCCTTCACGATAAAAGAGCACGTGCGCTGTGCGCAGAATGCGCTCACGCGCAGATAGCTTGGTCTGGTCCATGAGTGCGGGATTGGAATGTCTATCCATCACGCTATGGTAGACAGATCGTTCCATGTTGTCTAGAATTGCCCGAGATAGACAGAGCTGTCTACTGCGGGCAATCCCGAAACATAGGAGAGCACCCACCATGCAAAGCAATACGCTGACTCCCCCATTTTCAGAAGAATCTGCCTTACTGAAAGTGCGGATGGCCGAGGACCTTTGGAATACTCGCGATCCTGAACGGGTCGTTCAAGCCTATAC
>JAAOMR010000604.1 GCA_018853935.1 Acidithiobacillus ferrivorans
GGTCCGCCAGAGCGCGGCACTGACCCGCTGGTCCGCGGCGCAACCCGCAACCCCAGAACAAATCACCGCCATCACCGGCTGCGACCAACAACTGGCGGGCCACATAGCCGGACTGGACTTGCGGATGGATGCCAAGGCCCGGCACGGAAAGGCAAAAAACATTCTGTTCCCTCTATACTCCCGCCAAATCGGTGGGCGCCTGGAGGTTTCAGCCATTCAGTTCCTGACCTGCGAAAGCGCGCCCATGGACTTCATCGGCGCAACGGAAACAAAAATGTTCCGTAACCAAGAGGCCGCCGTGACGGTGTTGCCCATGATCCCTCTGCCCAAAGGTATTGATGACAAAACTGCCAAACGTCCCAACAACTTGATGCTGGTCATGGGCGGCAAGGATGCCATTGTCCTGAATATGGTGACGGGGCAGGAGACCATCGCCCTGCCCTCCCCCCGCATTCCCCATCACCTGATCGAAAAATGGGTGAAGGAAAAGAAGCAGCAGATATGGATTTGTGGAGCGGTGGAAGGGGAAATGAAGGAGATCGTGACCCGCCTGCAGGACGCCGGATTTGCCGGAAAAATTCTCTGGACAGGCAATCCCGCCGCCCGCGTCATGCCCGGCGCGAAGATGGAGACTTCGGAAGACGGCAAGCCCGTTTTGAACGAAATGAATGCGGAAATCCTGCGCGATGACGCCTGGATCTTGTGGCAGGCAGGCGGAAAAGGCGCGATCCGATCGTTGCTAGTGGGTGCGGTGACAGTCCATAGCCCAAAAAAACTCGGGCGACTTATCCCCCAGAAATCAAAAAAATCTCCCACAGAAAACGTGGAAAAAATGATTAATGCCCATCGCAAAACCGGAAAGCGGCGCGAGGATCAAGACGTTTATTACACTTCGCCGGACGAAGCTGGCGAATTTTTGACTGAAATTTTGGGCGAAGCGGACGCACATGTCACCGGGCTGGTGGCCACAACCGGAACCGGCAAAACCCGCGCAATTGTGGCCCGGATGCTGGTAGATGGAAGCCATGCCTACATCTACGGCGCACCCACTAATGACTTGGCCCAGGAGACTTTTCAAACGGCGCTCGAAATGCAGGAACAGATGATACAGAGTGACACTCTGAAACAACAGCGTTCCCTACGTTTTCATCAGCCGCGCAGCAAGGAAAATTGCCAGCGCTGGCAGGTCGTCACATTCCTGCAAAAAGAAAAGCGTGCACCATGGTCCCAGGCATGCCAAATGCAGGATCTCACGGATGGAATCCAGGGCAATTGCCCGCACGCCGAAGAGTGTAAAACAACAGGATATCTGTCGGGACTGGCTGAGTCCAAAAAAGCCGAGATCATTTTTACGGTTCATCAGTCCCTTACGGGCGATTCCTCGCTCTTGGGATTTGCAAGAAACGAACAAAATATGGAAGAACGGCTTATTATTGTCGATGAGTACATCCCCATGTTTTCAAAACTTGAAATTCGGGTGGACGATATTCTGAAAAATATTCTGTCGATGAATAAACGCATTGATTTGGCCTGGATTACCCGCTATTCCGAGCGCGCACTGGACCACCAAGTATACTCGTCTGACGAGCGCCGGAAGATGGCGGAGGACGGATATCACTGGTATGACCAGCAGTACCGCCCGGTCCTGCAAGGGATCATGACGCAGGTCGCCGAACACGCCGACCCGAAAAAAGACCAAAAGCCAAGCGACGTAAAAACTTCCGGCATTTGGGCAGACTTTATGAATGTCTATCAGACTCGCCCGAAATGGTTGGACCAAATGGATGGATCCACCCTGGGCGAGCGTCCCTACCTGGTGGGAAGCCAGGATCAATGGATACTCCCCAGGCTCTGGTTGGACGCGCTGTATGAAGCCCTAAAGAGCGACTTGGGCGTATTCTTCTACGACGGCAAGTTGATCATTGGCCGGGAGTCCGGCCTGTTCAAAACTCTTGTGAAGCAAGGTGGCTATCTGCTGGATGCAACCATGCCCCAGGGGCATCAATCCGCCATAAGCCAGTTTCAGGGTGGAAAAAACAGAGAGAAAAAAGGCACCATCATCGATGTGCCGGTATCCCAGCCATTTTTGAAGATAATCCAGATACTTGATGGAAACAAACATGGACGGGC
>JAAOMR010000605.1 GCA_018853935.1 Acidithiobacillus ferrivorans
CTAGCAGCCTGTCGGACTTAGCTCACGACTGCCGCCCATTTTCGCCCAGGATTTTTTGAAAACACCTTTTTTTGGTGATTTTACCCGTTATTGCCCTGTTTTTTGCTGCGTTTCTTCATTTTCCTGCCCTACAGGCGCAATACGGCCAGACGTTTTATATTCCACGCCAGACAAACAAGGCTCCATTCCCCCTGTACCTGACGCAGTCCGCGCAATGAGAACTGCCGAAATCCCATCACCGATTTGATGATGCCGAAGACGGGCTCTACCGTTTGCTTGCGTAGCCGGTAAACGCTGCGGCCAGCCTGGGTCTTCAGGCGATGGATCATCCTCTGCATCAGGGTGGCATCTTCAGCCAGTTCTTCAGGCTCGGTATGCCGCTGCCGCCAGTCCGGATGGTGATCTTCCCGGGCCACGGCAATAAAGGGGGTGATGCCCAGCGCCTCACACGCTTCGACATTCTTTTCACTGCAGT